>JBARNX010000033.1:0-55413 GCA_049641805.1 Minisyncoccales bacterium
TGGACGAGCTTGTTTGAATTGTTTTCTCTTTGCAACGAAGCCACCTTATCGGAGAGCCGTGTGCGGGAAATCCGCACGCACGGTTCGATGAGGGGACGGAGGGCGAGAGCCCTCCTCCTACTCTATTTTGAGTTGGAAGTTAATTTAAGCTATTATATTTGATAAAATATGAAAACTATTTTTTGCCGGACCGATACTTGCGACCAATTGAGAATGACCGGGCTGCTTTTTGAGCCGGAGGCGGGGTCGAAAATCGGGATTTTACATTTGCACGGCCGGGCCGGCGGGTTTTACGCGAATGCGTTTTTGGATGCGATGGCTGAAATTTACACCGCGCCCGGGTTTGGTTTTCTGACGGTTAATCTGCGCGGTCACGACCAAATTGCTGATTTTCGTATTGGAAATACCGACCAGATAAAAAGAATCGGGCAGGCATTCGATGTTTTCGAAGAATGCGTTTTTGACATTGGCGCGTGGCTGGATTTTTTTCGATCTCGCGGTTATGAAAAGATTATTTTGCAGGGGTACAGCCAGGGCGGCGGCAAGGCGGTTTATTTTTTAAATGAAAAACCGCAAACAGATGTTATCGCGCTGGTTTTGATGTCGCCGGCGGATGCGGCCGGATTGTTGAAAAAATATGATCCGCGAAATTTTGAAAAAGATTTGGCGCTGGCAAATGATATGGTTGCGCAGGGCAGGGGCAACGAATTATTACTTCGACCGATCCGTGGCACGTATTATGTTTCGGCAAATACTTTCATTGATGAATTTGGCGACCCAACCAAAGCCAACATTTTCCCGATTTTCGAAAATGGCGGTTTTGGAAAACTGGAAAATATCAAAATTCCCACCCTGGCGCTTTATGGCTCAAAAGAAAATCTTTGCATCAATTCGCCAAAACAAGATTTGGAAATTATCGCGCCGCATTTGAAAAATCCCAAATCAAAAACATCCGTTATCAAAGGCGCGGACCACACATATCATAATCGCGAAATCCAAGTTGCGAGTTTAATAGCAAACTGGCTAAAAGAAATTTTATAATGGAGGAGATCATTTATCGAAAATCAAACACGGATGATTTGCCGCAGATATTGGAAATGTTGGTTGCTTTTGATTTGGATGCGTCCAATATGGCCGCCGACGGTTTTTTGGTGGCGGCCGCCGGGTCGCGAATTTTGGGTTGCGCCAGAATAACTGAAATTGGCGATGGCAATATTGAACTTTCCAGCGTGGCGGTGGCTGAAGATTGCAGAAAGAAGGGGATCGGGAGCAAGATAATAAAATTGCTTTTTGCCGCGGAAAAAAGACGGCCGGTGTATTTGATGTGTAAAAGAAGAAATCAAAAATTCTACGAAGAGCAAGGCTTTAAGGAGATACGAGATGATTTATTGCCGGCGGCATACAAAAGCAAAATCGATCTAATAATAAGCCCAACAAGGCGGATTATCGGCGATGGGCTTGCGATGATTAAGAAATTATAAAAAATGAAACCAGCGCTATTTATTGATTTTGACGGGACGCTTTGCCATGATCGGTTTTGGCAAAGTCTCGGCGAGCGCGATTATGAGCGGATAAACAACTTTCTTTTCAATGGCGGGGATTTGGTTGACCGTTGGATGCGGGGGAAATGCAATTTGGAGCAGGTTTGCGAAATTCTCTCCCGGGAATTGGATCTTGGATATAAAACATTACTCGAAGCCCTTGAAGATGATTGCCGTAATATGAGGATTGCGGCCGCTGATCTGGAAAAGATCGATCGACTGAAAAATAAATATGTTGTGGCAATGGTCACGGTCAATATGGATTGTTTTGACCGGTTCACCGTTCCAGAGCTTGGGCTTGATAACCATTTTGATTGCATTGTTAATTCATATAATGAGGGCGTTTTAAAACACGGAGAAAATGGCGGTTTGTTTGGTTCCGCATTGGTAAAAACCGGCGCGGACATCAATAGGAGCATCTTGATTGACGATTCGGAAAAGGCTTGCGGCGCTTTCAAAAAGTTGGGCGGACGGGCATTGCAAGTTGACCAACAAAAAACATTGAGTTATTGGCTGGATCATCTTTTAAGCTTATAAATAAATTAAAAAATATGTTTGCAATAAAAGAACCAGAAGATTATAGTTTTGAAAAATTTGGCATAAGGGGGAAATGAAACTGCTTTTGAATTGCACTCCGCTATGGATCGAAGCGCAGGAAGAGACAGCAAGTTAGATTTTGTTGCTTGGGAAACACTGTTGCCGATGATATAATGGAGCAATAATAATAAGCTATGAAACCGACTTTAAAAAAATCGTTTTTTCGGGTTTTCTGGCGCTTGCAATATCTTTTGTCGCCGCTGGGCCGAGTTCGGCGCAGTACCAAAATCAGGCGATGCTATTGGTTCAGATTGAAGAGGTTAAACGGCAGATACTGATATTGCAGATACAGCTCATTCAGATGCGGATCGCCGATCTGCAGCGCCAGCTTGATCAAATAAATGGAGCGGGGAATGTTTCGAACGCGTATATTGATATCATTTATCCCAATGGCGGAGAAAAGCTGGGAAACCGCCGCGATTATTATATCCGCTGGGAATCCAGAGGGGTCGAAAGAGTGACGATTGAATTGGAGGCTCCGGGAAGCGAAACGATTATCGCCAGTAATGTTGATGCTTCGGCCGGCCGATATTATTGGTACGCGGGCGATGTTGTTGGCAGCGAGTATCGCGTTCATATATTTGATCCGAATAGGCCAAGCGTGGGCGATGTGAGCAGCGGCAAGTTTTTGGTTTTTGACAATAACGGCGGCAATCATTGCTCCGACGGCACCGCCATTGGCAAATGTTCAACCGACAAGCCAAAACTTTGTTTCGATGATGAATTAGATTTAGTCGATGCCTGCCACTCCTGCGGCTGTCCCTCGGGCTTGACCTGCAACTCAAACAGCAAGTGCCAGTAACCAATTAATTTTATGGAGTTAACCGAAAAGCAGCAGGAATTATTGATGCGCCGCAATTTGGTAGTTTTGGCGACTTCAAGTTTGGATGGACAGCCGCGGGCTATTATTGTTGAAGTTAATAAAGCAGAAGGGGAAACACTGGTAATTACCGACAACGAAATGAATGAAACGAGAAATAATTTGTTAGCAAATGGCAAAGTTTCCATTTTGGCTTTTGAGGAAGACTATAGTTTTTGTTTTAAAATTTTTGGCGTGGCGAAATATTGTCAGAGTGGCGAGTACTATGATTTTGCGAAAAACTTAGAAACCAACAAAAAAGAAGTACCAAAGGGAGCAGTGGTAATTGCGATTGATAAAGTAATCGAATTCAAATAATTTTTGAAAATCATGAATGACAAGCGATTCAAGGGATTATTTTTTCGCGCCAGGGTGGTGCGGGGTGCGGGACGGGGGAAGGGGATGGGGTTTCCGACCGCGAATTTGGATGCGGCGGATGTTGATTTGGGCCACGGAGTTTATCTGGTTCAAGCCGAGGTTTTGGGCCGGAAATATAAAGGATTGCTGTTTTTCGGGTCGAAGGAAACATTCGGCGAACCGGTTTCTTTGGAAGTTTTTATTCAAGATTTGGCAAGCGATATATATGGAGAAACGGTCGCGGTGCGGTTGATGAAAAAAATCAGGGATATCAAAAAATTCGATAATCCGCGGGAATTGCAAAAACAAATCGAACGCGATGTCGCGGAAAATCTTTCCTGATTCGTTGGTACGTGGCGGATAAAATCGGAAATACACACAAGGCCTGGCGGGCCTTGTTTTGATATTGGGCAATAACGCGAAAAAGCGGTAAAATAAACAAAACAAAAAAATATGTACGAATTTTTTATTTTCATCGTTGTTTTATTCGCGTTTTTGTATCTGAAAAGCAGGATTAACCAATTGGATGAAGAAATAGATTCATTAAAAATCAAATTTGGCATAAAAAATAACGCGGTCAGCCAGTCCATAGTCCAAGAACCGGCGCCGCCGTTGGAAACCGAGTCAGCGGCGGAAGCAATTCCGGCGGCGGCGGTTTTGGAGGTGGTTGAAAAACCGGCGGCGGCAATGGAACAGGAACCGCCCGCAAGCATCGAAACCGAAAATAAATCCGAAGAGAACCTGGAATTCAAGATCGGTAGCAAGATATTCACGGGCGTGGGCGTGGTGGCGGTGATTTGCGCGGTCGGGTTTTTCCTGCGCTACGCGTTTGAAAATAATTTGATCAATGAGTTTGGCCGGGTGGCGCTGGGTGTTGCCGCCGGCATTATTCTTTTGATTGTCGGCGAATTGACGCGCAAACGGTTCGCAAATTACGGCCAGGCGCTGACTGGCGGGGGACTGGGAGTTTTGTATGTTTCTTTTTACGCCGCTTTCAGTTTTTACAAACTGATGGCCCAGCCGACTGCGTTTTTCGCGATGATCTTGGTTACCGCGGCCGGCATTCTTTTGTCATTGCGGCAAAATTCGATGGCGCTGGCGATGTTTGCCCAAGTCGGCGGATTTCTGACGCCCCTGCTGATCAACAGCGGCAATGCCAGTCCGCACATTTTGTTCCTTTATGTGGCATTGCTTGATGTGGCGGTGTTCTTGACCGCGTTCTATAAATTATGGCAGCCGCTGTCGGCGGTGAGCTTTGCGGGCACGGCGCTGGCTTATTCATATTGGTATTTTAATTTTTATTCGTCTTTGCAATTCACGCCGGCATTCGGTTATTTGAGTTTGTTCTTCGCCATTTTCCTGTGTGTTCCGTTCATCCAATATTTTGTCAAAAAATCGCCGGAAAATTCCTGGGATTTGATGCTTGTTTCCGCCAACCCGCTGTTCTATTTTTCAATGAGCTACGCGATCATCGATCCGCTTTATCCTGATTTTATGGGCTGGTTCACTATGGCACTGGGAGTTTTCTATTGCGCGATGGCCGCGGCGGTGGGCGGCAAAAACGAGCGCGACTCTCTTTTCCGCCATTTTCTGCTGACCGCCGGATTTGTTTTGCTGGCGATTGCGGTGCCGATCCAGTTTGACGGCAAATGGATCGTGGCGGCTTGGGCGGCGGAAGCGCTGGCGTTCACCGCGACCGGTTTCAAAATGAAAATGACGCTTTATCGGGGATTGGGAGGCTTTCTGTTTTTTGCCGCGCTCATTAAATTATTGATATTCGAAAGCAGTTTGCCCGGCAACGCAATGGTTATTTTCAATGGCCGGTTCTTGTCTTATGCCTTATATTTTGGCGCCGCCGCGGCCGGGGCTTATTTGTATCGACGCTACAAAATGGAATCGGGCAAGCCAGAGTCGCCGATGTTTTATTTATTGTTGCTGGAAGCCGCGCTGGCGGTTGTCGTCGGCTCGAGTTTTGAGGTTCATGATTTCTTCGGCAACTACGGCAAATGGACTGTCGTTGTTTGGGCGATTGAGGCGCTGGCATTTATTGCCGCCGGCTTCAGGTGGAAGCTGACAATTTACCGGGTGTTGGGCAACTGTTTGTTGTTGGCAACATTGTTCCGGCTTTCGGTGTTCGAAGGCAGTCTTGAGACCGGATCGATGCCAATATTCAATTTGAGGCTTTTAGCATACGCGGTGTTCTTTGCCGTTGTTGCGGCCAGCGCTTATTTGTATCGCCGCCGGAAGCTTGAGCTGGGGGAGAACGAACGGCAGCTGTTTCCCATTCTCGCGCTTGAGGGCGCGTTTGCCGGTCTTTTCGGATTGAGCCTTGAAATCCATAATTTTTTTGGTGAGTATTGGTATCCGATCTTGTGGACTTTCGGCGGTCTGGCGGCAGGATTATTGTCATTCCGCTTAAAGAGTGTGGCACTTCGCTGTGTTACTTATGCCACTTTTGCCGCCGCGTTGTTCCATTTGTTGGTTTTCGACAGCCATATTGGCGTCTTAAAATACGTGCCGCTGGCCAATACCCGGGTTTTCGCGTTTGCGGCTTCGGCAATTGCCGTCAGGTTGTTTCTTCAATTGTTCCGCACCAATAAAGATAAGATGTCGAAAGACGAATACCAGCTTTTCCAGCCGACGCTGTTTATGATGTTCCATTTCCTGAATTTGTGGATAATCAGCGCTGAAATCATCAGCTATTGCGACGAGCAGGCTCTGTTGGCGGGTAGGGCATCGGCATTCAACTTCGATAATTTAAAGAATGTGTTCTTGTCGGCGGCATGGACCATATACGGCGTGATTCTGATGATTGCCGGGATAATCAAGAAAACAACTTATGAGCGTTTCTTGGCGATCGCTTTGTTTGCGATCGTGATCGTCAAGGTTTTCCTTGTTGATACCGCGGATTTGGGTAATCTTTACCGGTTTTTCTCGTTCATTGTTTTGGGATGTTTCCTTCTTTTGGTGGGCTACCTTTATTACCGTTTCCAAGACCGGCTTCGCAAATTCGTTAAAGCCGAATAGGATTCAATTTGCATATCAAATAGGCGGACCGCGGTTGCCGTTACGCTTTCCGCTTCCAAAGCAGGTGCAAAAATGAGATTTCTGCTAATATATCAATCAACGCAATCAACGCAATAAACGTAATATATGAAATTATTTCTAACCTCTGCCGGGTTGGTCCCGGAAGTCGCGCCGGATTTTTTGAAGTTGCTGGGTAAAGCTCCGGAGAGAGCCAAAATGATTTTTATCCCGACCGCGGCCAATCCCGAATTGGACCGCTGGTATTTGAACAAGGATAAACTGGTCATCGCGCAATTGGGCATTACCGATATAACCGAAGTTGACATTGAAAAAGAGAATGAAAAAACTTTGGCGGAAAAATTAGATGGCGTCGATATAATTTACGTTGAAGGTGGCAACACTTTTTATCTTTTGAAATATGTCCGCGAAAGCGGATTTGAAAAATTGGCCAAACAGTTTCTGGAAAGGGGAGGCGTGTATGTGGGCGTGAGCGCGGGTTCGATGATCGCCGGGCCAAACATTGAAACCGCGAATTGGAAACACGCCGACAGGAACGAAGTTGGCTTGCAAGATTTAGCCGCGATGAATTTGGTGCCGTTCGCGATCGCGCCGCACATCGACGAAACAAATATCGAAGCGACAAAGGCGGAGGCGGCCAAAGTCAGCTATCCGGTAATCGCGCTAAGCGACAAACAAGCCGTTGTTGTCGACGACGCCAAAACCCAAATCATTGGCCCTGGCGACAAAATGGTTTTTAATAACCAAAAATTATCATAAATATGTTCAAGGGATTTATTCTGTCGGAATCGTTAAAAAACCCGTTAATTTTGAATGACCTCAAAGCGGGGTTTGTGAGAGTGGAAAAACGTTCCGAGTCAAAAGAATTTCCTTTTTGGTATCTTTTTGTTGTTGAATTCAAAGATGAAGATGTCAAAAATTCAATAAAGCTTATTTCGGGTAATTTGAAATATGGCTGGTACGCTCATTTTTGGGATGAATCGGTTGTTTACATCTGTTTTCTGGACAAGATATTCAAGGTTCCGCGCGAGCAGGGACGGGGCTGGAAATCAGACGAATTCAAAGCGGCAATTGAATATGGCGCCAAAAACGGGGTGGATCCGATTTATTTTTCTGATTTCTGGATCGAAGATTGATTGACTCGCGTAATGACTTTTAGGGCTAACAAATCATATATTCCATTTGGAATATATTTTGTTAAAATAAAATTGCAGATTTTTTTATTAATCAAGAATATGATCAGCGACCACAAAGAAGAATATAAAAAAATCGCGGCCAAATTGCGCGCGGCGCGAATGGCGCGCGGGTTGAATCAGGGGAAAGTGGCGCATAAGATCGATAAAAGCCAGTCATATGTTTCCAAGGTTGAATCTGGGAAGATTTTTATCGGCGCGGTGGAGCTTGATATGCTGGCGAAAATTTACCAAAAGCCGATTGAGTATTTTCTTTCGTGAATTTTTTCGGATTCACGCGATATATTCCAAATGGAATATATGGTATTGGGTAATTCAATTTTTATTTATTCGTAAATTCGAAGAATCATGGAAAATGTAAAAGTGTGTTTGATAATCAAAAATAAAAATGGGGATCTGCTTTTGCAATTGCGCGACGAAGAGCCGGAGATCGACAAGTGGGTGCTGTTTGGCGGGGGAGTCGGGCCGGGTGAAACCAATGAGCAGGCGTTGGCGCGGGAAATCAAAGAGGAGCTTGGATTCACGATCAGCGGTGTGAAATTTTTCGGCGAATATAAAGATAACGGCATCAAACAAATGATCTATGTTTTGGATGAGCCGGCCGCGGAGGGTGATTTGGTTTTGGCCGAAGGCAAGGCAATGAAATTTTTTTCACTCACAGATATTGAAGGTTCGGCGATTGGGTTTAATTTTAAACAAATTATCAGAGATTATTTTGAAGAGATCGAAAAAATATATTCCAACTTTATAATGAATAACAAATAAATACCTGACATTAAATCAAAAATAATCGCGGATATCGAAAACTCCAAGGACGAGCAAATTGAGTTTTTAAAAAAACTCGTTCAAACAAATTCGGTGAATCCAAATATGGATAATCCGATGAAGTCGAGCCCTTATGATCCGATTGAGCTGGGGTTGGCCAAAATTATTTATGGCAAACTCAAAGAAATCGGATTGAATCCGAAGTTTGAAGGCATTTCGGAATCGAGGCCGAATGTTGTTTGCGAATTCGGGAAAGGGTCCAAAACGCTTATTTTCAATGGCCATATGGACACGGTGCCTGCATCAAATGGTTACACGTATCCGCCGTTTTCCGGTGATTGCCGCGAAGGCCGGCTGTATGGGGTTGGGGTTCTTGATATGAAATCATCGCTTTGCAGTTTCATATATATGGCGAAAGCGCTCTTGAAACATGAAAAAGAATTTAATGGCAAAATATGCTTGCAGTTCGTTATCGACGAAGAGCCGATGGCCGCGTCGCATTTCGGTACCAGATATTTGCTCGATCGGGGATACACTGGCAATGCGGCAATTGTCGGCGAACCCGGTTCTAAAAAAATAACAATAGGCAATCGAGGGGGATATCGTTTTAAAATAGAAGTTACCGGGGATGCCATACATACCGGTTCGCGCGAGTGGGAGAAAAAAGCCGCAGGCAGGAATGCGATTTTGGATATGGCGAAAGCGATTGAGGCGCTTCAAGAAATCAGATTCCCTGATTCGGACCATCAAATATTCCCTGGAAGAAAAACTGTTTTTACATTCCCAACAATCATTAATGGCGGCAAGTCGATAAATATCGTGCCGGACTCTTGCGTTGCCTTCGGAGATGTTAGAATTATGCCGGGAGTTTCCCAAGAATATATCGAAAAAGAAATAAACAATAAATTAAATGATCTCGGTATTTCTTATATACTAACGCCTGTAATATATGTGCCTTCGACATTTATTGATCCTCGGGAAAAAATTGTTGAAATAATCCAAAAGAATACTCGGGAAGTAATGGGTTTTGAGCCTATCGCGGAAGGCTCAGGTCCGTGGAGCGATATGTGGATGTTTGTTGATAAAGGAATCCCTGCGGTAAATTTCGGTCCCGATGGAGGCGGAGTGTATGATAAGAATGAATATGTTGAAATTGAAAGCGTGATTAATACCACAAAAATATACGCTCTTACCGCTCTTGATTTTCTTAGTTAAAATTTTATGAAGCTGGTTAAGCCGACAAAGAAATATGGGGCGGGATGGAAGAGGGCGGTAGAGGAATTAAAAAATGATTCTGAGAGCATAAAGCTTTGGGAGGTTTTGGGCGATCCGGATGATTTGGATTTGATCATTAAAACCGCGCGGTTGCATTCGCAAGGCAAAAATTTACCGTCTGGCTGGATGCCTTATGATATTTATTGGCTGGTTGAAGGGGAGGAGGTGATCGGTATTGTCAGCATCCGCCACAAGCTGAATGCCGATCTTGAATTGCGCGGCGGCCATATCGGCGCCGAGATTGTGCCTTCGGAAAGAGGGAAAGGATATGGTAGCAAAATGCGTGAATTGGTTTTGCCAAAATTGAAAAAATTGGGAATCAAGAAAGTTTTAATGACGAGTTTTGACGATAACATCGCTTCTTATAGGATAATTGAAAAACACGGTGGCAAATTGGAAAATAAAATTAAAGCGGAAGGCGAGAATGATGTTACCCGGAGATATTGGATTGATTTGTAACCTTGGGCGATTGCGATTATCTGTATTGCGAATATAGATATTTTTAAATTATTTATATTGCCGATTTAGGTTTTATATGTACGCGAAATTGTTGTTTTTTGAATTATATGAATTATATGAGAGATATTATTATCCAAAATCAGGAAAAATTTGATGTAAAATTGCAGGCGATTCTTATCGGCGGGATTGATAAATTTCATGTTAGGATGGATTTTGACGGGACGGTGACCAAGGCGGTCGTTGATGGCAAGGTTGTGCCGTCGCTGATTTCGGTTTTGCGCGACGAGGATTTCTTGGGCGCGGATTATTCGCAAAAAGCGCACGCGCTTTATGATAAATACCGGCCGATCGAGATTGATCCGAATATTTCCAATGAAGACAAAAAGATGGCGATGCGCGAATGGTGGAAGGCGCATTTTGATTTGCTCATAGAAAAAGGATTTTCAAAGCGCCATATCGAGAGGGCGCTGGGGAGTGCGCGCATACAGTTGCGCGGCGGTTTCAAGGAGTTTGCGGCAATGCTGGCGAAAAATAATGTCCCGCTGGTGGTAATGTCGTGCAGTGGCATGGGGGCTGATATGATAAAAATGGTTCTGGATAAAAATGATATATTGTTCGATAACATCCATATTGTTACCAATCAATACGAATGGAATGATCAAGGCTTGGCGGTTGTGGTAAAAGAGCCAATTATTCACGTGCTCAATAAAGACGAGGAATCCATTAAGCGTATACCTCATGTTTATGAAGCAATAAAAAACCGGCCTAACGCTTTACTTTTAACGGATTCGGTTGCCGATATCACAATGGCGAGCGGCGCGAAAATTGATAGCTTGCTGTCGTTTGGTTTTTTAAACATCGATATCGATAAACAAATTGAGTTTTTCAAAAAAACTTTTGACGCGGTTTTGTTGAACGACGCGCCAATGGATTTTCCTAATGGAATATTAAGATTAATTTGCAAATAATGTCTTATGACCGAGCTGATCGATATTTGCGATGAGAATAATAATATCATTGGCCAGGCGATGAAGAGCGAGGCGCTGGCCAGGGGGTTGTGGCACCGGGTGGCGCGGGTTTTAATTTATGACCGGAAGGGCAGGATATTTTTGCAATTGAGGTCAATGGCCAAGGAATTGCATCCCGGTTGCTGGGATGTTGGCGTGGCCGGCCACATTGGCGCAGGCGAGGATTATGTTGATGCCGCGATCAGGGAAGCGCAAGAAGAGCTGGGTTTGCGGATTTCAAAAGAGATGCTTAATTTGCTGATGATTGAAAAGTTTGAGCAAACGTGGGACGATTTGAACGAAAAAGTTTTCGCTGGTACTTATTTAGCGAAATTTGATGGCAATATTTGCGATTTAAAAATCCAAGCCAAAGAAGTTCAGGAGTTGAAATTTGTTTTTGTCGATGATTTGGAAAGGGATGTGAAATCGAATCCGAAAAAATATTCGCCACATCCGGAACCATATTGGCTAACTTTGATAAATGGAGTTAGAAATAGATTTGGAATTGGTTCGTAATAAAAAAGAACTGGCTATTTTTTTGATTTTTTGCCAGATTCCTTGCTTGGAGAATACCAGGTAGCGATAGTCTCTCTCCTTTTGCCTGGTAATTCTATGAATTGTTCAGCAGCTTTTTGGGGCTCTTCGGCATGAACCTTTTTAGGGTTATCTAAAGTGTCTTTCTTGACCGATAATTTCATTTGACAACCTCACTATTTTAATAAAACAATTTAAATAATTTGTCAAATTTTTTGGTTATCGCGAAACTAAAGTTTTACGAAGTAAAAAATTATGAAAATATTAATCGCATTTTATTCGCTGACTGGGAATACTAAAAAGATCGCGCGAGCGGTGACGGGCGCGGCGGGAGGGGAGGTGATGGAGATAAAAATCAAGAGGGAGATTCCGGAGAAGGGGTTTTGGAGATACTTTTGGATCGGGATGCAAGCGATAATGAGATCGGGATTGCGGCCGCTGGAGAAAAATCCCAATGATTATGATTTGATATTTTTGGGCGGCCCGGTGTGGGCGGGAAATTTCGCGCCGGCAATCCGGTCATTTTTGGAAAAAACCAAACTCAAAAACAAAAAAATCGCGCTGTTCTGCATCCACGGCGGCGACGACCCGGGCCAAGCAATTGTCAATTTGGAAAAAGAATTGTCGGGCAATGAAATTGTCGGGAAGATTGATTTTCAAATGGATGGGATAGCCGATGCGCAACTGGCGGAAAATTTGCGAAAAGCAGGGGAATGGGCAAGGGGGATTGCGGGTAAATAAAAGTGTCCAGACATCGGACATCTGGACACTTAAAGCGAGAAGTAATAAAGCGGGCGAGCAGGAATTATTTGATTTGAATGGAATTTTTGCTAATGTGGAGAGTGGATAAAATACGAGTGTTTGATGAGGACTAACCTCTGCGAGTATGCCGAGGATAGACCTCCTCAAACCAAAACGCTGATTTTTTTGTTTGGAAATTATAAAATTGAAAATTTATTGGAAATTGGTAATTGGAAATTGAAAATTATGACAACAAAAGAAATAAGAGAAAAATACTTAAAATATTTTAACCAAAAAGGACACGCAATCATACCATCCTGTTCTCTGGTTCCGGATAATGATCCGACGACTTTGTTCACTTCGGCCGGGATGCAGCAGATGATACCGTATCTTTTGGGGCAGACGCATCCGCTGGGCACGCGCATTGCCAACGCGCAAAAATGTTTGCGCACGCAGGATATCGAGGAGGTGGGGGACAATCGGCATATGACTTTTTTTGAAATGCTGGGAAATTGGTCGCTGAATGATTATTTCAAAAAAGAACAGCTTTCGTGGATGTTTGAATTTTTGACTAAAGAGGTTGGTTTGGAGCCCAAAAACATTTATGTTACCGCTTTCCGCGGTTTGGCCGAAGCCGGGATTCCCCGGGACGAAGAAACCGCCAATGTATGGAAAGAATTGTTTAAGAGCGCGGGAATTGATGCCAAGGATGTCGCGGGCGGAGAGCATGAAATCAGGGAAGGCGAGAAAATTTTTTATTATGACGAAAAGAAAAATTGGTGGTCGCGGTCCGGGGTGCCGCAAGCTATGCCCGAAGGCGAATTGGGCGGGCCGGACTCGGAAATGTTCTGGGATTTTGGTGCAGACTTAAAATTGCACGAAAACTCGCCATGGAGAGATTTGCCATGCCATCCCAATTGCGATTGCGGCCGGTTTTTGGAGATCGGCAACAATGTGTTCATGGAATATGTGAAACGCGCCGGCGCCGTGGTGAAAATGGAAAACCATAATGTTGATTTTGGCGGCGGCTTGGAGCGCATCGCCGCGGCGGCAAACAGTGACCCGGATGTTTTTAACATTGGTTTATTCAAACCGGTGATTGAAAAACTGGAATTATTGTCAGGCAAAAAATACAAAGACGGCGCAAAAACAACCGCGGCGATGCGCGTGATCGCCGATCATATCCGCGGCGCGGTGTTTTTGATCGCCGACGGGGTGTTGCCGTCCAATAAGGCGCAAGGTTATTTTGCGCGCCGTTTGGTACGCCGCGCAATCGTCAAAGGCCATGAATTGGGAATTGAAAATAATTTTTTGAATGAGATTGCAAGTATATATTTAAATATATACCAGCTGGCGGCAGAACAAATTAGAAATGAATTGGAAAAAGAAGAAACTAAATTCAGAAAAACGCTAAAACAAGGGTTAAAAGAAATGGAAAGGCGGATTGCAGAAAATACATTAGATGGAAAGCAATTATTTGATTTATACCAAAGTTATGGATTCCCGCTGGAATTAAGCTTGGAGATTGCCAAAGAAAAGAATGTATCAATTGCCAAAAGTTCAATAAATAATTTCAACGCGGAATTTAAAAAACATCAGGAACTTTCGCGCACGGCCGGCGCCGGGATGTTCAAGGGGGGGTTGGCCGATGCGGGAGAGCAAACGACCAAATTGCACACGGCGGCGCATTTGCTTCTGGCGGCGTTGCGGCAAGTTTTGGGCGGTCATGTGGTTCAGCGCGGTTCCAATATTACCGCCGAGCGGTTGCGGTTTGATTTTTCCCATCCGGAAAAAATAACGCCCGAAGAAATTCGGCAAGTTGAATATTTGGTCAACGAACAGATTAAAAAGAATATTCCCGTTGATAGGAAAGAGATGGCTTTGGAAGACGCGCGGGCGAGCGGCGCAATGGGCGTGTTCGGATCAAAATACGGGGAGAAAGTGGCGGTTTACGCTATCGGCGGATTTTCCAAGGAAATATGCGGCGGGCCGCACGCGGAAAATACCGGTGAGCTTGGCCGGTTCAAAATCGTCAAAGAAGAATCATCGTCATCGGGGGTGCGGCGCATTAAAGCTATCTTGGAATGACGCGGCCGCGGCTTGCGCGGTTTTTAAATATTGTTAAAATAAAAGTATAAATAATCAAATCCCGTGATCGGGAGGAAATAACCAATAATCTATGGATAAAAAAATTGCGTATTATGTCGCCGCGGGAGTGATTCTTATTGCGGTTGTCGGTATTGTTATAATAATGCAGAATTCTGGAAAACCGGTCGTGACTCCGCCAGCTGGAGATGAAACCGCGAACCAGCCGGTTAAATCCGAAACCAAGCTTGCCAATGAAGATGTTGCCAAGCAATTGAATCTGAAAGACGGCGAATTGCCTTTGCGCGTCACTTTGGACGATAACGGCCAGACATATTCCGCCACTCCCGGGAAAAATCTTGTTTTAATGTTGGGAACGGATTATAATTGGGATATTGTTTCCAGCGATAGCAATGTTTTATCGCGAAGAGATGTTAAAGTTGGCGATGCCCGAGTGCAGGCGGTGTATCAAGTGGTTGCCGAGGGCAAGGCGGTGTTGAAAGCGACTGGAACTTGCAAGAATAAAACCGGATGCACGGCACCGGCACCGTTTAACTTCAGCGTTGAAGGCGTGATAAGTGAAAATGAGACGCCGGAAGACTTGGTAAAATAATTTAGACATACCGAGATTAAGATCAGAACGGCTTTCACAAGGCCGTTTTTGGTAGCAAACGAAAAAATGAAAATAAATATCGGCACCAAAAATAAAATCAAGGCCGATGCTCTGCGAGAAATAATTGTTGGATATGATTTTTTGAACAGGGCCCGGATCAAGACGATTGAAACGGAGTCCGGCGTGGCCGATCAGCCCAAAAGTTTGGAAGAAACCGTTCGCGGCGCCAAAAATCGGGCTAAAACCGCGTTTAGCGATTGTGATTTTTCGGTGGGCGTGGAAGACGGGTTGATGTCGGTTGGGCAGGCCGCCACCGGATTTATGAATTTGTGCGTTTGCGCGTTTTATGACGGACAAAGATATTATCTGGGGACATCGGCAGCGTTTGAATATCCGCCCAAAGCGATTGAATTGGTGGGCAAGGGCAGAGATATCAACCAGGCGTTTTATGAACTGGGTCTGACCGGCGACCCCAAAATCGGTTTGTCGCTTGGCGCGATCGGGATACTGACCAAAAACCGGTGGTGCCGCAAGGATACCGTGAAACAATCGATTATTGCCGCGCTGATCCAACTTGATAACAAAAGTTTATATGAATAAATTAACCATATTTATATTGATTTCGGCCGCGATTCTCGCTTTTGTGGCGGTGTCGATAATTCCGCAAACGATTATACCCGATTATGACAGCGAAGGTTTTTTAATCAGAAAGGAAAGGAATTCCGATATTGGCGCGGTTAAATCCGGGGAAACGGAGACTTTATCCGCCGATGAATGCGGTTTGTCGGTTTATAATATCGATTGCGATATCGCGGAATATCTTGAGAAAAATTTTGTCGCGGCAACGAAAGGCGGCAAAGTCTTTTGCGCTTATGAAAAAATCGGCCAAAGCGATGGCGGAGATATGGTTTATTTGAATTATTCGTGCGAAGAATTTTATCCGGATGGCGGGAAGATATACGAGGGAAGCGGCGCGGCCGGTCCGGCAAAAATTATCAAGCTTGACGACGGTTCGCTATCGCACTGGGTGCCGCGCGACGGCAGTTATTTCGCGCGCGACATTAACGAATTTTTTCCTTCCGAATACCGAGATAAAGCGATGGATTCACATGATGAGACGATTTGGCAAATCAATCGCGAACGCGCCAAAATCGATTTTAACGCGGATTTTGATTACAAAGTGGAAAAAACGACCGATATCGTCTGTGTCCATGATTTTGAGTGCTCCACTCCGGGCGATTATCTGGCTATGTCGCGTTGTCCGTTCGCGTCGATGTGTGTTGCCGGCAGATGCGCGGTTATTTGCCCGAATTTCCAAAATTTGGATAATTAGCGTAGGGGTTAAGATGGGGATGTTTCCGAAGTCATCCCGAGATTGAGATAGCGGTTATTGCCGATGGAAAAATCATAGCCAGCTATAACTTAGTTGGATTATAATCAATTTCGATTATCGCGCCTATTAAATAGATTAGGCGCAAGTTTTTTATAAGACAAAGCCCCTCCGGGAGGAGGGGATTGAGTTTTAATTGAACCGATGTTTCTACTTGGCGGCTTTGGCCATTATGGCTTGGAACAGATCGGGCCGGGTTTCGCTTAATTGAGAGAGGATTTTGCGGTCGATAGTGATGTTCTGTTTTTTTAAAGCGCCGATAAATTTGCTGTAATTCGTTCCGCTGGCTCGGCAGATGCCGTTGATGTGGATGTTCCACATGGCGCGGGTATCGCGCTTTTTTACCTTGCGGTCGCGATAGTTATAGCTCAAAGCCTTCATCATGGCCTGTTTTGCCGCGGCTAATTTCGATTTCCGGCCCCATTTGAATCCTTTTGTGTATTCGATGATATTGGCCCTTCTTTTGTGATGTAGTGTCCCTCGTTTTACGCGTGGCATGGAATTTGACTTTTGACTATTAACTTTTGACTTTTAACAATTAGAATCTTGTTAAAGGTTAATGGTTAAAGGTTAATGGTTATTTGATGATTAGTTTTCTGATCTTCTTGGCTTCAGATTCGTTGAGCGGCACCCACTTGCGGCCGGCGCGGACTTTGTTGCCTGACATTTTCGAACGCAGATGGCAGGACCCGGTCGCCCGGCGCATAATTTTGCCGTTCTTGGTGATCTTGAAACGCTTTGTGATTGATTTTCTTGTTTTCATTGTTTTCCTGAATTCGTATTTTATGATTCTACGATTAAATGTTTTTATGATCCTATGGTTTAACCTTTTGAAACTATCATATTAAATCCGCCCATTTCCCGTTTTATTTCTTTGTCGATTTTGTAGGGGGTGAGCTTGGCCAAGATTGCCAGGAATTGCTCAACTTTCTCTTTTGAAAGATTTCCAAAGGCTTTTTCGCGGCCTCTTAGCCGGAGTTCAATCTTGACTTTATCGCCTTTTTCCAAAAATTTTCTCGCCGCGTTGGCCCGCGTTTCCATATCATGCGGGGAAATGTTGTAGGTCAGCCGGATTCCTTTTACTTCGCTGGTATGGGTGTTTTTCTCCTTTTTTTGCAGAGCGTAAAGATATTTTCCGTAATCGGTGATTCTTGCCACCGGGGGAGCGACTTTGTCGGTGACCTGTACCAGATCAAGGTGCCGGGAGTAGGCCATTTCCAAGGCTTCTCTCAGCGAAACAACGCCCACTTGATGATCGCTTTCATCGATCAATCTTACCTGCGCGGCCCTTATTTGATTGTTGATAGGCGGTTTTTTAAACACTCGTTTTTATGAAATATAATATCTGCCGCTGTTTTGTGGAGACGACGGGATGGATTCGGCTGGGCTCACCATTCCCTTGTCAGTATCACCGTTTACTTCCGCGAAGGGCTTGCACTGAGCAAGCGAAGCGCGTCGAAGTGTGGAGACGACGGGACTTGAACCCGTATCTGAAAAACCGTGGCGCGCGATATCTACAAGCTTAGTCCGGTTTGTTTGAGAATCCAGGATAGAAACCCGACAAAATTCTTGGATTCTTTGCCTTGTTTGTTTCGAGCGCTCTTTAAGGCGGAAGAGAACCCTATCTCCAAAAGGTTATGCCCGATAAATTTAATGGAGAATCCGTTCATCGGACAGATTTAGTCGGCTATTAAGCGTAGACTAATTCAGGTGCGCTAAATGCGAATGATTTGGCACTTTTGAAGTTTGTCGGTTTTTACAAGATCCGGCTACTTGGCTTGCGATCGCGAGACCGGCTTCCCATCGAAGCCTTACATCCCCGAATTAAATTCTCTGGATGGTGCGGCCGATTTCCCGATCAACTTCGCGCTTTTTCAATGCTTCGCGCTTGTCGAATTTTTTTTTGCCGCGGCCAACTCCAAATTCCAGCTTGATTTTGCCGGAACCTTCGTAATGCCCTTTAGTATACAGCCGAAGGGGGATAAAAGTCAAGCCTTTTTGAGACGCAATCCCGTTTAAACGCAGCATCTCGTGTTTGCGCAACAACAGCTTCCGGTCGCGTTCTTCGTGGTAGTCGGCGCCGGCATTGGCAGGCTGATAGGCCGGGATTTTGGCGCCGATCCAAAAAACTCCGCCGGGTTTGGCGATTACATACGATCCGGCCAGAGATAATCCGCGGGTTTTGATGGTTTTGGCTTCTTGCCCGTTTAAACTCAGACCCGCCTCGAATTTTTCTTCGATATTATAATTGAATCCGGCTTTTTTGTTTTCGGCGAATACTTTCATCCCTTTTATTTTATCAGAGTTTAAGGTAAACTAAAATCTATTAAAAGTAAAATAATTATGGTGCGGGAACAGGTTAATTTGTTGGTTAATGCGGCATTAAAGAATCTCGCAAGAGAAGGATTTTTAGCTTCGGAAGATATCAGGAATGTTTTGGCAGACGATCTGGCCGGCGTTTGCAAGGATCGGGCGCATGGGGATTATGCTTCCAATGTGGCAATGCGGTTGAGTGCCGCGGCGAAGAAAAATCCGATGGAGATTGCGGCTGAAATCAAGGGGGCATTGGTGAAAAATAGAAAAGCGGGCAAGATATTTTCCGAAATTGAAGTTGCCGCCCCCGGGTTTATCAATTTCACTTTGGCGCCGGATTATTTAAAAATTGAAACCGCGAAAATTTTGGACGAGTGCGCGGATTACGGAAAGGTAGATATCGGAAAAGGGAAAAAGACGCAAGTGGAGTTTGTGTCGGCCAATCCTTCGGGCCAGTTGCATGTGGGTAACGGCCGGAGCGCTTTTTACGGCGACGCGCTGGCAAATGTTCTGGCCAAGGCGGGATATAAAGTGGAAAGGGAATATTATGTCAATGACGCGCGGGTTTCAAAACAGATACAGACTTTAGGCGCGACCGCCTTGGGAAGAGGAGAGGCGTATCTTTCGCCGTATTTAAAAGAAAAGATCGCCAAGCTGCAACCCAAACTTTCCAAGATCCATTCCGAGACCGACGGCGGTTATTTTTTGGCGCAAGAAGTTTTAAAAGATCTTAAAAAATTTATCGTTAAAGGCTTGGGAATAAAATTCGATAACTGGATGTCCGAGGAAAGTTTGTACAAAGAAAGGCTGGTGATGGAAGCCTACGATATCTTAAAGAAGAAGGGGCTGGTTGTTGAAAGGGATGATGCCTACTGGATTGATATGTCCAAGTTTAACCAGAAAGATGAAGTATTGTTGCGGTCAAACGGCAGTCCCACATATTTTCTTTCCGATATCGCGTATCATATGGACAAAATCAAACGCGGTTATAAAAAAATTATTGATATTTGGGGCGCCGATCATCAGGGTCATGTACCGCGGATGAAGGCGGTGATGGATATTCTGGGTTATAAAGGCGAGTTTGAAGTTTTAATTTGCCAGATCGTCACCATCAAGGGCGGCAAGATTTCCAAGCGCGAAGGCAATATCGTTTCTTTGGATTGGCTGATCGATGAAGTCGGCGTTGACGCGGCGCGGTTTTTCTATTTGCAAAATTCTTTGCAGTCGCAAATGGAGTTTGATGTGAAATTGGCCAAGCAAAGATCCAGCGATTCGCCGGTGTTTTATGCACAATACGCGCACGCGCGCATTGCCAGCATTTTGCGCAAAGCCAAAACAAAAAAGATAAATGTTTCGCCGTTGTTGTTCGCCGGTTTGGAACATCAAAGCGAAATCGGCCTGATGAAGGAATTGTTGCGCTTGCCTGAAGTTGTCGGCGATACGGCCAAGGATTATCAACTGCAGAGAATCTGTTCGTACGCCGCAAGCTTGGCGGCGGAATTCAATAAATTCTACCGCGATTGTCATGTGATTTGCGAGGATAAAAAAATCAATCAAGCCCGTTTGGCTTTGACGGTGGCGACCAAGATAGTTTTGAAAAACACGCTCGGTCTGCTGGGTGTTTCCGCGCCGGAAAAAATGTAAATCTTGCAACTTATTCAATTTTACGAAGGTCTGACTTTCCTTGGTGAAATGGCGAAGGTTAGACCTTCGCCATTTTCAACGAGGCGCGTTAAAATCAAAATAAGAGATGTTTGAATTTTCGCACTCAAAAGAACAAAAAGGATTCACTTTAATTGAGCTTTTGGTGGTAATTTCGATTATCGGGGTTCTGTCAGGCCTTGTGATGGTAACTATGCAGGATATGCGCGCCGGCGCCCGCGATGCCCGGCGGCGGCAAGATTTGGCGCAGGTTGCCAAGGCGGTGGAACTTTATAACCTTGAATATGACAGCTATGTAATCAAAAACAGCGGCCACACCGGCAGCGGGACCGGATGGTTCAATTATGTGGATGGAGCTACCTACACTCGCTCAATCGCGGAGGCTTTGTCCGTTGATGGCGGGAAAATCCCGATTGTTGTTGATCCGACGGGTGCGACCACTTGCAATCCGACGGTTAGATACTGCTATATGTTTTACCGATGCGGCAACGGATTTTTTATTTATGCCAAGCTGGAAAAACCAAGCGCGGCAGATATAGCGACTTGTAACGCCGATTCCTGTTGCCCAAGTTCGACCAGTTACGGCATGAACTATGCCGTCGGCCATCGATAGCGTGTGCCGTTTCCAATCATTTGATTTGGCGCAAGAAATCTTGCGCGAGGGCGACGGTGTCGCCGGCCGCGGTGTAGAAGTTCTTCCAGACCACGGCGATGTCGCCGCTGTTGAAAAACGCCCGCTGAACTTCGCGGGGCGTGTCGCCGCCGGCAATGGCCAGCAGAATGTCATAGTTGCCCTTGACGCGCTGAATTTCGTGATAGGGGATTTGTTTTTCCCGATTGAATTTTTCCTCGTCCACGCCTCGGTGCAAAATAACGACCGCGGGCTGTTTTTTCAATCGGCGCAAAACATTCAGGGAATATTCCACATTCATCATATCAATCATTGCGTCAATGCCCAGGGTTTCACATTCGGCGATAAATGAATTCAAAGTTTCTATCGGCGCTTGGCCCATGGCAACCGCCGCGGATGCGCCGGCGCGGGCGGCCATTTGCGCTTCGGTAGCGCCGCGATCAATGGTTTTCAGATCGGCGACGACATAGGCCGGCGCGTTGATTCCCGCGCTGATCAGCCGTTTTTGCCACCAATAATTGAGGTGCCTTACCGCGTCAATGCCGGATTGTTTGATCAACGGCGTGCCAGCTTCAATGATGATGCGGTCGCTGGCCGGCAGCTGCCGGATTATCCTTTCCGCATCGTGAAGGGTGCTGTTTAAAGCGATCTGCAGATATTTTGTCCGCGAATTTAATTTTGCCATAATGAATTCATTATAACATAGCGGGAAAAATGACAATTATCCGATTTTATCGTATGATACCCGATTGGTTTATGAAATTGGATACGATACAAAAATTTATTTGGATTTCGCTTTTTTCGCAGTTCGGCCGCGCGCTTACCGCAGTGACCTTCACCCTTTTCTTTCTCAGCAAGGGGCTTAATTTGTTTCAGGTCAACATTCTGGCGGCGATTGTTTTTACGATGATTTTGTTTTTCGAGTTGCCCACCGGAATTTTTGCTGATAAGTTCAGCCGGAAAATGTCGTTTGTGGTCGCTTGCGCGCTTCAGGGCGTTGGGCTGTTTGGTTATGCTGCAGCCAATTCCTTTGAATGGTGTTTGTTGGCGGCTCTTATTGATGCGCTCGGCGTGGCCTTTGCCAACGGCGCGTTCCATGCTTGGCTTTATGATCAGCTGGCGCACGAAGGCGACAGTGATCTTCAGAGAATTGCTTACGCGCGGGAAGGCCAAATGTTTTACATTGCGATGATTGCCGGTTCGCTTATCGGTCCGTATCTGGCAGTGATCGATCCCAAAATACCGTGGCTATTGGGAGGGGGAATTTTATTTTTACTTAGTGTGGTCGCGAATGTCTTGATGCATGAAACTTACGCATTGCCGGAGATCAAAAAAGAGGTGGTTTTTGATTTTTTGAAGTCGCATAAAGATCCGGTTTTGCGCTATATCTTTTTGCTTGGCGGTTTCCAGGTTTTCGCGACTGTTGCGCCGGATTACCAGTGGCAGCCGTTTTTCCAGGGGCTGGGCTTGAGCACAATCCAGCTTGGTTATTTGCTGGCCGCGTGTTTCGTGGCGGGTTTTATCGGTTCAAAAATTGCCGAAAAATTCCGGCGCGATGATTCATTGGGGCAAACATTGTTCGCATTGCAAGTCGTCCTTGGCTTGGGGATTATTTTTTCGGTGGCGGTGCCGGTGGCCGCGTTTGCAATTTCAATGCTGTTGATTCAGGAGGTTTCGCGGGGAATGTTCTCGCCGGTCCAGCGTTTATTTTTGCAGAGGAATATCATGAAAAGCGAACAGCGGGCAACGATCGGCTCATTGGCTTCAATGGCCGGGCATATGGGCGCGATATTCGGTTTGCTGGTCAGCGGCGCGGTCGCGCACTCGTTCGATATCCCGGTTGCGTGGATGGTGGCGGGCGCGGTGGTTATCGCGGCTTCGGCTTTCGCTTTTTGGAATTTTTCCAAATCCCAATCGTGGCAAAAAAGATGCGTTTCGATTTTCCGATAGACGATTGGAAAAGGTGTTTTGAGGTGAAAATTGGTAAAAATCGTGAAAAATGATAAAAAAACGATGTTTTTCACGATTATAATTGCCAAAAGCGTGAAAATTTGCTATCTTATATTAAGATAGTTGATCGTGGATTTATAATAAATTATGGCAAAAACATTAAGCATTTATAATAAAATCAATGAATTGCGCATGCGTTATTATACGGTTGCGGTTGGCAAACAGCAGCTTTTGGAATTGGTTGGCGAGTCGGAAGTGGCCGAACAGGTTTATAATTCCAACGCGATCGAAAATAGCACTTTGACTTTCGAGGAAACCGAAAAAATATTGTTGCAGATAGATTTGGACCGGTATATTTCCGAAAGAGAGATATTCGAGGCAAAAAATCTTGCGCGAGTCGTTTCTTATATAAACAAAAAATCCAAGGAGCGGGAGCTGGATATTGAATTGATATTGCTGCTGCATAAAATGCTTCTTTCAAATATCCGCGACGATGCCGCCGGCAGATTCAGAAATAATGATGAATGGGTGCGGGTGGGAAGCTATATTGCGGTAGATCCGAAAGAAGTTGCGGGACAATTGGAAAAAATGATTGTCGCATATAATGCCGATATCAGTGAAAATATTTTAAAAAAAATCGCTCGTCTGCACCTTACTTTTGAGCATATTCATCCTTTTGTTGACGGCAATGGGCGAATTGGCCGGGCATTGAACAATTATTTGCTTATTCGGGAGGGGTTCGTACCGGTAAATATCAAGTTTATTGACAGAAAAAAATATTACGAAGCTTTTAAAGAATTTGATACCGGACAGAAAACTGAAATAATGGAAGAAATCGTTGGCCGGGCGCTTTTAAACAGTTATCATAAGCGGCTTGCTTATCTGGAAGGCAGGAAAATAATAACTTTAAAAGAATTTGCCAAGATCAATAATCTTTCGCATTCAAACGCGATCAATAAAGCTAACCGCCAAACGATAGAAGCGTTTTTGGAAAAAGGAATTTGGAAAATAGGAATAAAATAAAACCAATGAACAAAATAAAAATATACAGCACAATGTCGCGCAAGGTGTCCGAGTTGGCGCCGATGGAGGAGGGAAAGATCAAGTTTTTCGTTTGCGGGCCGACGGTCTATGATTTGTCGCATCTGGGGCATGCCAAAACCTACACGCAGTTTGATTTTATTGTGAAATATTTGCGGTGGACGGGGTTTGATGTGTTCTATTTACAAAACATTACTGATTTGGATGATAAAATCATCAAACGCGCCGCCGAGCGCAACATTGGCTGGAAAGAGTTGGTCCAAGATTTTGAAAAAAAATACATTGAAGATATGTTCGCCCTTGGCAATGACGCGGTAACCAAATTCGCGCGTGCCACGGATTATATTGAAAATATCGTGAGCCAGACGCAAAGGATGCTGGATAAGGGTTTAGCGTATCGCACGCCCGATGGCAGTATTTATTTTGAGATTGCCAAATTCGGCGATTACGGCAAGCTTTCGGGCCGCACCGAATTAAAAGAAGACGACGCAGTGTCGCGCATTGATGTCGATGACCAAAAAAAAGGCTGGAATGATTTTTGTTTATGGAAAGTGTCAAAAGAAGGAGAGCCTAGTTGGGAGACGCCATTGGGTAAAGGCCGTCCCGGATGGCACATTGAGGACACCGCGATCACCGAAGTTGAATTCGGGCCGCATTACGATATTCACGGCGGCGCGATTGATTTGATTTTTCCACATCACGAGGCCGAGATAACACAAATGGAATCGATTGCAGGCGCGCCATTGGTACGCTACTGGATGCATACCGGATTTTTGAACATCGGTTCGGAAAAAATGTCCAAAAGCTTGGGCAATTTCAAAACCATTCGCGATATTCTGAAAGCCTACGATTATCGGACTTTGAGATATTTTTTCATCAGCAACCATTACCGCGCGGCGATGGATTTTTCCGATGCCGGGTTGGATCAGGCAAAAAATTCTTTGGCCCGCATTGATGAATTTGTTTTCAACAAAGTTGACGCGGCTTATGACGATAAAGATGATGAAGCGGTTGTCAACGAGACAAAAGAAAAATTCTGCGCCGCGCTGGACAACGATCTGAACACTCCGCAAGCGTTTGCCGCGCTGTTTGATTTCATCCGCGCGCAAAACCAAAAAGAAAAGTCCGGCAAACGGACATTTGAGTTTTTAAACCAAATCAACACCTTTTTGGGATTTATGCAATTTGATCAGGCAAAAAGCGACGAATTTATTGAATCGCTGGTCAAGGAGCGCGATGCCGCCCGTGCGGCCAAAGATTTTGCCAAGTCCGACCAGATACGCGACCGCCTGCTGGCGATGGGCGTGAAGATCTACGATTCCAAAGAAGGCACGAAGTACCGCATATAATATCAAAATCCAAATTTCCAATGTCAAATTAAGAAAAAAGGCGCGGCAATCCCGCGCTTTTTGAGTCTTTTTGCATATTCCCTTGCGCATGTCATTACATATCCCGCGCCGCGGATTACGCAATCAATTACGTAATTGATTACATACAAATTTGCGTTTGAATAAAAAAAGAGACGGAGCATGTTATGCTTCTCCGTCACTTGTGGAACAATGGTGAACCTGGCCGTCTGAATATTTTATCTAATTTTACCTCAATTTCGTCAATCCTTGGTGCTACGTTTTCTTTTTGGTTTCTGATTAAACTTGAGTATGCCGTCCATATAGTTGCAATCATGGAAGCCATCAAAATATCAGTTGGGAACGAGGGGAATCTTTTTTGTTTGATTAATATCCACGGGTCGTCGCTAATGGCAGTGATTTGAATTTGGTTCATATAAGTGCCATTGGCAATAACACAAAAAGTAAATTGTCCGTTGCCTTCGTTTTCAGAGTAGATAACAAACATTCCCGCCCCAATTTCAACGGTTTTTCCAAATTGCGTTTCTTTGGGTTGCTTATCTGGCGTCAGACTGTCAAATAATTTTTTTGGCAAAGCTTGAGCTTCTTCCAATTCCATCGTTTAATTCCTCCGTAATTCTATTTGTATAAGCAAAACAATGCATTGTCCTATGGTCTTCAAGTATCACCTCTAAAATTTTCAAAGAACGAGACGGCGGTGCCGCAAAAAAAAGCCCATTCTTGCTTTGGGGCCATACTACAAGAAAATGGGGGATTGTAAAGAGGGAGAGGATTCAAAAATCAAAATCAAAATCAAAATCAAAATTCAAATTCAATTTTAAGATAATGTTAAAAATTAAAAATTAAAGATTAAAGATCAAATATGGTAATTCATTTGCCGTAGAGGTCGTGGTGGGCGCCGATTTGCAAGAAAATGATAATATTGCCGTTGATTTCATAAATTGCTCGGATATCGCCGGTGATATCAATACTACGCTGGCCGGCATATTTTCCGGCGAGGGTATGGTTGTTGAGCATTGGAAGGAAGGGATTGCTTTCAAACAAAAGCAATTTTTGGTTGAATTTTTTCTGGATTTTCTGCGGAAATTTGCGATATTGCTTTCTAAAATGACGATGGTAATCTATCCGCATATTATTTGCCGGATTGAAGGCTTTTAATCATATCGGCGGCGGTTTCAAACGGACCAAAAATATTTTTTCCAGCCTTGATGTCGGCGGATGCCTTGTCAAGCATTTTTCGGGTTCTTTTGTTGGGTATCGGATGATCGGTGAATGATATTTCCCGCGTGGCAACAAATCTTTTAATATGCTGATTTATGACTGCGTTTAAAGACACGCCCAAATCTTGGGCGGTTTTGCGCGCCCGGTCTTTGAGTTTTTTATCAATTTTGATGCTCAGCATTGTTTCCATAAGATTTTATTATTTTGTTTATCATATCCAAATTATATATTTTAGATAGGTATTGTCAAGATAAATTTATTTGCAAAAACTCCTCTTTGGGAGGAGTTTTTGTCGTGTGTCCCCGACAGGAATCGAACCTGTAGTCTCAAGGTCCGCAACCTTGTATTTTATCCATTAAACTACGGGGACATTTGAAAAATGTCAAAATCCAAATTTCCAATGTCAAAAAAATTCAAAATGCGGAAAGACAAGTGCGGGTTTACGATAACATAAAATCGGGGATTTGCCAATTTGTTAGTTTTTGGATAGGATAATGACATATGCTAAGCAAACGGACGAAAGATAAAATCGTGGAAATTCTGAAAAGGAACGGCGTTAAAAAAGCCGCAGTTTTCGGTTCGTTTGCGCGGGGGGAGGAGAAGAAAACGGGCGATATTGATATTTTAGTGGAAGTGCCGGAGGGGACGGTTTTTTTTGAATTTATCGGATTGGAGATGGAATTGGAGAAGGCGGCAAAAAGGAAAATAGATTTACTGACATTCAATTCAATACATCCCTTGCTCAAGGATATTATTTTAAAAGAGCAAAAACCCATTTATGGATAAGAAACTCGAAATATTTGAGGTTCCTTGGGTGCAAATATGCGGAATGAGAAATAGAATGATCCATGAGTATTTCAGTGTCGATTTAAACATAGTTTGAGACACTGCGAACAAAAATCTGCCAAGCTTAAGGAAACAAGTCGTTATGATTTTTAAAACGCTCGATAAGCAGAAAAAACTTTTATGAATCCGAAAATGTATGTAAAGGGGGTGGGGATGACGCGGTTTGACTACGCGCAGAAGCCTTGGTGGGGGTTTGCCTATGACGCGGCAATCGATGCGTTGAAGGACGCCAAGATGAATATGGCCGGGATTGACGCGATCGCGTTTTCCGCGGTTTCCAGCGCCGCGGGCGGGGAGCATCAGACGCACAAGGTTTCTTTGTTGTCGGGATTGTTTAAAACCAATGTGCCGATCATCGAACTGCCGTCGGTTTGCGGCGGCGGCGGAGCGGCGTTCTGGACGGCGCTGCGTTTGTTGCGCGATGAGGAGTTTAAAAATATTTTGGTGCTGACCGGAGAAAAGCTGGTGGACAACCGCGCCGAAGTAATCACGGACTGGATATTGTCCGCCGCCGAGCGAGCGATTGAGCAAACCGAAGGGTTGTTGTTTCCGGCGCAAAACGCGCTGGTTTACCAGCAATACTGCAAAAAATACGGCGGTTCGCACGAAGATTTGGAGCTGATCGCGTTCAAGAATCACCAGAACGCGGTGGCCAACCCCAAAGCCTATTATTACAAGCGGCCGGTGACGATGGAAAAGATCAAAGATTCGCCGGTGGTGGCCGATCCGCTGCGGCTGATGGATTGCTCGCTGTCGGTCAACGGCGGCGCGGCGGCGATCGTTTCCAAAGACGAAACCGATATTGAAATCATCGGTTCGGGATTTGCCACCGATTACATTCTGACTTTTGAGCGCGATGATATGACCCATTTCCGCGCCACGCAACTGGCGGCAAAAAAAGCGTTCGCGACGGCAGATTTAACGCCCGGCGACATTGATGTTGCCGAAATCCACGACGCGTTCACTTCCGTGGAGCTGTTGTCATATGAAGACATCGGTTTTGCCGCGCCGGGCAAAGGGGGAGAGCTGATCCGCTCGGGCAAGATCAATATGGGCGGCCAAATGCCCATCAATCCGTCAGGAGGCTTGAAAGCCAAGGGCCATCCGATCTCGGCCACAGGCCTGGCGCAGATCTATGAGATCACCAACCAGCTGCGCGGCAATTGCGCTGAACGCCAAGTTAAAAACGCCAAAATCGGTCTGACCCATAACATCGGCGGCGCCGGCGGCTCGGTTACCGTCCACATCTTGAAAAAGAATTAACCCACATCTCCGTAGGGGCGATTCCGTGTAATCGCCCGAGTGCGAATTTTGTTTTTTGAATTTGGCGATTTTTTGATACGAAGTCAGCTTCTTGACACTATATAACTATTGTATATACTATGGTTATATATGTTAAGCTGCCTGAAATTATGAAAACTTTGATCAATATAAAAACTGACCGCGATGTGAAAATCAGCGCGCAAAAACTGGCCAAGGAATTGGGATTGTCTTTGAGCGCGGTGGTTAACGCTTATTTGAAGCAATTTATTCGCACGAAGGCGGTTAATTTTTCGGTTACGCCGCAGATGTCGCCGGAATTAGAAAAACTTTTGGGAAAAATCGATTATGATATTGCCCGGGGCAAGAATCTGTCGCCGGCAATGAGTTCCGGGAAAGATATTGATAAATATTTTGAATCTTTGTAATTTCCATGGAAATAATATTTCATCGGAATTTTGAAAAACAAATTTTAAAATTGAAACCGGCGGAAAGAGAAAGATTGAGATTGCGCTTGAAGGTGTTTTTAAACGATCCGTTTGATCGGCAATTGAACAATCATCCGTTGAAAGGCGATCGGGCCGATTTTCACAGTATCAATATCGGCGGCGATTTGCGCGCGGTATTCAAGCAGATTGATACTGATAAATGTATTTTTACCGAGATCGGTACCCACGGCGCATTGTATTCGTAAAGTGTCCATATGTCCAACATTTGGACACTTTACGCATTGATCGGCGCATTTGAACAAAAAAACAACCAATTTGTCGGGGCCTAACCCCTGCTCCGCCCGCTGGCTTCGCAGGGGTTAGTCCCTTGTCTGGATGTAGTGATAAAATATTTTTTCAGGGCTAATCTGAAGATGGTTTTGTTTTTTAGGTTGGCTTCGATGAGGCAGATGCCTTTGTTGGGGAAGCCGTAGACGATTAGGGTTTTGGGTTTTGATTCCAGAACCGCGGGGATGACCAAAAGGTCTTCTTCGCCTTCGACGCAGACATTGATTTTTTCTTTAATCGCGTTTTTGACCGCGAGCCAGGCATTTTTTTGAATGGTGCCGGCGGGATTATCAACTATTGTGGCGCACTCATGTTTTTGGGCGAAAACTTTTCGCTGGACTTTTTTGTCGAAAATTTTAATATCGGATTGCAAATGGTGCGAGCAATAATCGCCCACGGTGATTACGGTCTTGTAATTATTTTTATCCAATATCCTTTGATAGCGGGCTTTGGTTTTTTCTTCGGTTCCGAATATCGGTTTGCCCCAGATTTTTTGCATTTTTGCGCGCGATTTTTCCGGTAAAAAATAAGTTCTCATTTGCAAAAATTTAAAGTTGGAAAATCAAAATGGAAAATGACAGTTTAAAATGTTAAAGTATCCGAAAGCAAACATTTTTAATGTTACATTGTCATTTTTATTTTTGATATTTACATTTTAAATTAAAAGTAGGAGAATAGAGGTCTATAATTGAACATACTAACGATAAAATATTTATGGCTTTTTATCAATGCTTACAATGCAAGCGGCGGTGGGAATATCCTTTGGCGGAATGCCCTTATTGTTTTGCGCCGCTGGAAAAAATGGAAAGCCGGAACGCGCGGGTGATCGGTTCGGTCAAAGTGGCGATTCCAACGCTTTTGCATCCCAATGTGCCGTATTATATCTTGCTTTTACGGGACGAAGCGGGGAACACATGGGGTTACAAATCGGAAATTGGATACCAAACCGGCGATGAATTGAAATTGGAGCCGGACGCAAATGCCGTGGCGATATGGCGCGTGAAATACGATATTCAAGAAGGAATCGAAAAAGTTTTGGAATTGGCCGGAGGCATCAATGTCGGCAAAGGTTCAAAAATCGTGGTTCTGCCCACATTGGCCAAGCCAAGCCACGGCTATTTCCGCGACAACACATCGCCGGAATTTTTGAGCGCGGTTTTACAAATCATTTTAAAACGGGGCGTGGAGGCCAAAGATATTACTGTCGCCGGGCAAAGTTTTGACGATTTGCCGGTGGTTGCGGTTGCGCAAAAGTCCGGACTTATCGATGCCGGGATGAAATTCGGCGTGCAGGCGCTTGATTTGGCGATGGGCGAATTCGAGCGGACGGGTAATTTCGAGATTTCAAAAACAATAATGGGCGCCGACCTAGTGATCAATATGGCGATGGAAAAGATCGGTGCGGCGAGCGCGACCGATAATCTGTTCCGGGTTTTGAAAAAAGAAAATTATCTGGGGCAGAAGTATCTATTATCGGACGCGGAAATTGCCGCGGCTCTGGAACCGATCCTGGATAAAATGATCGTGATCGGCGAAGCGGAAAATGTCCAGCGGTCAAACAAACTGACCACTTTTATGGGATTGGTTTTGGCTGCCAAATCCGGTCGAAATCTGGACCGGGTTTTCAACGAGGCGGCTCAGTCGTTTAAAATGCCGGAAACAATAAAAGATATTTCCGCCGCCGGCATACCGGTGGCGGGGAGAAGCGTGAAGGAGGTGCAATATCAAGCGGAAATTTTTTAAGTTTAAAATTGAAAAATCAAAATTAAAAATGACAATGCAAAATTGAAAATGTTGGAATACCGGCATTTTACATTTTTTCCGCCAAAGGACGGATGCGTCTACGGCGCAAATTGTAATTTTAATTTTTGATATTTTAATTTTTAATTAAAGCTATGGCAAACATATTTGACGGGAAAGTTGTTTTGATTACCGGTTCGTCGCAGGGAATCGGGCGCGCGGTCGCGTTGAAATTCGCCTCATTGGGCGCGAAAATCGCGTTCAACGATATCGCGATGCAGGAGGAAAATTTAAAAGTGGCGGTTGAGGAAGCCAAAAAAGCGGGCGCCCCGGACGCGAAATATTTTATGGCCGATGTTTCCAAATACGACGATGTGGAAAAAATGATGGCCGCGATTCAAACCGAATTCGGCCGCTTGGATGTTCTGGTGAACAATGCCGGGATCGCCAAGGATCGCACTTTGGCGAAAATGACCGTTGAAGAATGGCAACGCGTGATCGACATCAATTTAACCAGCGTCTTTAATTGTTCAAAGACCGCGTTGCCGATGCTGATTGCCAATCAGGGCAATATCGTGAGTATGTCGTCTTTCTCGGGATTGCGGGGCAATTTTGGGCAAACCAATTATACCGCGGCCAAAGCCGGTATCATTGGATTTACCAAGACGCTTTCGAAAGAAGTCGGTAAATTCGGCGTGCGCGTCAACGCGGTGGCGCCGGGGTTTATCGAGTCGAAAATGACCGAGGCTATGCCCGAAGATATCAAGGCGATGGTGAAAAAATTGACTTCATTGGCGCGGACCGGCAAACCCGAAGAAGTGGCCAATGTAATCGCGTTTCTGTCTTCGAGCGAAGCGAGTTTTGTGACTGGAGACATTGTCAATATCGACGGCGGTTTGTGGCTGTGATTTCCGTTCAATTCAAAATTAAGGCGGGTCGGACATGAGAATAACCAAAAAATATGGATAATATTTTAGACGATATTCTTAAAAACATCAGCGAACGGGCGCCGCATACGCCATTCTCGGTCGAGTTTTGGGATGAAACAAAGAAACAATATGGGCGGGGGACGGAAAAATTCAAGATTATCTTTCGTTGCGAAAGTGCGTTAAAGAAGTTTTTGTCGGCCGGTACATTGGGTTTCGGCGAGGAATATATGGCCGGCAATATCGAGGTTGCCGGAGATATGCAAGCGATGCTGGGGCTGTACGATCATTGGCGTGATCTTAACCGGAATATCTCGCCGGGGGTAAAGTTCCGGGTGCTGGCAAACGCGATTTTGACGCGCGCGACAGTCCGCAATTCAAAAAAGAATATCAGGCATCATTACGATATCGGCAATGATTTTTATTCTTTATGGCTTGATTCGGCGATGGCTTACTCCTGTGCGTATTTTAAAAACGGTTCCGACAGCTTGGAAATTGCGCAAGCGAACAAATATGACCATATCTGCAAGAAACTTCGCTTGCGAGCTGGAGAGAAACTGCTGGATATCGGTTGCGGTTGGGGAGGGATGATGTTTCACGCCGCAAAAAATTATGGCGCCGATTGTACCGGCTGTACACTGTCGGAAACTCAATATCGATATGTTAACGAAAAAATCGAAAAAGAAGGTTTGGGCGGCAAGATTAAAATTTTTTTAAAAGACTATCGCCGGGTGGAGGGGGTTTTCGATAAATCGGTTTCCGTCGGAATGTTCGAGCATGTGGGGAAAAATTATTATTCGGAATTTTTTTCAATGGTTAAAAGAACGCTTAAACCTTCGGGTATCGGCGTTTTGCACACCATCGGTTCCCGATCCGGGGGAGCGACAGATCCATTTATCGCCAAATACATTTTTCCGGGCGGGTTTGTTCCGACGCTGGCAATGGTCGCCGACGCGATGAATAAAGCCGAGTTGGTTTTTTATGATGTCGAAGACTTGCGGATGCATTATGCCAAAACGCTTGATCTTTGGATCGCTAATTTTGAAGCGGCCGGCGCCGAGGTGAAGAATGTTTTGGCCCGAGAAATAAAAGATCGGACTCGGGCCGAGGAATTCATCCGGATGTGGCGGCTTTATTTGAATGGCAGCGCGGTTGCGTTCAAAAATGCCGGCAATCGATTGTATCAGATAACTTTTACCAATGGAGTCAACAATAATTTGCCGCTGACTCGGGATTATCTGTATTCATAATTGACCGTTTTGGCGCACTAAGTGCTATAATATTAAGTGGCGGCGAAGATTGCTTTACCGGCACTTTTATGGTACAAATCAAATTCAGTAAATTCTGCGCCTGTTTTGGCCGGGCGGGGCGGATTCGATAAAAAATATGCTATACACAAAAGAACAGATCAAGCAAATAATTCCTTACGACGATCCTTTTCTGTGGGTGGATGAAATTGAGAAAATAGAAGGGGATGTTATCGTCGGTTATAAACAAACTTTATCGCTGGATCCTTATTTTAAGGGTCATTTCGTTGATTTTCCGATTATGCCGGGAGTTTTGGTGGTTGAAGGTGTCGCCCAGACCGGTACGCTTTTGTTGCGGACAAAATTGGGCGACAGCCACAAACAAAAGCACTTGCTGGCTTATCAGGTCCGGGGAGCGATGTTTTATTCGCCGATACTTCCCGGCGACCGGATAAAATACCGGGTCCAGCTCTTGGGGGTTTATAATTCAAAGATCGCTAATTTTGTCGGCGAGGCGTATGTGGGCGGCGTTCTTAAATGCGAGGTCAGATTTTCCGTGGCGGTTATGGATAAAGAAGAAATGAAGCGGAATTTTGTTCGCCGCGACGCGGTTCAGCCGGTTTCGGCGATGAATTTAGCGCAAAAGACCGGTGCGAAACTTTATGAGCTGCCGCCGTTAAAAATCGCGCATTGGACGGCTAAATATCCGATCATTCAGGGCGGAATGGCGGTGCGGGTGTCGTTGCACAATTTGGCGGGGAATGTGGCCAAAGAGGGCGGTGTGGGGCTTGTGGCCGCTTCCGGGATGAGAGATCCCGAAGAATTGAAAAGCGAAATCAGCCAGGCGCGGAAAATTGCCGGCGCCGGCGGAGTGATCGGCATAAATATTATGGGGGTGGTCGGCCGTTTCCAGCAATTGGTCCAGGCCGCGATCGAGGAAAAAGTTGATTTAATCGTTCAAGGCGCGGGTTTCCGAAAAGATATTTTTGAAATGGCGCGCGACAGCAACACCCCGATATTTTCCCTGGCTTCTTCGGCCAAAGTCGCGCAGAAAGCGCAGGATGCGGGTGCGGCGGCAATCATTGTCGTGGGCGCGGACGCGGCCGGACACCTTGGATTTCCGCACGGAATTCCTTTCCGTAAAACAATTGATATTTTAAAAGAAGTCGTGGCTACGGGCATCAAGGTCCCGTTGATTGCGGCGGGCGGGATTTTCACCGGTGCCGATATCGTGGAAATGATGCGCGCGGGCGCGGTGGGAGTGCAGTTGGGAACACGCTTCGTTTCCACCGAAGAATGCGATGCCAACATCAAATTCAAAGAAGCGCATATTAACGCCAAAAAGGAAGACAGTATCATCGTCCATTCGCCGGTTGGTTTGCCGGGCCGCGCGATCCGTACGGAGTTTTCGGACAAGGTTGAGATTGGAACCGCGCCCAAGCCTGATCCCGCCGAATGCCAGGGTTGTATCGGGCCGGTTTGTGACAAGAGTTATTGTATTTTGAAAGCGCTGGAGAACGCGCGCAAAGGCGATGTCGAGAACGGTATTGTTTTTGCCGGGTCAAATGTTTGGCGCGTGAAAGAAATTACCACAGTCAAAAAATTAATCAAAGAACTGGTCGAAGAAGCCAACGCGATTCTGGCGAAAGAGCCATTGATTATTTAAAATTAAAAAATCAAAATGAAAAATGACAATGCAAAATCGCAAAATTTGCAAAACGCGACATTTTAACATTTTTTCCGCCAAAGGACGGATGCGCCTACGGCGCAAATTGTCATTTTGATTTTTGATATTTACATTTTTAATTTGGAATATGTTTGAAAATAATAAACTTGCAAAACTTTTGAATATCAAGTATCCGATCATCCAAGGCGGCATGGCGGGCGTTTCGGAATCGGTTCTGGCTTCCGCGGTTTCCAATGCCGGGGGATTGGGCGTGATCGGATCGGGATTTGCGTCGGCCGCTTGGCTGGATGAAGAAATTAAAAAAACCAAGCTGTTGACCGGCAAGCCGTTTGGAGTGAACCTTTTGTTGCAAAACCCGAATGTTTCCGAACTGGTCAAGGCGGTTATTGCCAATAAAGTTCCGGTGGTGTTTACCGGCGGCGGCAACCCGGTGCCGTTGATGCCGTTTTTGAAACAGGCGGATGTTAAAATTATCCCCGTGGTGCCTTACGCGCGTTTGGCGGTGAAAATGGAGCAGGCGGGCGCAGACGCGGTAGTGGTGGAGGGGCTTGAATCCGGCGGACATATCGGAGAAAGCACGACAATGTGCTTGGTGCCGCAGGCTGTCGGAATGGTTAAAAATATTCCGGTGATCGCTGCCGGCGGAATTTGCGACGGACGGACAATGGCCGCGGCAATGGTTTTGGGCGCCGATGGCGTACAGATTGGTACCCGATTCCTGGCGGCCGTTGAATGCCAGGTGAGCGAAAGCTACAAGAAGGCGGTGATTAATGCCGCCGATGAGAATATTGTGGTGGTGGCGCGTTTTACCGGCCATCCGGTGCGGATGATCAATAACAAATTCGTTGAATCGGTGCGCAAGATCGAGGAAAAAAATCCGTTTCCCGAAGAAATAAAATCCGAACGGTTTGCCGGCAACAAAGGCGGCGCGAACGCCGATTTGTCGCCGCTATTGTGCGGCACTTGCGCGGGAGGGATCAAAGAAATTAGAACTTGCCGGGAGATTATCGACGAAATTATTGCCGATGCCCTGAAAATCCTTTCGTCGGCTCCGGGTATGGCAAAATAGAATTAAAAATGAAAAAAATTGTTTCAATGGCCGCGTGGCTTTTCCCCGGGCAATGCATCAAAAGGATGTTTGTCAAAGAAGTGGAGGGGAGGAGCAATTTTCCTAAAGGGAATTTTATCTACGCGGCCAATCATTTGAGCCATATTGATTGGCTGATTGACGGCGCGATCTTGACGCCGCGGCGATTCACTTTCATCGGCCAGACGGATAAAATGATTGGGATCAAAGGATTTTTGCGAGACTTGATTTATTGGTGGGCCCAGGTGATTCCGGTTAACCGCAATGATCACGAATCAAAAAAGAGAGCCGCGATGGCCGCGCAAACAATGCTTAGAAGAGGTTATTGTCTGATAATTTATCCGGAAGGCGCGCGGTCGCGTGACGGCAAATTGCATGAATTCAAGCCGGGCGTGGGCCGGTTTCATCTGGAAAGCGGTGTTCCTGTTTTGCCGGTGGCGCATTTTGGCACTTATAAGTTAATGCCGCCGGGGGAGAAATTCAGGGCAAAAAAAATCGTAAAAATAAAAATCGGCAAACCTCTCAATTTTACCGAAGAAAGGAAGGCGGCAGAATTGCTGGACAAGAAATCGCAAGCCTATTACAGGCTTTGCGCTGATGTCGCTAAAAATGTTGAAGAAGCGGTGAGAGGGCTGTTGGAAGATCAAATTAATTTTTAAATTTTTCCGATGAATACTTTCGTTTCAACTTTATCGCGAATGGTTTTGGGCGGCGCGGTTAGAAATTTGCTGATCAAAAATATCAAGGGCTGGGATAATATTCCCAAGGGAAATTTCATTCTAGCTTCCAATCATTTGAGCCATATGGACTGGTTTATGAGCGGTTATATTACTACGCCGCGCAGATTCACTTTCATCGCCCAAGTCGACCAGTACGCGGGTTTTAAAAAATTGTGGCGCAACATTATTTATTTTTACGGCGGGATAATTCCGATCGACCGCAAAAGCGATCAATCAAAAAAAGATGCGGTCGCGGCGGCGATAAAAATGCTTGGCCATGGATATTGCGTGGTGATCTATCCGGAAGGCGGAAGGGCGTATGACGGAGTAATGCGCAATTTCAAATCAGGCGTAGGTAAATTGCATTTGGACAGCGGCGTACCGGTGTTGCCGGTTGCCATTAAGGGAACCCAAGAATTGATGCCGCCCCATGGCCGGTTGAAATTCAAAAAAGCGGCGCAAATAAATATCGGCAAACCGCTGTCGTTCGGTCCAGAAATCGCGGCCGCGGGAAAAATGGACAAGGAGTCGTTTGAATACCGCAAACTTTGCGCCGGTGTTTCTAAACGGATTGAAGATGAGGTGCGGAAATTGTTAAAAGAAAATGGAAATTAAAAAAATTCTTATTGCCAACCGGGGAGAAATCGCTTTGCGCATTTTGCGGACATGCCGCGAAATGGGCATTAAAACCGTGGTTTTGTGCCCGATGCCCGGTCAGGAAAAAAATTTCCTGGAAACATCATTGGCCGATGAATTTTATTATCTTGAAAAAGAAGGTTCGGCGGGGTACCTGGATAAAGAAAAGATAATTTCGATCGCCAAAAAGGCCAAAGTCGATGCCATTCACCCGGGTTATGGTTTTTTGTCGGAAAACTGGCAATTCGCTTTGATGTGCGATCGCAGCCGGATAAAATTCATCGGGCCGCATTTTAAGACCTTGCGGACTTTACAGGACAAAATCGAGGCCAAAAAAATCGCCAAAAAAATCGGCATTCCCACGGTTCCGGCCTCCGACCAATCGATAAAAAGCAAAAAAGATTTGATCAAATGGGCTGACCGCATCAAGCCGCCGTTTATTATCAAGGCCCAGCGGGGCGGTGGCGGGATGGGTATTCGCGTGGTTAACGGCCAGATGAATTATGAGGAAATGATGACGCTGTCGCTAGGGGTCCAGCGGCAGATCGCGGGCGCTTTCGACGATATTGATTTTTTTCTGGAAAAATATTTGCCCGAAGTCAAACATATCGAATTCCAAGTTCTGGGCGACGGCCGCAAGGCGGTTCATTTGGGCGAGCGCGAGTGTTCGATCCAGCGCCGGTTCCAGAAAATGGTGGAAGAATCGCCTTCCGCGGCGATTGACGATCGTTTGCGCGCCGAAATGGGCGCTTGGGCGGTTAAGATCGCGCAATATTTGAGTTATCGCGGCGCGGCCACGATAGAGTTTTTGCTGGATAAAGACAAAAATTATTATTTTATGGAAGTGAATCCGCGGATTCAGGTTGAGCATCCGGTTACCGAGGCGGTTACCGGAATCGATATCGTTGAGCAGCAGATCAGGATCGCCGAAGGCAAACAGCTGTCGTTCGGGCAAGAAAGCGTTTATCAGAGCGGATGGGCTATTGAGGTGCGCGTTAACGCCGAAGACCCGCAAAAAAATTTCATTCCTTCGCCGGGCGCGGTTTCAAAATACATCCCTCCGCAAGGCCAGGGGGTGTTTGTGCACAGTTTTTTGCAGGACGGCCAGGAGGTTTATCCCTATTTTGATTCGATGCTGGCAAAGGTGATCGCGTACGGCAAGGATCGGGATTCGGCAATTACCAAGTTGCGCCGCGCGCTTTCCGAAACCGTTATCGAGGGTGTTGCCACTACGATTCCATTTTTCAAATTATTGTTGGAAAAAGATGATTTCATCAACGGTAATTTCTATACTAACTTCATTGAGAAAAGCGGCATTGTGCAAGAATTGATGCTCAAGCCGTATTTACAGAAAAAAGTCGTTTGCGGGCGCAAGGAGATCGAAGAACAGGCGATTGCCGATATCGCGCGCGCGATATATCGGGAAATAAAAAACTTCAACGGATCTTTGAACGATGAGCCGGCGGTTTCAAAATGGGTTTTATCCGGGCGGATGTCAAACCCCGAAGAATAAGGACTAAAAACCATGAAATTCAAATTTAACAATCAAGGCAAAGATTATGATGTGGAAATCATTGACCAAGGCGAACAAGCCATGAAGGTTGTTGTTAACGGCAAAGAGTTTTCGTACGGCTCGTTTGACGCGGTTCAGGCGGCGGCGGTACCGCAGGCAATCTTGCCCAAAAGAGACCTTTCGTCAAAAGAGGTCAAAGCGGTTTTGGCCGGGACGATTTCGGAAATATCCGTTAATGCAGGCGATATCATAAAATCGGGACAAAAACTGCTTACGCTTTCGGCGATGAAAATGGAAAATGAAATTTTATCGGAAACCGACGGCAAAATCAAGGAAATTAAAGTCGCCAAAGATCAAAAAGTCAAAGAAGGCGATATCCTTATTGTTCTGGCATAATTTTTATGGATTTAGATATTAAAAAATTCGATAATCTGGATTCTACCAACAGCAAGGCCAAGAAGCTGGCGAATGGGGGAAGCGGAGCTTGGACGGTCGTGGTCGCGAAAGAACAGAATGGCGGTTACGGGCGAAAAGGCAATGCCTGGTATTCGCCGGACGGCGGACTGTACTTTTCCGTGATTTTGCCCAAAAGCAATGTTGAGGATCTGCAAATTTTAACGATCCTGGCGGCGTTTTCAGTGGCTCAAACCATCAAAGACCGATTCGGGGTGGAACCGTTCGTGAAACTGCCCAACGATGTGTATCTTAACGGCAAAAAGATTTGCGGAATTCTAACGGAAAATATTATATCAGGCGAAGTCAAATCGTCGGTGATCGGGATCGGCGTGAATACGAATATCGGGGCATTTCCAATGGAGCTGGCGAATGCGACTTCGCTTGAGATCGAACTGGGCAAGATGATTGACAACAGTCTAATTTTAGAGCAGAGTATAAGCCAGTTGCAAAAGATATTCAAGGCCATCGGCCAATAAAATTTAAAGTTTAAAAATCAAAATGGAAAATGACAATTAAAAGTTAAAAATGGGAAAATTTTAAAATTATTTTATTTTAAATTTTAAATTGTCATTATCGGTTTATTAAAACTGCCTGCCAAACTGATTTTTGATATTTACATTTTTAATTAACTACTATGAATTTTGAAAAAGAAATCGAACAATTAAATAAAAATTTGGAGGGTTTGGAAAATCCCGAATTGATCGAAAAACAGCACCAAAAAGGGAAGATGGCGGCGCGGGAAAGGATTGCCGCGCTGATTGATCCGGAAACATTCGTGGAGTTTGATCCGTTCGCGGAAACAAGATTTTCCCGCTTTGGGTTGGATAAAAAGAGAGCCGCGGGCGATGCGGTGATCGCCGGTTTTGGCAAAATCAGCAACCGTCCGGTTTGCGTTTACAGCCAGGATTTTACCAAGGTGGGCGGCGGTTCGCTGGGCGAAATGCACGGCAAAAAGATTATTAAAGTAATTGATCGGGCGCGTAAAATCGGTTGTCCGATAATCGGCATCATTGATTCGGGCGGCGCGCGGATTCAGGAAGGTGTCGCCAGTCTGGACGGTTACGCGGGGATATTTAACGCGATGGTTAAGGCTTCGGGGGTGGTGCCGCAAATCAGCGTTATTGTCGGGCCGTCGGCCGGCGGAGCGTGCTACGCGCCGGGATTATCGGATTTTGTTTTTATGGTTGACGGCGTTTCGCAAATGTTTATCACCGGGCCGGAAGTGATTAAAAAGGTTACCGGCGAGGAGGTATCGTTTGACGCGCTGGGGGGAGCCAACGCTCATTGTGCCAAAAGCGGTTGCGCCCAATTCCGCTGTGCCGGCGAGAAAGACTGTTTTGCCGGCGTTAAAAAACTTTTGGGTTATTTGCCACAGAACAATATGGATGACGCGCCGCGGTCAAAAAGCATTTTGGCGGAACTGTTCGAAAAAGAGGACAATGCCAAACTTTTAGACATTGTTCCCGAAGACAGCGGCAAGGGCTATGATATGAAGGCGGTGATTGAAGAGATTTTCGATAAAAATTCATTTTTTGAGATTCAACCGGAATTCGCGGTTAACGCGGTCGTTGGTCTGGCCCGTTTGGGCGGTTATGTTACGGGCGTGGTGGCCAATCAGCCCAAAACGATGGCCGGAGTTTTGGATATTGATTCTTCGGACAAAATCGCGCGGTTTGTGCGTTTGTGCGACTCCTTTAATATCGCATTGGTTAATTTGGTTGATACTTCCGGATATCTTCCCGGCGCCAATCAGGAACATAACGGGATCATCCGTCATGGCGCCAAGGTTTTGTACGCCTATGCCGAAGCCAGCGTGCCTAAGATCAGCGTGATTATCCGTAAGGCATTCGGCGGCGCGTATATCGCCATGGCCAGCCGCGCTTTGGGTTATGATTGCGTCCTTGCCTGGCCGGGGGCGCAGATCGCGGTGATGGGGCCGGAGCAGGCGGTGGGAATTATCTATCGCCGCGAATTGGCGGAGCGCAATGACGCGCCCAAATTCGAACAGGAAAAAATCAACGAAATGAAACTGCTGGGCAGCGCTTTCGAAGCGGCAAAAATGGGCCAGGTGGATATGGTAATCAATCCCAAAGATACCCGGACGATCCTGACCAAACTGCTGGAATCGCTATTGACCAAGCGCGAAGAAAAGATTTCCAGGAAGCACGGGAATACGCCACTGTAAAAAATACTCGAAACCATAATATTAGAAACAAGCTGCAAATGAATCATTCGTTAAATAAAATCAGCATACCAAAAAGAATAAAATTTATCGTATATTTTTCGTCATCCGTATCGGCGGTTTTATTGTTTGGTTTAATATTCATGCCACTCAATAATGGTGTTAGCTATTTTAGTGCTCTTATAAATAATTGGCCTTTCATTGCGGCGATGTTGTTTTATGTATTTATTGCTTACGAGTTGTCTAATGGCAAAAAAATTGGATGGTATTTTGGTTTATTGTTCTTTCCAGCTATGATTTTGGTTCAATTGATACCACTCATAGAAATTATGGGACGGAAAAGTTATGAAACCATTTTCTTGCTGGGATTCCTCAATTTATTTGGCGTGTTTTTCTTGGGAAATCTTTTATCAATGATATTTTTATTAAGAGATCGCAAGAATTATTTCGCGGCGGTGGAGAAGGCGAGGAATAAGACCGCTTGACAATAAATTTATTAGTAATACACTACTAATAAATGGCACTTAATTAGTAATACATTACTAATCGTATGTTTGAGCAATTATTGGTTGAGCAAAATCGGCAGTGGCGCGGCGGCCTTTTGGAGGCCGGTTTTGAGCGTGGAATCACCAATGATTTAATGGGGTATGTTTCCATCAAGCACATTGTCGCGTTGCTGGGCGTGCGGCGGTGCGGAAAATCCACTGTTCTGAAGCAAATCATTAATCGCTTGATTGGCCAAAAAGTTCCGCCGGAGAATATCTTGTTTTTGAATTTGGAAACGCCGCTTTTGGAAACATATAAAAACGATCCGGTCAATTTGCAAAAGATATACGAGGAATATATCGCGTTGGCGAATCCCAAAAAGGGGCGGATATTTGTCTTTTTGGATGAAGTTCAATTTTTTCCCAAATGGCAGGTTTTTGTTAAAAACCTTTATGAAAAAGGCGGGGTGAAATTTTTCATCACCGGATCCAATTCGCAGCTGCTTTCCGCGGAGATGGCGACATTGCTTTCCGGCCGCCAAATTATAAAAAAAATTTATCCATTCAATTTCAAAGAAATTGTTGCCATTAAAAAAATTGATATAAGCGATAATCTTGCTATTGCAAAAAATCGCGCGAGTTTGATCAAAGTTTGCCAAGAGTATCTGAAAATGGGCGGCTTTCCCGAAGTGGTTTTGGAGCAAAACGATGATATTAAACGGGAATTGCTTGTCAATTATTATCGTAGCATTTTGTATCAAGATATCGCGCCTCGTTTTGAAATCAAGAAAACCAAAGAGGTGGAGGGTTTGCTATTGTACCTTTTTTTAAATATTGGACAGGGATACAGCTATAATTCATTGGGCAAGTTTTCCCAAATCCAAGGCAAAACCGCCAAAGAATATGTTGGATTTTTTGAAAAATCGTTTTTGTTGGCCGAAATTTCGAATTATCAATATTCTTTGAAAAAACAGGAAAATTATCCCAAAAAGGTTTATGCCATTGATAATGGTTTTATGGAAACTGCATCGTTTGCTTTCAGCGAAAATTACGGCCGGCTTTTTGAGAATGCGGTGTTTTTCAAGCTGATTGCCGATGGCAAAAAAATATATTATTACAGGAACTCGTTTGAATGTGATTTTGTTATAAAGGAAAAAACAAAAATAATGACCGCGATTCAGGCAACGAAAAAAATTGACGCAAGCAATGAAAAAAGAGAAATGAGCGGGATTTTGGCGGCGATGGATAAATTCAATTTAAAAAGCGGGCTGATAATTACTGAAACGCAAGAAGAAGTTAGGACGATTGGCGATAAAATGATAAAAATAATGCCTTTGTATAAATGGCTTTTGGAGCCGTAAAAAATGAAAATAATTAAGGAAAAATTCAAGACAGATATAAAAAACCGGCTTTACTGGGGGAGGGTTTATTTCATCGCGGATAATCGCGCCGCCAAAACCAAGTTATTTTGGGCGATGTCGTTTGAATATGTGCGGCGACAGCTTTTGGCCGAAACATGGAAGGATGAGGATGTCGATCATTTGCTCAACAAGGAAGTGGTAAATCGCGCCAAAGAAACCAAACGCAAGATATTCAACCGTCCGGTGAAATTTTCCGTGAATGGAATTGATCAAAAAGAGGATTCCGATTTGATGCTTTATTTGGAGGAAAGGGACAAAATCGACCAACATGGCTGACGCGGGCGCAAGGTTGTTCTTTTCGTAACGGGACTCACGCAAATTTTAGAAATTTTGCGCGAAGCAATTTATTGTTATAAAAAGACCGGTTGTTTATGGCGGGGAAGATCGCAAAATTTCTAAAATTTGCGAATCATTACGAAAAGAACAGCTTCGCTATTTTTTGGAAAAAATGAAGAAGATTTTGATAATTTCAATGAAGACCGGGTGGGGGCACATCAAGGCCGCGCAGGCGCTGGAGGAATACGCTAAAAACAATCTGCCGGATTTCAAAATCAGCCATGTCGATCTCTGCGAGATCGAGCCCGGGCTCGGAAAATTTTTCGAGATTTTTTACGATATTACCAACGACCGTTTGCCCACGGTCTGGGGCGCGGTTTACGAAACTTTCGACAAGGAAATGGTTTCTTTGGCGTTCCGCAAGGCCAACGGATTTCAGAGATTGTTCCGGCGGCGCATTGGCCGCTATTTAAGAAGGCAAGCTGTGGACGGAGTTATTTTCACCAATGTTATTCCCGCGCCCATGGTGGCGCCGGTGTGCCGCGAAATTTATCCTCAAATACCGCTGGCGGTTGTGGTAACCGATTACCACGGCCACTCTTATTATAATGTGCCGCTGATTGACCGGTATTTCGTGGCGATTCCCGAAGTTAAGAACGATTTGATCCGGGTGGGCGTGGACGAACAGAAGATTGCCGTTACCGGCATACCCGTCGGCCAAAAATTTTACGGTCGTTACGATCAAAACGGTTTGGAACGCAAGCTTGGGTTTGGCAATGGTTTTAAAACGGTAACATTCATCAGCCGCTTGTCAAAGGATTTCGTGCTTCCGGTTATCAAAAGACTGCTGGAACGCGAAGAAAAAATAAATTTGATAATGGTTTGCGGCGGCAATAATGATCTTTATAAAAAAATCAAAAATGAGGTCCCGCCGCGAAAAAATTTTAAACTGGTTAATTGGACCAACCGCATCGATGAATATATGAAGATTTCCGACGCGGTGATCAGCAAGCCCGGGGGATTGGTGATTTCGGAGTGTTTGGCGCTTGGCAGGAAGATAATTATGACCGATCCGATTCCGGGTCAGGAAGAACGCAACGCGGAGTTTATTGCCAAATACGGCTATGGCGCGTTGGCGCTTACGCCGGATGAAATTGTTGCGGCGGTTGAAAAAATATTGATTATGCCGCGCGCCGGACAGGGAGCGGCGCGGTCCGATTCCTGTGCGGAAATTTTAAAATACTTCTTGAATAATCCGGGAGCGGCTTCCAAATAATATGATCAATAAAAAACTGATTTGTTTTGATGTTGACGGGACATTAACCGAAACCAAATCTTCGTGGGCTTTTCTTACGGCTAATTTGGGTTGTTCGGTCGAAAAGGTGGTTGAAATATATGAAAAAACCGAAAGTGGTTCGATGCCGTTTAAGGAAGGCGTCGATCGTCTTGAAAAAATGTATTTTGAGAGCGGCAAGGCTTTCAAGCAAAACATTCAAGATATTTTCAATAAAATCCCTTTAAGGGGCGACGCAAAAGAAACGGTTGATCATCTCAAGCGGTCGGGTTATGGAGTGTATTTAATCTCCAGCGCCATCGATCTCTATTTGGATATTGTCGCGCAAAAGGTTGGCGCAAATGGTTTTTTTGGCCATGCGTCATTCGATTTTGACAATGGCGGAGCACTCGCGAAAATCAATTATGGCCGCGAACAGGGGCCGGCAAAAGCCAGACAAATAAAAGAACTTTCACGAAAGTTGGATGTGCCGGATCGGCAAGTAATTTTTGTCGGCGACGGCCGGAACGATATTGAAGCTTTTAGACTCACCGGGCATGGAATCGCGATCCATCCTTATGACCGGGAATTGGAAGAAATTGCGTGGAAGAAAATCAAATCATTGTCAGAAATCAAGAATATATTACAATAGTTGAAAGGTCGGGTATTATTAAATTCATTAATGTTTTTAAATTTATGAAACTTAATTGGCTCGACATTGCGGCTCTTGTTTTGGTGATCGTGGGAGGTTTGAATTGGGGGTTGTTCGGCCTTTTTGATTATGATCTGGTGGCGCAATTATTCGGCGCCGCGCCGATTGTTGCCAAGATTGTCTATGATCTGGTCGGACTAGCCGCCATTTATCTGGCGATCATTGCGCCCAAACTGGCAAGACAATAATATCGTCTTCGCTTGGTAATTAAAAAACGGCCTCTCTGAGGGCCGTTTTTTCGTATAAACGGAAATTTAGCAAGTCTTTTTTTCAAGCAGCCGGACGCCGAGCTTGATGATCTTGCCGTTGCGCATTACCGTTATTGGAATTTCATCGCCGATTTTGCAATCTTGTAAAATATCGGTTAACAGCCGTTCATTGGAAATTTTTTGGCCGCCGAATTCCAAAATAATGTCATATTCTTTCAACCCGGCGAGGGCCGCGGCGCTTCCCGGGATTACTGCCGGTTCGCCGAATGTTTCGCGCACGATCAAGGCGCCGTAGTCAACCGGAAGCTTGTTGGCCTGTGCAATTTCGGCATTGAGGATCACATAGCGGATACCCATGAACGGCCGTTTTAATTTGCCGTATTTTAGAACTTCGTCAAGCATCTTTTTGGCATAGTTGACCGGGATGGCAAATCCCAGATTTTGCGCGCCCATAACCATAGCGGTATTGATGCCGATGGCTTCGGCGTTCATATTTACCAGCGGCCCGCCGGAATTTCCCGGGTTGATGGCCGCGTCGGTTTGGATTAAGCCGCGGAGGCTCGTTTCCTGCATTTTACTGCCGCCGTAAGCAGTGATCTTGCGGCTCAACCCGGAAACGATGCCGGCCGACAGGGTATCGTCGAACTCTCCCATGGGATTGCCCACGGCCAGCACATCTTCGCCCAGTTGTATTTTTGTCGAATTTCCCATTGTTAAACTCGGCAACCGTTCAGCGTTGATTTTTAGGATCGCTACATCAATTAACGGGTCCTTGGCTAAAACTTGGCAGGCGTATTTATGTTCCGGGTCGATAATCGCGGTATAGCTGGCATCGACATCGTCAACCACATGCGAGCAAGTGAGAATATATCCGTCTGGCGAAATGACGAACCCCGATCCGCCGCCGATCTTGGTTTTTTCCTTGGAATTGTTGATCTTGGGGATCACGGTTTGCTGGTCTCCCAGCGGCACGAAATAAAATCCTTCCACCTTGGAAACATCTTTGGAAACGACAATGGTGATGACCGCCGGACATACTTTCTTGGCAACCGAAACAATCGGCGAGATGTGTTTTTTGGGCATATATCTGATTTTTATGGTTTATTGTACCATTGAAATCCGTTGCCAACAAGCCGATTTTTTGCTACGCTTTGGGTGCATTCTTGTATTTTGCATTTAATTTTGACATTTGAAATTGGAAATTTTAAATTCTCCCGCCTGCTGGCGGGAAGTACCCGCCCCTATAGTTCAATGGACAGAACGAGAGACTCCTAAGCTCTAGATCCAGGTCCGATTCCTGGCAGGGGCACAAATTTTGCGAACAAAATTTGAAGTAGTTGGTAATTGGTACTTGGTAATTAGAGAAATGTAAAATATTTGAAATACCGAAAGCAAAATTTTCCTAATTACTAATTGCTCACACAAACTACCAAATTTATTGTTTTTGGTTGCAAAATAGCGGATTTATTGTAATATCGAAATATTAAGGGCCTGTAGTATAGTGGTATCACGCCTCCATGGCATGGAGGTAATCGGAGTCCGATTCTCCGCAGGTCCACAAAATTTTAAAGCCGCTTTTTAAGGCGGTTTTGTTATCCACAGGCAAATCACATGGTTAATTTCCATATTTTATCTTAAAATAAGATAAAAATAATTATTTTATCCTCAACCCTGTGGAAAAGTGGTTGGAGTTGGGGATTGAAGTGAAATTTAGTTATAATAAATAGTGGATTTTATAATTTGCGCTGAGTTTTTGGATTTGATAAGATAAAAAAAGATAAAATCATTGATAATGGTAAAAAACAGTGGAAAACAATTTAAAGCGCGAAATTTGACCGCAAAAAAATCCCGCAGCGCGGCGTATCCGCTGCTGTCTTTGCCGCGGGCGGTCGAGGCGGCCAAGAAAATCTATGAAAATCTGGGAGCGGGTCCGCATTCGCGCGCTGCGCTGGCGCAGGGATTGGGTTATGCTTCGTTTTCCGGCGCAGTTTCGGGCAAGGTTGGCGCGCTGGTCCATTTTGGATTATTGTCGCGGTTGGCCGGGCGTTATTCGGTTACTGCCCGCGCCCGCGCGATTTTCAAATATCCTGAAGAGAATTGCGTTATCGAAATCGGCGCCGCGGCAGTGCAACCGGCGCTTTATCGGGCGCTGATCGCGCGATTTTCCGGAGATTTTTTGCCTAATAATTTGGGAGCGGTGTTGACCGCGGGTTATGGGATAACGCAGAAAGCCGCGGTCGTTGCCGCCGCCAATTTTGTTGAAACGATAAATTTCGCCGGAATCGCCAGAGACGGGCGAATTAATGTCCCGGAATTCGGCGGCGCGCCGGAAAGCGAAGAGCCGCATAATGTTTTAAGCGGCGGTTCCGACAAACAGGAGAATAAGGTTTCGACAGTGCCGGAGAAAAATGGAGGAATAAAAATAAAATTGCCGTCGGGGACAGAAATAGCGTTTCCGAATTATCTGGCATACCGGATTTCAATGGGGGAATTTGCCGATGAATTGAAAAATTTGGAAAAAAAGATCCGGGGCGCGGAATAATTGTATGGCGGAATATGAAATTTATTCTTTTCGTACCCCGTCAGTTTGCTATGGGAAACAAAAAGAATGAGAAATCCTTGGCGAAGTTCAAGCAATCTTGGAAGAAACATCCTCCGTTTGCGGCGGGGTTAATACTCTGACGCAAGAACTTAATTTATTCAATGCAACAGTTGATGGCTTTTTTGACTATGGCACCGAGCTTGCCCATGAATCCTTGCGGATTGTTGTCGTGTTTGTTTATCGCTTGGTCGTCGATTTTTTTTATGTCTCCGGTTTTTAAAACGCCCATATTCAAACCCCAGAAGAGGGTGTAACACTTGAAAGATTTTTCAAAAAGCCGGTAAGCTTCTTCTTTTTTGCCAAGCGCCAGTTGTTTGGTGCCCACTTCCATCAGGCGGTAGGAGGCGGCCAACAGGTGTTTGGAGATGCACCAAATTTCGCCTTCGGGTTCTTTCACGATCTCTTTTAACAACTCTTTGCGCATCTCGCGCACCTCATAAAGGAAATCATAGTATTCTTTTTTGCCGGTTTTTTCGGCGGTGAAAAAGAAATGTTCTTCAATACCGACTAAATTCATGATGGCCACGGTCAGGTCTTGATCGCTGGACAAATCCATTTTGTCCTTTTTTTTCATTTCGTCGAATTTAGCGACGAACTCATCCAAATTTCCGATCGGATTTGTATTTTTTATTTCCATTTGATTATTTGGTTAGTAGATAGAAAAGTATGGTAAAAACAAGTAAAAACGCAACCGGGAAAGCCACTTTTTCAAAGGGGAAATGGGCATGGCCGTTATTGCGCTGTTTCAGAAATCCGTACAGTTTGGCGGCGAAGAAAAACACGGCCGTGCCTTCGATAATCCCAAGCATCAATTTATCGCTGGCGCAGGAGCAAGCGAATGCCGTTGGGTCGGCGACGATTTCGGCGTAATGGAGCGGTACGATTGCGAACGCGTAATAAGCCAGAATCACGAAAAATTTCTTGAACAAGAAACGGATTTTTTTTCTGTCCAGCCAGTCGATGGTCCACAAGCTGATTGACAACAAAAATCCGCCCAGCCATAAGCCGGTGATCGAGTCATCGATTCCCAGCCAGCGCGACATTCCGATGCCCGCGCCCACAGCCACGGTGCAAGCCGGACAAACCGCCAGCGTTTTCGGCGCGGCGGCCAATCCCGCGAACAAAGCCAGGAGGAATGAAGTTTTTTTTAACATCGCGTTATTTATTTCGTGCTAAGAAATTTATGATCTCATCCGATCCTTTGTCGGTCTGGCCGCCATAGCATTTGCCGGTTTCTTTGTCTTGGAGCATCGGCACGCCCAATTTGCCCATATCCAGGCCGCAGGCGCGCGCGAGTTCAACCATTTCGTTTTTATTCGCCGGATTGCTCCAAATTTCTTTTTGGATGACGCCCAGTTTATTTTCCGGGTCGTTTTGATTAAGATATCCTTCGACGATTTTGCAATGGGGACAGCCGTTTCCGTAATACAAAACAAATGCAAAGGTTCGGCGGTCGTTACCAATCGAGGAAATTTTTCTTTCTTTGGCCAGGCCGGTTATCGTAAATGATGAAGCAATAATGAGAAACAATAACGCGGCGGCCAGTTTTTTTGTTGCGTTCATTGGGGCGGAATTTAGAATATAAAACCGAACACAAATCCATTATAGTGTAAAAAATACCGCTATAAAAGAATATAGTTTTAACAACGGCTATTTGTCAATAAACGCGATTTTGGTATCCTGTAATCATATGGAGAAAAGATTTTTGCCATTGGCGGTATTTGTTTGTTCTTTTGCCATGGCCGCGCCGGTTTTGGCGCATTTGCCTTATATGGCGGGGAGTAATTCCGGAATCACGGTCGATGAGCCTGAAATTTCCAAAACTTATTACGGCTGGTTGCAAGGCAAGCCGGCGGTTTATTTGATTGATTCAGCCAAACAGTTCTTGCTGTATTTGAATTTGTTGTCGCCGCAAGTCGACGGCTCCCGGCAGGATTTTTCGGCAAAAGTTTATAAAGACGGGAAATTATTGGCGGCATTAAACAGCGACGATGCGGTTTGGCTGGTGACATACGAACCGTTTGCCAACGATTATTATGTTAAAGGGCCGGAATATGAAGCACCGGCATCCGCCGGAAATTATCGGGTTGAGGTTTATAATTCAGGCAACAGCGGCAATTATGTTTTGGCGATAGGAAGGGCCGAAAATTTATCGCTGGGCCGGTTTTTGCGGACATTGTCGGTTCTACCGGCCGTGAAACAGGATTTTTTCGGTAAACCGTGGTGGGAAGCCTATAATAATTTCGTCGGCCTGGCGGCGTTTTTCGCCGTTGTTATTTTAGCCGCGGCGATATATTTTACGATTTCCTTGATAAATACCCGGCGCTTGAAAGTCCGGCTTGACAATGAATATGGCAAACACCAAAATAACCGGAGTGCAGGGTGAGAAAATCGCGGCGGATTATCTGCGAAGCAGGGGGTACAGAATTCTGGAGAGAAATTATTTCTTGCGCGCATCGCATGGCCCCAAAATCGCCGAAGTGGATATTATTGCCAAAAAACGCGATGTTTTCGCGTTCGTGGAGGTGAAGACTATCAAAGCCAACAGCAGATTTTTGGCGCAGGATAAAGTTAATGAAACAAAAAAATGGAAGATTGCCAAAGCCGCGGAGATGTGGCTGATCAAAAATAAAATTCAGTTGGATGCCAAATGGCAGATTGATGTGATCGCGATTGAATTGCTGCCTGACAACCGCTCGACATTGATAAAAAAACTCCTCGGTCCCAAATTCACCCTTTCGCATTTCGAAAATGTGTCCGGCGGTTGATGCTTTATTTGGCCAAGGCTTTTAGTTTTGCCATGGTACGGAAGGGATGGTCGAGGGCTTTTTCTATGAACGGAGCCATTTTGCCGCCAACACCGCCCTTTTTTTGTTTAATCGCGGCAATGATTTGCGCGGCGGTGATGGCGGGGGAATAATCAAGCGGAAGTTCCAGCCATGCCTTGCCGATGAAACGGTTGGCAAAATGCGCGTCGGAGCCGGCGGTGAAGGCCAGGTCGTGTTTTTTGGCGAATGCGGCCGCGGCGTCGTTGCCTTTAAAGACCGAGGCGTTGAGGATTTCAATGCCGTCGATTTGGCCAAGATAATTTTCCAAATTATTCTTAAAGCCGCACCACAATCCGAAAGGGTGGGCGACAATGGCCAGGCCGCCTTGGCCGTGGATGCGCGCGATTGATTCTTCGGCCGATAAATGGTCGGGGATTGATTCTTTGATATTAAGCCCGAGGATGTCGCCGGATTTGGATTTAACCTCTTCAGAGATTATAATAAGAATGGGCAGATTATTTTTTTGGGCGTATTCGGCGGCTTTCAACGAACCGTTGATGTTGCCGTGGTCGGCGATGGCAATGCATTGAATCCCGCGCTTAACGGCCAGATCGGCGATCTTCTTGGGATCAGCCATACTGTCAAACGAATATTTGCTGTGGATATGCAGGTCGCACTTGATCATATTTGAAATTTTAGCATATAGTTGTATTGTATCAATAAGCAGCGCCCGGATATGGAATTCGACTTGATTTTCTTTATTTCCTGTTTGTATTTCTTTTTGCCGGCATATTTTGCCAATATGACGCCGCCTTTGCTTAGGAACGCGAAGGCATTTGATTTTTTTGCCAAGCCGGTTGATTCCGGCAAGAGCTGGCGGGGGAAAAGGATATTCGGGGATCATAAAACCTGGCGCGGTTTGATCGGAGCCATGGCGGTGGGCGCGGGCGTAGCGCTGTTGCAATGGTGGCTGTATAAATTTTCCTGGGCCATAGAGCTTTCAATTCTTGACTATAAATCGGTAAATCTCTGGGCGTTTGCTTTCTTGATTTCCGGCGGAGCGGTGGCCGGGGATCTGGCCGCGGCGTTTATCAAGCGGCGGCTGGATTTGGCGCCGGGCGCGTCGTTTATTCCCTGGGACCAGACTAATTATGTGATCGGCAGTTTTATTTTTCTGGAGCCCTATATCGGCCGTTATTTGTCCGGTGATTTGATTGTGTGGCTGGCGGTTTTCATAATGACATTCTTTTTACATCTGTTGTTCAATCGATTCGGGTATGATCTGGGATTGCATAAAGCAAAATGGTGATAAATTAAAAATGTAAAAATCAAAGATTTAAATGACAATTAAAAATGTTAAAATATCGGCATTGTAAAATTTTTCAATTTTTTCTGCCGCGAGCAGATGAGTCTCAGGCTCAACATTGTCATTTTACATTTTGATTTTTCAATTTTACATTGACTATGATGTTCGAAGATATATTAAATTACATTGCCGGAAGATTTTCCGATTCAATGTTCGATCTGGCGTCGGCCGCGGCGATTGGATTGTTCGGATGGTATTTTGCCTACGAGATCGGCAACAAAGCGGCGCAGGTTTTCGGCGATACCAAGTTAAATCAAACTATCAAGCGGCTGGGCTGGGATGAACCGATCGGCCGGATTTGGCGCGATTTGACCATCGCGAAATTGTTTGGCAAGGCGGTCGAGGTTTGGGTGCTGCTGTTTTTTCTGATGGTGAGCGCCGGTATTTTGCAACTGGCGCAGTTGAGCCAGCTTTTGAGCGCGGCCGTGGTTTATTTTTTCAATATTTTCATTGCGTTCATTATCTTCGCGGTGGCGGTGTTTTTTGCGGATTTTTCCCAAAGAACTCTGGCGGCCAACCTGGAAAAGGATAAATTCGTTTATTCCCGTTTTTTGTCCAAATGCGTGTCGGGCACGATTTGGACTCTGGCGGTTTTGGCGATATTGTACCAATTAAAAATTATTGCGCCGCTGGTATTGGCGATATTCGTGGGTATTGTGGTGACGATTTCCCTGGCAGTGGGTTTGGCGCTCGGTCTGGGCGGCAAAGATTTGGCGGCAAAAATTTTAAAGGAGATTGAGGAAAGACTAAAATAATTTAAAATGTAAATATCAAAGATCAGTTTGGCGGGCAGTTTTACTAAACTGATAATGACAATTTAAAATGTTAAAATGCCGGCTGTTCGACACTTTATGATTTTGCATTGTCATTTTCCATTTTGATTTTTCAATTTTGATTTTTCATGATCATTGGCGTTACGGGGAATAATGGTTCGGGCAAGGATACTTTTGCGCAATATATTGTTTCCAACAAAGGATTCATTCATATTTCGCTTTCGGATTTTATCCGCGAAGAAACCGCGCGGCAGGGATTGGAGTTGGCGCGGCACAATCTGCACGATGTGGGCAATCGGATGCGTGAAATTTTCGGTCCGGGAATCCTTGCCAAGCTTGCCTTGGATCGAATGGATGAAAGCAAAAATTATGTTGTTACCAGCATCAGAAATCCAAATGAAATCAAGGAGCTCAAGAAAGCCGGCAATTTTATTTTGATGGCGGTTAACGCTCCTGTCGAAACGAGATTCAAGCGGATAATTGACAGGAATCGAGAAAACGAAAAGGAGATTATCAGTTTCGAGGAGTTTAAGAAGTTTGAAGCCGATGAGCTGGAATCGCAACTGTCGTCAAGCCAGCAGATAAAAGAATGCATTGAAATGGCGAACTTCACGGTTGACAACGATTGCGATATCGCGGCTTTTCCCGAAAGGATCGAGAGCGTCTATATCGAAATTCAAAATTATTTGCGCAAAGGAAAATAACAGGTTTGCTGTTTGGGCGGTTTTTCGCGCGTAATTTTCGGGTCGGGCGAAGCGTTTGAATTAGATTTTTTAATGTGCTAAAATCAAAAATTGTCCCGCAGGTGCTTGATTAAGTTAATCTTAAACTCTGCGAGTTTAAAATTAACTTAATCAATCGCTAAACGGTAGAATTTTGATTCTTGAATCGGAAACAAATTTATGCAAATAATTTGGCACGGGCAATCTTGTTTTGAATTGATTATCGCCAAGGGCAAAGGGGAGCATATCACGGTTTTGATGGATCCGCTGAATGAAGCCAAGACCGGTTTGAAATTTTCTAAAACCGATGCCCAGGTGGTTTTGCTGACCAACCACGCGTATACCGCCGATCAGTCCGATATAAAGAAAGCCGCGGCCGGCGCTTTTGTCATTGACGGGCCGGGAGAATACGAAATAAAAGATATTTATATCCGGGGAATCGATTCCAATTTCGGCAAAACCGCGGAAGCGCTCGCGCAGGCGGGTAAAGAGGGCAGCGTGATCTATACCATTGAAACCGAAGAGATGAAGCTTTGCCATTTGGGAAATCTGAAAGAAGCGGAATTGACGCAGGGACAGATAGAAAAGATCGGCAACATTGATGTTTTGATGTTTCCCGTGGGCGACGGCCAAAAGATCGGCGCCAAAGACGCGCTCAAGATTGTGTCGCAAATCGAACCCAGCATTGCCATTCCGATGAATTATGAAATTCCGAAATTGAAACTTGACGCCGGCAACCTTAAAGAATTTTTGAAAGCCGCCGGAGTGGGGCAGCTTGAGCCGTTGCCGAAATTGACGATCAAGAAAAAAGAAATCGCGGCCGAAGAAGCGAAAATCATCGTGCTGACGCCTTAGATCAAAATTGAAAAATCAGTTTGGCGGGCAGTTTTACTAAACTGACAATGAAAAATGACAATGTTGAGCCTGAGGCTCATCTGCTTGCGGCAGAAAAAATTGTAAAATGTCTCAATTCCGACATTTTAACATTTTAATTCTTTTTATACCCCGTCAGCTTGCTGCGGGGAACAAAAAGAATGAGGAGTCCAGAGGAAACATCCTCTGGTTGCGGCGGGGTTAATACCCCG
>JBARNX010000047.1:0-22864 GCA_049641805.1 Minisyncoccales bacterium
CTTCTGCGGTGCACTCATATGCGATATCCGCCCATATTTGCGAATCAGAGAGGTTTCTTTGTTCGGTGTGTTCGAAGTTAGGTTGCTTTGATGCATGTTTTATTTCGAGTGAATTCGCAAAATGGGAGAACATCGCACAAATGCCGCAAAAGATAGTGGCGGCGCAACCCTGTTTTTTAGTAAAAAGGAAAAATTATGACTATAAAAAGATTTGCGACGATAGTGGCCGCCGCCGCGGCGGTGGCGATGAGCGGGGCGCTGGGCGGTTTGCTGGCGTTTTCGTATTGCGCGGGACTGTTGCCTTTCAATCAGGATAACAAGGAGAATTTGCCGCCGGTGCGCGTTACCGAAAATAAAATCACGACCATTCAGGAAAACAAAGCGCTCAAAGACGCGGCGGCCAAGGTTTTCGGGGCGGTGATTGGTGTTAAAGCCACCGGCGCCAAAGGCGCGGCAAGCTATGGTTCGGGCGTGATTTTGACCTCGGACGGTTTGGCGGTTTTACCCAACGATTTGTTCCCCGCGGGCGCGACCGCGAAAATAACCGCGGCCGGGAAAACCGCGTCATTTGAAGTGTTAAAAAGGGACAAGGCGCTTAACTTGGTGATTTTGAAACTGGAAAATGCCAATTGGTCCACGGCCGGATTCTACCAGATGGACGATCTTGAACCGGGAGAAAGGGTCTTTTTGGCCGGGATGTTGGCGTCGGGAGATAATTTCGTCAACGAAGGATTGGTCCGCGATTTTACGCTCGATGCGATAAATACCAATATCTATGAAAAAGCCGAGGTGCTGGGCGCGCCCGCGTTTGATATCGAAGGCAACATTATGGGTATTTGCGATATCGATAAATCCGGCAAGGTGTCGGTGATCCCGATTTCCAAGATCAGGGAATTGAGCGGGTTATAGGGAGCCAGGAATCCTTGAAACAATTTTTTTGGAGCACGGATATTCGCCTGCTGGCGAATTCCTCGTGTTCGCGCCGGTCACGCTCGCAGGGTTCCAAAAAAACATTTTCCGCAAAGATTTTTTTGGCGGTTGGAGGAAAAGGCCGCGGTTGCGGTTTTTTTGTTAAAATCAATGAGGTTGGTATAATGGAATAATGATTTTTTATGTTGAGAAGAAATATATTGTCATTATCGGATTATTGACCGCCGGATTATTGGCGGGAGGCTTGGTTTTGGCGCGGCAAGGGATTGGTTTTGCGGCGTTGGGAGCGGATATGAGCCGGGTTTTCGGCGCGGGCGGCCAATGGGTCGAGATTAAGCCGCGAATCGCGAATTCAACCGGTACACTGGAAATGGGATCGGGTAGAATCAAGACCGTTAAGGCGGTAAAGCCGGTGATTCAATGGTGCGAAGTTTCCGAAAAACCGTTGTCGGGAAAAGAAATTATCATTAATGAAGTGGCGTGGATGGGAACCGCGCAAAATTACAGTGACGAATGGATGGAATTGAAAAATGTTTCCGGCCGGGATTCGGATATTTCCGGCTGGCAATTGCAGAATAAAAATCGAAAAATTAAAATTTCGTTTGGCGAAGGCGAAATTTTACCGGCCGGAGGTTTGTATTTATTGGAAAGGACCGATGATGAATCGGTTGTTGGAATTGCCGCGGATAAAATCTATTCCGGCGGTCTGGGAAATTCAAATGAAGCATTGTATCTTTTTGACGCGGATTGCCAGTTGCGCGATTTGGTTCTTGCCGCGGCCAAATGGCCGGCGGGGGATAACGCGGCCAAAAAAACCATGGCGCGCCTGCCGAGTTTATTCTGGAAAACGAGCGCGGTTTCGGGCGGAACTCCCAAGGCGGAAAACAATTGATTATTCGGTTTGGACAAATTTCCAAAACAATGTAAAAGTAATAATATGGTTCGAATTGCGAAACAGTGGGCGTTGGAATGGGTGTTGAAATCAAATTTCCACGATTATGTTGAAATTTGATTTCAACACCCGCGCGGTTACCGCCGCATTCGGTGAATTTTCCCAAATGCCGGTTTCTTGATTCAAAATTATGTACGGGGGGAATATTTTTATGGACAAAAATACTCTTACAACGCTTGCCGAAGATATTTACCGGTTGACCATTCTTTTTCCCGCGCGCGAACCGCTGCGCTATAAGATGCGGGAGATTGCCGATGATATTATTGCCAAATTTGTTATGGAAAATAACGGTTATTTGGATGATTTGAAGCGGCTTTTGGAGGTGATGGACGATTATTTCCAGATTGCGGTTTTGCAGGATTGGGTTTCGCCGGCAAAGATCAACGAACTGAAAAACGATTACGCGCGGATCGCTCCGGCCTTGGATGAAATTGAAATATCGCGTCAAGAAGCGAGGAATGTCTTGGAAAAACAAAAATCGCAAAGCGGCGGATCAAAAGCCGCGGTCGCGGATTTTGAGTTGGCGGATGCGGGGAGAATGGATGCCCGAATAATTTGCCCTTTGCCCAAGAGCGTGGAACCCCGTCCGTCGTCGGCGCCTATGATTGTTCCCGAATCGGTTTTGCCGGCAACGGATAATTCCGGGAACGAATCGCAAACTGGCGTTACGGCAAAAGGGGAAACGGTTGAGATTGTTTCGGTTTCAAAGGCGGCAAGGGAAATTAAAAGTCCGTCCGAGGAAGAAAGCGGGAGCGATGACGATGACGATGAAGACGACAGGGGCGGATTAACCAGCGGCCAGATCGCGCGCCAGAATCGGATTACCGAATTTTTAAAGGAAAACGGTAGCGCGCAGGTTTGGGAAATTCTCAAGATTTTCCCAACTATTAGCAAAAGAACCATCCGCCGCGATTTCCGTTCAATGTTAAAACAGGGATTGATCGAAAGAACAGGCGAACGCAATACTACGGCCTATAAATTAAAAATCAACATTTCCTAGTGCCACGCTGGCCTAAATTGGCAAAATTAGGCCAGTATGACATCAGTTTGTCAATAGTTTTTAGCTTGTTTTTTGTCGGGAATTGTGGTATATTTGATAGGACACGATAGATTAAACCGCTTTATAAATCAAGCGGTAATTATGCTGTTTGGTCATTATGGATAAAATTCAGGGAAAATTTAGCCGGATATACGACGATCATGTGGAAAAAATCTACCGGTTCGTTTTTTTGCGCGTGAATTCAAAGGAAATCGCCCAGGATTTGACTTCGGAAACTTTCGCCAAAGGATGGGAGAGTTATAAAACAAATCCGAATGAAATTAAAAACCCGCGAGCTTTTTTGTATAAAATCGCCAAAAATTTGGTGATTGACCATTACCGCGCCAAAGCCAAGATTCAAACGGTTTCGCCGGAGCTGGTCGAGAGTCAGCTGGTTGACACCAAGGTTGACCTGGAACAGCGGGCGGTTCTGGCTTCGGATATGGAAACCGTGCGCAAGGCAATGGTAAATTTGAACGAGGATTACCAGAACGCCATTATCTGGCGCTATCTTGAAGATATGCCGATCAAAGAGGTGTCCCATCTCTTGGATCGTTCCGAAGAAGCCACCCGAGTTTTGCTCCACCGGGCAATGAAAGAACTGCGAACGCGGCTATCCTAAGAATTGCATAGGTGCGACCTATGCGGAACTCATGTCCCACTGTAACATTTTTGCCGGTTTTGCGTCATAAGTTTATCAGGCTCGAAAAACCCATGAACAGCGAAAAAGAATTCATCAATCAAATAAGAACTTTAAGGGAGATCAAACCCGATGCGGACTGGGTATTTTTGAACAAGGCTCGGATTTTAGGGCAGGGAGAGATAGGACATAAACAGCCGTTTTTTTCATTGGTTTTAAACCTCGTTTTTCAATATCGCGCGATGGTCGCCGGATTGTTAATCGCGGGATTGGCGGGCGGAACCGTGGCGGCATCGCAGAACGCTTTGCCGGGTCAGCCGTTATATTCGTTGAAAAAAGCGACCGAGAGAGGTTTGGCGATTGTTGCTGGCCAAGACAAGAATCCGGCGGCGAATTTATTGCTGGCCGCCAAGCGGCTTGAGGAGATTGATGTGATTTCACAAAAGAATTTATTAAAGAATCTGCCGGCGGCGTTCTATGAATACAAAACCGCCAAGGCCGCGGCAAAGAAAGAAGTGGCGTCAATGGTCAAACAAAATCCGGCCAACGCGGGCGCGATCGTGAAAGAAGCCGGTTTGGCGATGAAGGACATCAATGAAAAAGAAAAGCAAGTCTATGGAGTGCTGGGATTGGAGCAGAGTTCCACCAGCACCAGCGATGTTTCCGAAGCCGCGTCCGATCAGGAGATTGTGGGTTCGCTGATTGATTATTTCAAGAAAGGCGCGGTGTTATCCGAAGAACAGATCAATGATCTGGCGCAAGTTAAAAAACTTTATGACGAAAACAATTATGGCCAAGCAATTGACTACTATCTTAACAGTTCGTTAAATGAGTAATTGTTTTGAATCACGAAACAGCATTTGGGGAAATTTGACTTCAGCTCCGCCAGCAGGCGGATGGGAAGTCAATTTTCACCGAATGCGGCGGTAACCGCGCGAATTTTGAAATCAAATTTCCACGGTTACATTGAAAATTGATTTCAAAATTCGCTGTTTCGTAGTTCAAAGTAATAACAAAATAAAGCTTCGGGAGGGGTTTGGAAACCTTGATTAAGATTTCCAAACCCCTCCCGCGTCCCGACGAAAGAAGGGGCAAAGGATTAAGCAGTCGCGATGCTCACAGCTTTAAAGCTTTGGCTGGGAGGATTCAAAGGTTGACGCGACCGAAGTTAAAAAAGGTTTAAAAAACCTAAGTAAAAAACAATAAATAAACAATGAATAGCAAGAAATTAATCGCGGGCATGATTGCCTTGGCGATCGCGGGAACGACTGTCGCGTCCAACGCGCAGGCGGCTACCGCGGAAGAATTGGCGGCCCAGATTGCCGCTCTTCAATCCCAATTGTCGGGTTTGATGGGCCAATTGGGCGGCACCTCATCGGGAACGACTGCCAGCGGCGTGACGAACACAAACATCGCCGCTTGCACGGGTATCACTTTTTCGAGAAATTTGACCCTTGGTTCCGATGGGAACGATGTCAAATGTTTGCAAGCTTTGTTGAACACTGATACCAATACCAGAGTCGCGGCGACCGGTGTTGGATCGGCGGGATACGAGACCATGTATTTTGGCGGTTTGACCAAGGCCGCGGTTGTTGCTTTCCAGAACAAGTATGCGGCTGAAGTTTTGACCCCGGTCGGTTTGACCGCGGGAACCGGATTTGTGGGTGCGTCGACTCGCGCGAAATTGAACGCGATGTTGGCGGGTACCAGCGGAACAACCGGAACAACCGGAACAACCGGTAATTTGCCGGCTGGTTGCACTTCGACCACTGGCTACAGCGTGACAACCGGCGAATCTTGCGCGACTGTCAGCACTTTGCCGGCTGGTTGCACTTCGACCACTGGTTACAGCCCCACGACCGGAGAATCCTGCGCGGGTACTTCCAGCACCGGCAGCGGCGTGACCCAGACCGGCGCGGAAGGCGCGATCACAGTTTCGATCAACCCGAGCCCGGCTGATGGCGTGAAAGCGTATGAAGGCGACAGCAAAGTTGCGGTGTTGGGTTTGAAAGTCAAGGCCACCGGCTCGGATGTTGATGTCCAGCGCGTTACCTTGAGATTCAATTCTCAACCTTATTCATACTTTACCAATGTGTATTTGTATGAGGGGGACACCGAAGTTGCGACCAGCGCTTTGAATTCCACCACGGTTTCCAAAGTGTCGGCCAGCGACTATCAAATCACTCTTGCCGGATTTACCAGCAAAGTGGTTGTGCCGGTGAATACCAGCAAAGTGTTGACGGTTAAAGTTGATGTTTTGCCTGGCATTTCGAGCGGTTTGTTTGTAACGACCGCGGGAAGCAAGCAGAACATTATTATCAGCACTCCTTCGGCGACGAGCGTGCGCGCGGTTGACCAGGCTGGTTTGAACCAGTACGGCGGTTTAGCCAATGCGGCGGCTTGGACGGCGGGCAATTATCGGACTTTCAGTGTCAATGCTTCGCAAACCGGAAGCGCTACGCTGACCGTGAGCTTGAATGCCAATTCGCCGAAAAAACGCAACATCGTTGCTGATTCCAACGGAGATATCGTTGGCGCGCAATTGATGTCATTTGATGTGAAAGCGACCAAGGATGATATGTTGATTGAAACGGTTAGCGACATCATGTTCGCGAGCACAACCGGAACGAATCAAATTCCCGATACGGTTTACTTGGTTGATGATAGCGGCACGGTTATTGGAACGGCAACCCCTGGTTCAACGAGTGGATTAGCCACTTTCTCTGATTTGAACTACACGGTTCCCAAAGATACCACCAAAACTTTGTCGATCAAAGTTGACGATCAATTGACGGTTACATCTCCGACTGCGACTGAAGATGGATACACATATATTGTTACCGTGACCGGTACCAGCATCTCTGGTTCCAAAACGAACGGTGCCTCCTTTACTGGCACTGGTACCGCGGCGAGCAATGCGGCGTATGTTTATGGTGAAGGCCCGGTCTTCACTTTGGCCAGCATCACCACAGCCAACACGCAGGGTTCGTTCTCGGGTGCCAGCTCAACCCTGACTGCGACCTTCAACATTCAGGTTGCGGCGGTTACGGGTGATGTGTACATTTATGGCGCCAGCACTACCGATGCTTTTGCTATCGAGACTGTTGTGGGCGGTGTTCATTATCGCTTGTCCGATATCAATTATGTCCAGCCGTCCGGCACTGTTGCCGTAGGCGCGGCCTATAAGGTTGCGGCAGGAACATCGGCAACCTTTGCGGTGACTGCCAATACTACCAACGCGGTTGGTGGCGTGGGCACATACGACATAAGGATCAAAGCTATTGCATGGGGTCATGTTTCCACCACTCCCGGTAGCGCTTCTTCATCCTACATGGATGGCGAATCCACCTGGATCAGCCCGGCGGTGTACCTTCGCTAGCAGTTTTCCAAATCGCCTTTCTTGTGGACTGGCGAAATGGTCCAAAAGCCCCGCACTTTGCGGGGCTTTTGTTATATCCATCCTCAAAACCATTCACTTGCGCAGAGTGCGCAAAGCTCGCATAGCTCGCATAGCTCGCATAGCTCGCATAGCTCGCATAGGTCGCACCTATGCGAGCTCGCATTTGTTTGGTATTATTTTTTGTATAATAGACCTACTGCTTAAAGATTTCCTACTGCAATTTCCATATTTCGGCTGCGCCGAATTCATCATTCGTCGACAGACTTAGCTTAAGTATGCCTCCTCATTCTTCATCCGGCTCGCTCGAAATCTGAAAATTTCGCTACGGAAATCTTTAAGCAGTAGGTCTAATGTATAAATTTATGCCAAATTCAAAACGCGAATTTATTATCGGCGAGGTTTACCATGCTTTTAACCGCGGCGTAGAGAAAAGAATTGTTTTTATGGATGATTCCGATTATTATCGTTTTATTTTTTCTCTTTATGAATGCAACGACCGTAACTTTGTGGTGATGCGGAATCGGATGAACGATCGCATATTACGCAATTCCAAATCTTACATAGGTGCGACCTATGTAAATTTTGAGAAGAGCGCGACGAAAAGGAAGTTGCTGGTTGATATTATCGCGTTTGTTTTGATGCCGAATCATTATCATTTGATTTTGCGTCCGCTTGCTGATGGCGGAGTGTCTCTTTTTATGAATAGTACTTGGCTTACGCAATTGAATTTTCCCGCAAGGGACTAACCCCCGCATCAGCGAGGGATAGACCCTTGCTTTGCGCGTTTTTAATGCCAACTGCGCAACTCTTGATAGTTTGAGGTATATTAAAATAAAATAAACGGAAATAACAAACAAAAATATGATGGATGATATCGGTTTGGGTAAAGCTTTGGCGAATGTGCTTTATATTTTTATTTTATTTATCACAATTGTCGGTACGGGTTTATTATTTTTTCTTGGAAAGAAGAAGTTTGCCTTTTGGCGGGTGTCGGTGATGGCGAATGTTTTTGCGTATTTATATTTTCTGGGAGATTCTTCGTTGATTGGTTGGGTTATTCGTGTATATAGCATTATTGTCTGGCCGGTGGCCAACATTGCTTGGTTAGTCTATCTAATACTTAATCGTAAAAAAAATAAAAAAAGCAGATAATTTTTTGCAAAGGACGCGAATTGGAACTCCCTTTTGTTTTTTGGGGTTTTGTACTATATAATTAATTATGGCTTTGAATCATAAGGTGATTGTTTTTTTGATTAAATTTTGCGTATAGATGAAATCAATGTTTGGTTTGGGGAAGAATTATATACTCGCGGCGTTTGCCGGGTTGGCGTTGGTTTTGGCGCCGGTTTTTGTTCGGGCCGACAGCTATGGCGACCGGAACACTTTCAATATTGACAAAACTTACGATTCGGCGGCGCGGACGAAAATATTGTCGGATTTGGTCTGGGTGGGGGACAAGATTTATTTTTACGCCGATGAACAGTGGTGGGGCGGGCTGGATTCCGCCAGCAAGCTTGAATATAGCGCGGATTTTAAAAACTTGGACGCGGAATTTTCAAAAAATATTTATCCCAAACTCACTTCGATTTTCGGCAGTGATGTGAATCCGTCGGTTAGCCGCGACGGCAAGATCACGGTGTTGTTCCATTCCATGGTGAAAGACGCCGGGGGATATATCAATACCGGCGACGGATATTCCAAATACCAAGCATCTTCCTCCAATGAAAGAGAGATGATTTATTTCAATACCCGGTTTATTGATTCGCCTCTGGCAAAATCATATTTGGCCCACGAATTTACCCATTTGATAACTTTTAACCAGAAAGATCGCTTGCACGGCGCGGCGGATGATGTTTGGCTCAATGAAGCGCGCGCCGATTACGCGTCAACCATTCTGGGGTATGACAATCCGTTCGCGGGGAGCAATTTTGAACAGCGCGCGCGTTCGTTCGCGGCGGATTCTTCGAAAAGTTTGGTTGAGTGGGCTAATAAACCGGCTAATTACGGCGCGGCGCATTTATTTATGCAATATTTGGTTGACCAGTACGGCATCAAAATCCTGACCGATTCGATGAATACTAGCCAGACCGGCATCGCTTCGATTGATTATGCTTTGCAAAAGAACGGATTTGATATTGGCTTCGCGGCTGTGTTCCGCGATTGGCTGATCGCGCTTTCCGCCAACGATTGCCGCCTTGGGCCGCAGTATTGCTACAAATATGCCGATTTGCAGGGATTCAGCGTGGCGCCCCGGATCAACTATCTGCCCAATTCCGATCAGGTGTCGCTCACGGTGATGTACAATACCGATTATTTTTCCGGTAACTGGCAAAAGATCGTGGGCGGCAACGGCAGTTTGAAACTGGATTTTTCCGCCGCCAGCCAAGCGAAATTCCGCGTTCCTTATCTGCTTTGTTATGCCGGCGGAGGCGAATGCGAATTGGGAGATATGGAAATTGCCGGCGACGGTACCGGCGTTTTGAATTTTCCGGATTTCGGCCGGCAATACGCATCGCTGACATTGATGCCGTTCGCGGCCGGGAAAACCTTCGGGTTTGACGATTCGGTTGGCAATCAGCAATCCTATACCTTTAAAATTTCAATTTCGCCCAAGGTAATCCCGGGGCAGGATACCGGAAACGATGCTAACAGCGCCGCGAATATACAGGCATTGCTGGCGCAGATTGAAACCTTAAAAAAAGAAATCGCGCGGGTTTCGGCGATACTGGCGGCGCGGGCGGCTTCGGCAACCGCTTTGCCTTCAGGCGGATATTCGTGCGGAAGTATAACCGCGGATTTGTATTTTGGCGTTGAGAACCATAATCAGGTTTCCTGTCTGCAGCAAGTGTTGAAATCGCAAGGAAATTCAATTTATCCGGGCGGCGCGGTGACGGGCCGGTTTTCGATTGATACGCGGGCGGCCGTGGCCAAGTTTCAGGAAAAATATGCCGCCGAAATTCTCGCGCCGCTGGGGTTAAAGATCGGCACCGGCTATGTTGGTTCATCAACGAAGGCCAAGATCAATAAGATATTGTCATTAAATTAAAATTTGGCAAAAAATTCATCCATAATCGTTAGTATCCGCAAGGCGATAAAATCAAGGAAATTTTAAAATGTGTACCATTTTTAATTCTTTTTATACTCCGTCAGCTCGCCGACGGGGAACAAAAAGAATGAGGAGTCCTTAGCAAAACTCAAGTAATCTTGGAGGAAACATCCTCTGATTGTGGCGGGGTTAATTAATTAAAAATATGAAATTTGTCGTGGTTGGAACAGGTTTTATTTTCCGCACCCATTTGCAGGCGATCCGCCGGATCGGCGGCGATATCATCGATGTTTGCGATATGACGCATGGACGGGGCGAAGAATGGAGAAAACTGGTCAAAAATCCGGAAGCGGATTGCGTTGTCATTTTAACGCCCAATTATTTACATTATCCGATCGCGGTTGCCGCCAGCGAAGCGGGTAAAATTGTGTTGTCGGAAAAACCGTTGGCGATCAAATCGGCCGATGTCCGGGATCTGGCAAAAAGAAAAAATATTTTTGTAGTCCAACAGCTGCATTACCATCCGGAAGTGAAATGTCTGGAGGAAATTTCAAAAGACAAAAAACACAATATCACCATTGACATTTCCGTTTATCGCGACCAGCATTATTTTGACGGCTGGAAGGGGAATATGGAAAAATCCGGCGGCCCGCTGTTTACCCTTGGGGTGCATTATTTCGAACTGTTGCTGCGTTTTTTTGGTCCGGCGCGGGAATCAAAAATGGATTATTTTGACGGCAAAACCGGGAAGGGAACGATTAGCGGCGAGAATTATGATTGCCAATGGCTGGTAAGCGTCGACGCCAAAATCGACGAGCCTTGGCGGCGGAATTTTTCTGTGGACGGCCAGATGATTAATCTATCCAACAAAGAAAACCTGGCCGAGGAAAATTTGCACCAATTCGTTTACCGGGATTTGTTGCAAAACAAAGGTACAACGCCGGCCGATGTTTTGCCCACGATTGGGCTAATCGAAAAACTATATGCCGAGTACCATACATAGAACCGCGGAGATTTCGCCGGATGCCAAGATTGGTGACGGCACAAAAATATGGAATAACGCCCAAGTTTTAGCCGGAGCGGTTATCGGCGAAAACTGCGTTATCGGCCATAATTGCCTAGTTGGCAAAGCGACTGTCGGCAACGGTGTCAAGATCCAGTCCAATACCGATGTTTGGGAAGGGGTGGTTTTGGAAGATTTTGTCTTTGTCGGTCCGTCGGCGGTGTTCACCAACGATCCCCATCCGCGGGCAAAATATCCCAAAAAAGATTTTCCCGCTTACGGCGTGTGGAAGCCGACCTTGGTTAAGGAAGGCGCGACCATCGGCGCCAACGCCACGATCGTGTGCGGGGTAACGATCGGCAAAAATGCGTTCATTGCCGCGGGCGCGGTGGTGGCCGACGATGTGCCGGATTACGGATTGGCGATGGGGGTACCGGCGCGTCCGGCCGGGTGGATGTGCGAGTGCGGCAATAAATTGGTTTTCAAAAACGGCGAAGCGGCTTGCTTGGCGTGCGGGCAAAGATATTCCAAGAAAGGGACCAATATCGCGCCCGTTCGATAAACTATGGATTTTTTTGACCTAAAAAAACAATATCATAATTTGAAGGCGGAAATCGATGCCGCGGTTTTGCAGACTCTTGAAAGCGGGGTTTTTATCGGCGGCTCGGAGGTGGCAAATTTTGAAAAAGAAATCGCCGCGTTTTGCGGCGCAAAATACGCGCTTTCGTTAAATTCGGGTACCGACTCCTTGGTCTTATCAATAAAAGCGCTGGGGATCGGTGCGGGCGACGAAATCATTGTTCCGGCGCTTACCTATTTTGCCACAGCCGAAGCAGTAGTGACCGCGGGCGCGACGCCGGTTTTTGCGGATATTAAAGAAGGCGGATTCAATATCGATCCGGTACAAATTGAGAAAAAGATCACTTCCAAAACAAAAGCCATAATTCCGGTGCATTTATTCGGGGAAGCGGCGGATATGGATGAGATTTTGGCGATCGTCAAAAAACATAATCTGTTCGTCATTGAGGATGTGGCGCAGGCGGCCGGCGCCAAATATAAGGGAGAATTTGTTGGATCGATCGGCGATGCCGGCTGTTTTTCCCTTTTTCCGACCAAGAATCTGGGAGTTTGCGGCGATGGCGGATTTGTGCTTACGGATAACGATGATCTGGCGCAAAAAATCAGGCTTTTGCGGGTGCACGGCGCCAAGCCGGAAGACAAATATATGCATTTAATTTTGGGCATGAATTCCCGGCTGGACGCGATCCAAGCCGCGATCGCGCGGGTCAAATTGCGGCATCTGGAAGAATTCAATAAAAAAAGAATCGCAAATGCAAAGTACTATAACGACAATCTGGAAGGGGCGGGCGATATCAAATTGCCGGCGTTCAAGGATGGTTTATCCCATGTGTTCCATCAATACACGATTAGGACGGCGCGCCGCGACGAGTTGGTGAAATATTTGAAGGAAAAAGGCGTTCCGACAATGGTTTATTATTCGACTCCTTTACACTTGCAGCCGGCGTTTACCTATCTGGGCGGGAAATTGGGCGACTGTCCGGTATCCGAACAAGCCGCGCGCGAAGTTTTAAGCTTGCCGATCTATCCGGAATTAGATCGCGTCGACCATATGTCGATTGTTTCGAGAATAAAAAGTTTTTTTATCGATTAATTATATGGCGGATAAAAAACAAAAAATAATTGCCATTATCCCCGCTCGCGGTGGATCGAAAGGGCTGCCCGGAAAAAACATAAAGGTATTGTCGGGGAAACCTCTTATTGCATGGACGATTGAACAAGCAAGGAAAAGCAAATACATAGACAAACTGATCGTGAGCACCGATGATAAAGAGATAGCCAGAATTTCAGAAAAATACGGAGCAAATGTTCCTTTCTTGAGGCCGAAGAAATTAGCGAAAGACAATTCCTCGACGCTTGATGCAATCGTGCATGCGATTAGCTGGTTTGAGAGAAACGGAGAATGTTTTGATATCATTGTTTTATTGGAACCGACATCTCCCTTAAGGAAGAAAAACGATATTGATGACGCAATCGGATTATTTATTAAAAATTACAAAAAGGCGGATTCATTATTGAGTCTTGGCGCTATCCAGCTTGAAAAACCCCAGATAACAAAAAAAATCGAAAAGGGTTTCGTTGCTCCATTCGTTAAAACAAAATATGCGTTTCATCAGAGGCAACAACTGGCAAAGGCTTATTTTCCTTATGGGGTGGTTTATATCGTAAAAACAAATGCTTTAAAAAAAACCGGCACATTCTACACAAAAAAGACAATTCCTTATTTCATCGAAAGATGGCAAAATTACGAGATTGACGATATATGTGATTTTATATGTAATGAAGCGATTATGGAAAACAAACTAAATAATAAATTAATATGAAATTTTTAATAATCGGATTGGGTTCAATGGGAAAAAGAAGAATTCGCAACCTTCAATATTTGAACGCGGGGGAGATAATCGGTTTTGATTTCAACCTTGAGAAGCGCGATGAAGCGCGTGAAAAATATGGCATTGCAACCTTTGAAAGCCTAAACAATGCGCTTTCTCAAAAGCCTGATGCGCTGATAATCTCCACGCCTCCCGACAAACACAATGAATATATCCGGCTGGCGATCGACAAAAAGATTCCCGCGTTTGTTGAAGCAAGTGTTTTGATAGAAGGGTTAAAAGAGCTGGATGATTTATCGCGGGAGAATAAAGTTTTCATCGCGCCTTCCTGTACTTTCCGGTTTCATCCGGCAATTGCCAAAATCAAAGAAATCGTTAAAGACGGCAAGTATGGCAAGGTGACCAATTTTACTTATTACTTGGGGCAGTATTTGCCTGACTGGCATCCTAGCGAGAATATAAAAAATTTTTATGTCGGTAAGAAAGAAACCAGCGGCGCTAGGGAAATGGTTTCTTTTGAACTGACTTGGATCACCGATATTTTGGGCCTTCCTGAAAATATCACCGGGTTTTTCGGCAAAACGCTGGATATGGGAGTTGATATCGACGACACTTACGCTTTTGCAATGGACTTTGGCGATAAATTCGGGAGTATGCTTATAGATGTTGTTTCAAGATACGCGACACGGAGTTTGACATTGAATTTGGAGAACGCCCAAATTTGCTGGAGATGGGATGAAGATTGCGTAAAAATATATGAAGCCGGCAAAAAGGATTGGACAAATATAACTTATAAAAAATTGTCCGCGGCACTCGGATACAATGAAAATATTACCGAAGAAATGTATATTGAAGAAATGAAAACTTTCGCCGGTGCAGTTGGCGGGAAGAACATTTTCCCCAACACCTTGGAAGACGATATAAGGGTTTTGCAATTATTAAATAAGATAGAACAAAAACAAGCGTTATGAAAAAAGAAATAAAAATTAAAAAAGGGATTGCCTTGTGGAAAGAGGCAAAAAAAATCATTCCGGGAGGAAACCAACTGCTTTCAAAAAGATCGGAGATGTTTTTGCCTGATCAATGGCCTTCTTATTTCAAGAAAGCCAAGGGTATAGAAGTTTGGGATCTGGACGGAAATAAGTTTATCGATATGTCGCATATGGGCGTTGGGACTTGCGCGCTTGGTTACGCGGATAGCGATGTGAACTGGGCGGTTAAAAAAGCGATTGACGAAGGCTCAATGTGCACTCTAAATTCGCCCGAAGAGGTTGAATTGGCCAATTTATTATTGAAGCTTCACCCTTGGGCCGAAATGGTGAGATATGCTCGGACGGGCGGAGAAGCTCTGGCGGTGGCGGTGCGGATTGCTCGCGCCTATACCGGCAAAGATACCATTGCTTTTTGCGGTTACCACGGATGGCATGACTGGTATCTTTCCGCGAACTTGGCCAACGGCAAGAATCTGGATGGCCAGCTTTTGCCCGGGCTGTTGCCTCTTGGGGTTCCAAGGGCATTGAAGGGCACAATGCTGCCGTTTAATTACAACAAAATCGAAGAACTGAAAAAAGTAGTGCAAGAAAACGATATCGGCGTGATTGTAATGGAGCCGCAAAGAGAGCACGAGCCGCAGGTCGGTTTTCTGGAAGAGATCCGGCGGATCGCAATGCAAAAGGGAATCGTTTTGATTTTTGACGAAATAACTTCAGGTTTCAGGATGAATGTCGGAGGGATCCATATGCTTACCAAGATCTACCCGGACATCGCGGTGCTTGGAAAGGCGATGGGCAACGGATATCCTATGGCGGCCATAATCGGAACTAAAAAAGTTATGGATGCGGCTCAAAACACTTTCATTTCCAGTACTTATTGGACCGAGAGAATCGGGCCGGTTGCCGCACTTGCCACGATTCGAAAAATGCAAAAATATAAAATTCCCAAGCATTTGTGCGCGATTGGCAAACGGATAAGCGCCGGCTGGCAAAAATCGGCGAAGAAACACGGATTGAACATCAAAACATTCAACATTCCTTCCTTGGCAACCTTCTCTTTTGACTATGGTGAAAGCAGTCAGGCCATGCACACTTTGTTCACGCAGGAGATGTTGAAAAGGGGATACCTTGCGTCCAAAAGCGTTTACGCGACCTACAGCCATAAGCTCAAGGATGTGGACGCGTATCTTGCCAACATCGACGAAGTTTTTGCCCTGATCAAAAAAGCCGTTGGCCAAAACAAGGTAAACGAATCACTGAAAGGCCCCATTGCCCATCAGAGTTTTAAAAGATTAACTTAAGAAGAATGATAAGTTTGAAAATAGGCAATAAATTAATAGGTGATAGCAACCCTTGTTTTATAATTGCCGAGGCCGGAGTGAACCATAACGGCGATTTTGATTTGGCGATAAAACTCATCGACGCGGCCAAGGCGGCCGGTGTCGATGCGGTGAAATTCCAGACATTCAAGGCCGAAGAAATCGTGATCCCGGACACAAGGCAGGCGGACTACCAGTCAAAGAACATCGGCAAGGTGGAATCGCAGTATAAAATGCTGAAAAGGTTGGAGTTGTCCTATGGCGATTTCCGTGGATTAAAAGCCCATTGCGACCGCGTTGGCATTATTTTCATGTCCACACCGCATTCGTGCCGAGACGATGTCGATCTGGTGGCCGAGTTGTGCCCGGCGATAAAAGTTGGCAGTGGGGACTTGACCAACAAACCGATGCTGGAGTATATGGCATCAAAAGGCTTACCCATGATCATTGCTACCGGTATGGCGACCATGGAGGAAGCCAAAGAGGCGGCCGGCTGGATCCTGCCGATCAATCCGGGGCTGGTGGTTTTACATTGCTCGACCGACTATCCCACGCCCCTCAATGAGGTCAATCTGCGGGCGATACAAACAATACAAAACGAGCTTGGCGTTATGGCGGGCTATTCCGACCATACGGAAGAAATCAATGTTTCTTTGGCCGCGGTTGCCCTGGGCGCGCGCGTGATTGAAAAGCATTTCACGCTTAACAAGACTATGTCCGGACCGGACCATAAAGCGTCGCTGGAGCCGGACGAATTAAAGGCGCTCGTTGACGGCGTCCGGGAAGTGGAGAAGCGGATAGCTCAAGGCCAGCCGGCGGAAAAAATCATTCGCGAACTGAACATTGATGCAGCGTTGGGAAACGGGATAAAAATTCCCACTCCAAGCGAGATCGAAACCGCCAAGGTTGCGCGGAAAAGCATTGTTGCCGCGGGCAATATATCATCGGGTCAGACGATCATTGCGGAAATGCTGGCGATCAAGCGTCCGGGAACCGGAATGCAACCAAAATTATGGAACTGCGTGGTTGGCAAGCGGGCACTGGTGTCAATTGCCGATAACCAGTTGATCTCCCCGGAGATGCTGGATACATAAAATGAAGGCGATTCAAGCTTCAATGATAGTTTGGCTTTTTATTGGCTCAATACCTCGGGGCTTTGCCCCGGGGTGAGTCAAAGAGGATTCCAAAGGGGTGCCCCCTTTTTGCCGCAAGATCGGGGTTAATACCCCGATCACGGACTCGAACGGGGAATAAAAATTATTCATTGGTTTCACTTTTTGATTTTACTATGCTTGCGTATCGCGTTACCATCTTAGATAATGAGAACACTTATTTATAATAAATTACTATGAACTTAAGTTACGAAGAAACATCGAAAGATTTGTCGACCCGGATCAATGTTCATAAAAAATTTTCACAACTGGAAATCAATGATTGGATAATTTCAATCGGGAATATCAAGCCGGGCGAGAAGGTTTTGGATATCGGATGCGGCGACGGCAAACAAGTGGAAATGCTTGCCCGGGCAGTGGGAGAAAACGGCGAGGTCTATGGGGCGGATATCAATGAAAGTTTACTCGAAATGGCCCGGGATCGCATTAAAAAATGCGGTTTAAAAGCATCTTTTACAATTCAGGATCTGGATCAAAAATTCGAGTGGGAAGACGCGCGCTTTGATCTAGTCACTTGTTGTTTTGCGATTTATTATGCCGTCAGCGCGGAAAAAACATTGCTTGAAATCAAAAGGGTGATAAAAAACGGCGGCCGGATGTTTATTTGCGGACCGACTGAAAACAATGCGGCCGAATTGAACTCGATTCACGAAGAAATCACCGGCCAAAAAATTCCCCAGACGGCGGTTATAAGGGCCGCGCGTATCAAAAATGAATTTTTGCCGCTGATAAGGCAGAATTTCAATGATGTTAAAGTGGATATTTTCAAAAACAAAATTTCTTTTCCTTCGGCGCAATCATTCATGGACTATTATTCGGCCACTTTGTTGTTCAAGGAAGGTGTGCCCGACCAAAGGAAAAATGAGGTTTTAAGCCGGATGAGGATCCGGATAGAAGAAATTGTCACCCTTGAAGGATCTTTTGCCGTAAGCAAGGAAGTGATTGGTATTTCGGCCCGCAAATAGCATGAAAAAAATCATCGTTGTCAGCGGATCAAGATCGGAATACGGGTTGCTCAAACCCGTCATTAAGGCTCTTAAGGAAAGTCTTGATTTTGAAGTGAAAATATTCGTCACCGGATCGCATTTGGAAAAGGCATTCGGGGATACCAAAAAAGAAATCGAAAAGGATTTTAAGATTGACGGAATCGTGCCGTTGCCGATGGCAAATGACACAAACGAAGCGATGGGAGTTGTCGCCGGGAAAAGCATTCTGGGATTCGCGGAGGCCTTCGGCAGGGAAAAACCATCGATGATATTGATACTGGGAGACCGGGTGGAAATATTCGGCGCGGCGATTGCAGCCTATTATCTTAATGTTCCGATTGCGCATTTGCATGGTGGCGACAGATCGATTGGCGGCCATCTGGACGATTCGATCAGGCATGCCATAACCAAATTGGCCCACATCCATTTGGCGGCAACAAAAGAAAGTGCTTCAAGGATTATAAAAATGGGCGAAGAAAAAAGAAGGGTTTTTGTTGTGGGCGCGCCCGGGCTCGATTCGATCCTTGACGGAGAAACAATCTTTGCTCCGGAAATAGCCATTAAATATAACCTGGATTTATCGAATCCGATCATTTTGGCGGTACAGCACGCTTTGACCACCGAGGCCGAAGCCGCGGCCGGGCAGATGAAGGAAATCTTTGGCGCAATCGTCGAATTGAAACTTCAAACGGTTTTGATCTATCCGAACGCCGATGCCGGAAGCCGGAGAATGATAGAAGAAATCGAAAAAATTGAAAGAAAAAAATATCCTTTTATCCAAACTTATAAAAACATAAACCATTCGGAATATTTGGGTTTAATGAATGCGGCAAGCGTTATGATCGGCAATTCGAGCGGCGGCATAATCGAAGCTCCATCATTCAAGCTTCCGGTCGTCAATATCGGTTCGCGGCAAAAAGGCAGGGAGCGGGCAACAAATGTTATTGACGCGGATTGTAATAAGGATAAGATTAAAGCGGCGGTCAAAAAGGCGCTTAGTGAAAAATTCGTCAAAAAAATGAAAAAATGCAAAAATCCCTATGGTGACGGAAAAGCGGCGGTAAAAATAGCCAAAATTCTTGGAAAGGTAAAAATCGACAAAGCGTTGCTTCAAAAGAAAATCACATATTAATTAACAATTATGAAAATTTTGATAATCGCTCCTCATCCGGATGATGAAGTGCTCGGATGCGGCGGAACAATCAAAAAATGCAGCCAACGAGGGGATGAAATCATTCTTTGCATTGTTACCAAAGCGTATTTGCCGGATTGGACGCAAGATTTTATTGATGGAAGACCTAGGGAAATCGAAAAATCAAATGCCATATTGGGCATTTCGGGGACGCGTTTTTTAAATTTTCCATCAGTGATGCTCGATACCATTCCCCAGAAAGAACTGAACGCGTCGATTTCCAAGGTAATCAACGGAGTTAAGCCCGAAATAATCTATGTTCCCAATGGGGGCGATCTTAATAAAGACCATCGTTTGATTTTTGAAGCGTCCCTGGTTGCGGCTCGACCGGGGGAAAACAGAATCAAAAAGATTTTATGCTACGAATGTCCTTCGGAAACAGAGTGGGGCCAGCCGATAAAACCATTTGTTCCGAATGTATATAGCGACATTACCGGATTTTTGAACGAAAAATTGGAAGCCATGAAGGCTTACAAATCGGAATTAAAAAATTATCCTCATCCGCGTTCCTTGGAGACAATTGAAGCATTGGCAAAAAAAAGAGGGTCCGAGGCCGGTTTCGAGGCGGCGGAATCGTTTGCTCTGATAAGGGAGATACTTTAAAAATCAGAGATTTAGAATCAAATATCATGGATCAAAGATTTAAGAATTGGAAATATCCGAAAATCAAGGACGGAAAGCCCACAAAATACAATTGGGTTGTTCAGCATAAAAATAATTTGTCGCTTGGTTTTGGCACAGATATCGGAGCATTTACCTATATTAATGCCAAAAATGGAGTTGTTGTCGGCGAATCGGCGCAGATTGGGTCGCATTGTTCGATCTATTCCGTATCGACGATCGATAACAAAGAAGGGAAAGTTACCCTGAAAAAAAATTGCAAGATCGGGTCCCATTCCGTAGTGATGCCGGGCGTTACCGTGGGAGAGAATTCTACCGTTGGAGCTTTCAGTTTCGTAAATAAAGATATTCCGGACAATGTGGTTGCCGCCGGCATTCCCGCACGAGTTATAAAACCGGCGGTTTAAATATAATGGCGAGTTTAAGACAATGAACATAAATGTTGATTCGATAATCATCGACGGGGACGATATCATTCAGGGCGCAATGACTAATTTGGATAAAAGCGGTGCCCGGGGTGTTTTTGTCGTTGACGGCGGCAAGAAGCTACTGGGAGTAATAACCGACGGAGATATCCGTCGCGCGCTGCTGGCGGGAAGAAACTTTCAGACCAAAGCCAGGGAAATAATGAACGCCAATCCGGTAACGGCCACCCGGAAATCTTCGGTGGGCCAGTTAATGGAAAAAATGGCCCAAATTGGCGCCCAATTGATCCCCGTCGTTGACAATAACAATGTTGTTGTCGATGTTGTGTTTCCGCAAGATATTAAAACAATACCTCTTTCAAGCCCCGATATTACGCGCAAGGAGATTGATCTGATAAACCAGGTTCTCTCGACTTCGACTTTGAGCATCGGCCCTCGTGTAATGGAATTCGAGCAAAAGATTGCCGATTATGTCGGTGTGAAGTATGCGGTGGCGGTGAACAGCGGTACCAGCGGGCTACATCTATGCGTGAGGGGTATGGGCATCAAAGACGGCGATGAAGTGATTACGACGCCTTTCAGTTTTATTGCCTCGGCAAATTGTATTCTTTTTGAAAGAGCCAAGCCGGTATTTGCCGATATCGATCCGGATACTTTGTGTTTGGACCCGGAAAAAATCGAAGAAAAGATTACCGCCAAAACAAAAGCCATATTGCCGGTTCATGTATTCGGGCATTCTTGCGATATGGAAAAAATATCGTTTGTCGCCAAAAAACACAATCTGGCCGTGATTGAAGATGCATGCGAAGCGATTGGCGCGGAATACAAAAATAAAAAAGCGGGATCATTCGGCGATTGCGCCGTCATGGCGTTCTATCCCAACAAACAGATAACCACCGCCGAAGGCGGTATGGTTTTGACTGATAACGAGAACATCGCGCGTTTGTGCCGAAGCATGAGGAATCAGGGCCGGAGCGATGGAGGCGCTTGGCTTTCGCACGAACGGCTGGGTTATAATTATCGTATGAGTGAATTGGGCGCGGCGATGGGTGTCGGGCAGATGGACAGAATCGATGAAATACTTGGAAAGCGCGAAGGAATTGCCGGAAAATACAGTTCCAGATTGGAAAATATCGAGGGGATAATAATTCCCCAGGTTTCACGATATGTGAAAATGAGTTGGTTTGTTTATGTTGTCAGGCTCGATAGCGCGATATTCTCCCGTCAAATGAGGGATCAAGTGATGGACGAATTAAAAAGCAATAATATATCGTGCAATAATTATTTCCCGCCTATCCATCTGGAACCTTTCTATGTCGATCTATTCGGATACCGCAAAAACGATTTCCCAGTTGCTGAAAGAATTTCAGAATCAACCATAGCTTTGCCGTTCTATAATAATCTGATGGAAGACGAAATCGATTATATCTGTTGCAGCCTGAAACGCATAATAAAACATATTTCGAAGCGGTGATCTAGCTTTTGCCGAAAGTTCCTTTTAAAAATGAAACTTCTCTCTCGTTGAAACCCTTGAACAAGAAAATCAGGATGCCGTAGACAATGCTGCCGACGATGGTCGCCACGAAAATCATTTTCAGATCTTTGACATTCATTTGATAAACGATAAAAGCCATGGCAATCGACGCCAATATGCTTTTTAATATTGATTTCCAATCAATCGGGAATGTAATGTTTTTGAACGAATAGTAGCAAATTAAGACTAGGACGAGCGCATAGGCGGTGAAATTGGCTATTGCGGCTCCGAGGAGACCGATCGCGGGAATAAGTATCAAATTAAGTCCGAAATTAAGGAATGCAGTTATAACCCAAATCACTCCCATAATGTTTGTTTTTTTCTTTAGCATTATTGTCTGGGAAAAGATCGTGTAGATACCACAGAACAAGATGCCGCACGCCAATAATGGCAAAATACGATAAGAATGGTCGGCTATTTCAGGGGTGGAAAAAGTCTTGAGAAGCGGTTGCGACAAGACTGATAATCCAACTACCGATGGGATACCAAGCATTAAAAAATATTTCAGAGAATATGAAAGATAAATTTTAACATTCTCGATTTTCTTTTCATCATACAATTTAGACAGCGTTGCCGGCAGAACAAAACTTAATGGGGCGATAAGCAAACTTAATGAACTGCTGATCATACTGGAGGGATTGTAATAGCCGACATAAAGGGTTCCCATAAATATACCGATCAAATAGCGATTGCTTGACTGGACAATCCAAAATGAAAGGTTGATGGGTATCGTTGGTAGTCCGAAAGCAAGATGTTCTTTGATCCTTGAAAAACGGGGAATGGTAAAGCCAATCTTTTTTACAATCAGAAACACCATTATTGAAAAAGCCATTATGCGCGCCGCCAACATGGCAATGATCGCGCTCAAAAGGTTATGGGTTAAAAAAAGCGCCAAAGAAATCAATCCGATTTCTAGCGATGTTTGGAAGATAAAAAATAGGGCGTATCTCTTTATTTGCTGGAAAGCACGAAACATATTGAATAAAAGTTCGTTTAAGCATGAAAACAGTATTATAAAAGCCAGTAATTGGATGAAAAGTTTCCCTTGGCCGAAAAAACCGGACAATGGTTCGGAGAAGATATTCAGTATGATAAATGAGACGAGCGAGATGGCGGAAATAAAAACCATTGATGACCAGAACCCGTCTTGAATTTCATTATTTTCTTTTTCTCCGGCCAGAAATCTTACCAGCGTGTAAGGC
>JBARNX010000053.1:0-17125 GCA_049641805.1 Minisyncoccales bacterium
TCTCTTTTCTTGCCCTCATTAACAAACTCATTAACTTGCCTTCTTTGCGAAAGCATCTCGGATATATGCTCTTCGGTAACAGGCAAATCTTGCGATCCGCCCAAACTGGCCATAAGCATCTGCAAGCTTTCGGAAACAACGCGCGTTTTACCGCTTTCCCTGCCGCTTTGCCGCGATTCATCCGTATCGGACGCTTGAATCATTTTATCCATAATTTTTTTTAAAATAATTCACCAAAATAAATTCATCGGAATCGCTGCCGGATTTTTTCGAAATCAAATTCCTTTTTATCAAATTATCCATCAAATCGGCAACGGTTTTTTGAGTTAATTTCAATATCGCCAGCGATATCAATGTCTTGAAAACCGCGCGGTCAATCTCTTTGCGCTCATATAATCCTACCGCAAAATCAACCACCAAATCCGTTTGATCGCCGTAAGGATTGGACAGTTTTTCCCGCTCTTCTTTAATTATGGATAATATCTGATCTTCCGATAATTTGTTTTCCGCCATAAAATTGATTATTAATTGCGCGCCAGACAACCTGTTGGCTTAATCATAGCAAAATAAACTTTTTAGTAAATATCTGCGCGATTTGCCCGATTTCCGACTTCATCTATCCGCAAAATTAACCTCAACCCCGAAATCATCGCGCAAGATGGTTTTTATTTTTCCGCACGGTTCCCGCCCGAATTTATGTTAAATTGATGCATAGGCCGTGAAGCATCGCATTTAAAACACTATAAATATTAAGAATAAACCACGAAATAAATAAAGAGAAAATTATAATAAAAATATACTTTCCCGCAGAATGATCTTTCTGAAATTCTTTACGCCATTCTTTAAAGAAATTCCACAGTTGGCCGATGAAAGCAAAAATAATATATGCGATTCCCAAAAATATCAAATTTCTCATTGCCTCATCATTCTGATATGTTCTTGCCGGCAATGAACAATAGAATTGTCCAATAAAAAATATAAGGGAGATCTCAGCCCCAACTTTAAAAAGAGATTTTATTACCGTTAAACCAGCCATTAGCATAATCGCCGATAATAATAGCAACCAAACAATTATAGCGGCAAACCCCAACGGTGCAGTTAATTGCTTGCCAAATATAATAATACTTAACACTATTACGGCAATGGCAATGTTTGTTTTGTTATAAATCAACCAATTTATTAATTTTTGTAAATTTTGTTTCATATTTTATTTAAACAAATTCAGAAGCGCCAAATGGTACGCCCCCATCGTTTTGGCGCTTTCAAATTGGTCAAAAAGCCCGCGGATATAATTTTGCTCGGTTTCGCTCCCGTAAAGCGAAAAATAAGAATTCAGCGGATAACCCATAGATTAAAGTCTATTATGCCGGGAATAAAGGATCGGGGAAATTCCAAGATGCCTCAAGCCATTTATTTTCTCTAAACTTATAAGATTTTTCAAATTTAATTTTTACTTCTGATTTATCTATGGCAGGAGTAATAATTATATAAAGAGTGATAACATCACCTTCAGATGGGGAAAGACCAAAATCTGCGTCAGAGGTTCTTATCTTTATTTTTGGAGGTATGCGAAGTGGAGTATAAGTGTCTTTTATTGTTTCCCCATTCTTCTTATGTTTCAAATAAGCTATTCCTGGCAAATTTGATGCGTTTGAAAACCAAAAATAAGTTTTGCGCGAATTTTCGTTATAACACATATTAACATCTATTGCGGGCATTGTTTGATATATTGACACCTGCTCAGTGGCGCGTGTATATCTAATCAAAAAATACAAAGTTATCGTTAACACCACAAGATTACCGAATCCCAGCCAAAAAGAATAATCATGAAAAAAAGCGAATGGTTTTGTATTTTCAGAAATTATTTGTAGAATGTTCAAAAATCTTTCAACGGGTTCAATCGTATTTATCATAATTTATAAAAATTATTTTTCCCAAAGTTTTCCGATGGTTTCTTTGGTTTTTTATACGTGAATTGCTGCTAATTTTTGGTCAATTTATCCAAACTAACCAATTTTCAATTTTAATAACTTAATCGGGTCTTTTAATTTTCCTTTTAATAAAATGATCGCTCTTTCCAACTTGTCTTTCTGCATATTCTTATAATATTCATTACGTTCTGGAATTTTATTATCAACTAAAGTTGCAAATTTTTTATACAGAACAATTAAATCCTGCAACAAATAAACGCACTGCTCGCCATACTGAAACTCAACATCGCCATTTTTAAAATTGAAACTTCCGGTTATTTTTATGGAACCATTTACCCAATTCAACGGAGACGATCTATGACAGATAGCATTTCTAATCTTAGTAATGACAATTATTTTTTTTCTGTCGCTTGCATTCAAATCTTCAAAAAAGTATTTCTCGATATACCATCCCAATTCGCGAATTGATAAAATTAAATGCTCCACCAATATGTGAGCTTCAATAGTAGCTAAATTTTTACCAATACTCCCAAGAGTATCAGCTATACCACTGATCAATATTCTTATTTCTGCCTCATTTTTGTAATTGATTTTTGTTAATTCTGAATTATTCCATATATTTGCAATAATTCTATTTTGCTGTTGCTTAAAATATTCATCTTCCTTTTTATTAAATTTCTTTTCATCTTCTAAAACTTCTATTTGATCCATTATTTCTTGCTGGAACTCAATCGGCGGGAGAGGAATTTTTATTTTTGAGTATTCGGAAATCCAAAATCTTTTATGCTCGCTAAAAGTAAAATCAATATGTTGCATTACTTGAAAAACATAACGGATATTTGCTATATCTTTTTTTGCATGCAATATTTTCATTGCCGATGACTTTACTTTAAAAGGAAAATCAACGAATTTTGTTGCCGTCGTAAAATCATCAAAAATTATTACCGGTAAATTATCATGGAAAACGCCTTCTTTTTCATTCGTATATCCCAAAATAAAGGTTTTACCGGCTGTCAAAACAGGTGTCAGATATTCATCTTTATAATCAACAGACTGAACTAAATATTTGGTTGGTTGTTCATAATTTAAAACTTCGCCTAACTCCACCATTGGCCATTTGGCGTTGGAATAATCAGTGGCGACGCGGTAGCGGTCGCCGCTTAAATTGTAGTCGCCGGATTTGCCGATATTGGATTTTTCCACATAAGTTGCCGGTTTGCTGTCGGATTTTTTGCCGGTTTTCCAAAGATTTATAATCTCCAGCGCTTGGGGCAGATCGTTTTTGGCGATTGGCCGCTTGGTGGCGCCCAAGTCAAAGCCGTCGTTTTGGATTTTGACGAACAGGATTTCTTTTACCGAGATTGCCCGTTCGTTGTCAAAAAACAAAATGCTGGTTTTAACGCCGCTGTAAGGCGCGAACACGCCGCTGGGCAAGCTGGCCACGCAATAGAGGCCGTCTTCCACCAGATTTTTGCGCAGTTGTTTGTGGCTGGCGCCAGATTGGAAAATAATGCCTTCGGGCACGATGATGCCGGCCCGGCCTTTTGGCCGCAAGTGATTCATTATGTAATCAACAAACAAAACTTCCGAGCGGCTGGATTGCACGCTGAATTTGTGGTGCGGCTGAATGCCGCCCCGCGGCGACATAAACGGCGGATTGGCCAAGATTACATCAAATTTATCGCCCCAGCGATCATCATTGGAAAGCGTGTCGTATTGATATATTTTGGGATTCTTGAATTGGTGCAGATACATATTAACCTGCGAAATGCGCACCATCGCCGGATCGATGTCATAGCCCTCGAAATTGTTCATCAACTTTTTGCGCTCGTCAGGCGTGAGCGGTTTGGGATTGTTACCGTCGGCGTCTTTTTTGCCAAGCTGTTCCAAAATATGCTGGTAGGATTTCACCAAAAATCCGCCCGTGCCGCAAGCCGGATCAAGCACCTTGTCGCCTTTGGCGGGATTCACCACATCAACGATAAAATCAATAATGTGGCGCGGCGTGCGAAACTGGCCCGCATCGCCTTGGGACGACATTATTGAAAGCAGATATTCATAGGCGTTACCCAATTCTTCGGGATGGGAATAATCAAAAAAATTTATTTCTTTCAAAAACAAGCCCAAAGTTTCGGGCGAGCGGTACGGCAAAAACGCGGATTTGAATATGCCGCGGAAAAGTTCGGGCAATTGTTCGGCTTGGGAAAATTTCACCAGCGCTTCGGAATACAAATTCATTCGTTCCTGATTGCCGATGCGCGCGTCCATCAACCGGGTCCACGCGTAGCGTTCCAGCTCGCCAACAAAAAACGCGGGCCGGTCGCCCTGCCTGATCGCGGCCTGATCCATATCGTCCATAAACTTGTAGATGAGGGCATTGGTAATTTGCTCGATCTGGGAAGTGGGATTGGGCACCACGCCCACCAGCACCTGCCGCGCGCCGTCAATATGCCGTTTTATTTCCGTGTTCATTTTATAGATTGGTTAGCTGATAGGCGTAGTCGCGGATATATTGCGGCACGAGAGTTTTGTAGCCGTTCAAACGCTGGTACTCGCCGAAATCAAATGATGATTCAAAATTAAACCGCTGGGTCTGGCGGCTGGCAATGATTTCCCGCACCAAAGGGTCGGTGATATACGCCTTGAAAAACATCTTAACCGTTTCGTAATGTTCCTGATCCACCGGATTTATTTCAATGAATTTTTCCCATTCGGATTCCAAAAGCGCGTCTTTTGACTCAAATTCCTTTTTATCGCCAAAAACGAATTGCAAAAATTCCCTGACGCTTATCCGACGGTCAACTCCGAAAATCTTGCGAATCTTATCCAAATTTAGAAAATACTTCGGTTTGTCAAAAATATGCTTTTGCGCGTATTCTTCGGCCTGCTGTGTGTCCCCGTTTTCCCACATCGTTTTGAGTATGCCGTTGCCCAGCACATCCTCATCCACGGCACGCTTGAATCCCTCGCGATCAATGCGCATTCCTTGTTCCCCCACAGGTGTTTCCACCAGCGATTCCAACTCATCAGCCGCGGCAAGATCAAGCGGGCCTTCAAATACTTTTTTGCCGTTCTCATCCGCATATTCAAAATTGCCGGATTTTTTATCGGAAACAATCGTGTCATCGGCAATCAATTTTATCCGCGGCAATTTTATTTTTTCATCGTAGGGAAATTCTTTTTCAAAATATTCACAGGTCGCGAAAAAATCAAAAAAATTGAATTTGTTTTTGGCAACCGCGATTTTTTCACCATCGCCGGCGCCTTCCAACTCAAACAAATATTTTCTCGTGCCGCGGCCCTTGATTTGCACAAAATCGGTGGGGCTGAAAACCGGCCGCATCAGCGCGATATTGAGCAAGTCCTGGCAATCGTAGCCGGTGGACATCATTCCCACAGTTACCGCCACCCGAGTTTTGCTTGTATCGTAATTTTCGGGCTTTTTTGACTGGCCGCCCAAACGATTATTGGCAAAATTAACCGTCATTTGCTGGGCGTTTTTAACTTGCGAGGTAATCTGCATCGCAAAATCCGATTCGCCGTACAATTCCGGCCACCCGTTGAAAGCAAGCTTGTTTAGAATGTTGGTTATTCGCGCGGCATGATGTTGCGAAACGCAAAAAACAATTGATTTGCCAAAAAGCGGCGTGCCGCATTTTTCAGTCGCAGGATCAAAAAGCCCGTTATCGATAAACGCCTTGCACATCGCGATATTCGTTTCCTCGTTAAAAAACTTCCGCTCGTAGTGGCGCTCGTTAAAAATCTCGTCGATATTTTGGCCATCTTCGGCAATTTTATGCACGGCATAGCCATTTTCCGAAAGAAGCTCGGCGGTGATTTCAGTGCGCGCGTCAATAAGGACCGGCTGAACCAAATATCCCTCTTTGGCTCCTTTTACCAAATCATACGAAAAAGTCGGTTCTCCGGATTCGCAACCGAATGTTTTATAAGTGTCGAGAAGCAAACGGCGCTCGTAATCGCGCTGGTTATCTGATTCGCCGGAACCGATGCCTTTAAGGTAATTTTTGGGCGTCGCGGTCAGCCCAAGCTTGTAACCGACGAAATATTCAAATACCGCCCGGCTGTTGCCGCCAATGGAACGATGGGCTTCATCGGAAATCACAAGCTCAAAATCGGTGGGCGAAAATTCTTTTTTGTACCGGTCGCCCGCCAAAAATGTTTGAATCGTGGAAACAACCACGCTGGCGTTGGCCCAGGAATCGCGCGTCTTTTTATAGGTCGCGACGGTAAAGTCCTTACCGAAATATTGCGTGAACGCTTTTTGCGCCTGGTCTTCAAGCTCCAAGCGGTCGACCAAGAACAACACCCGGCGGGCGTTGCCGGATTTCAAAAAAAGCTTGATTGCCGCCGCCGAAATCAGCGTTTTGCCGGTGCCGGTCGCCATTTCAAACAAAAACCTCTTTCCCCCGGACATCGCCGCTTCCTGCAGCGATTTTATCGCCTGCGCTTGATACGGGCGAAGCTGTTTAAGATTGTTATTTTTCAAAAAATCGGATCGTTTTGCTTCATCCCGAAACAAAGGATCACCGGCATATCCGGGCATTTGCGATTCCACAATGTAATTCTCATCAACAAAAGTTTGCGCCAATTCAACCGGATTGGGCGTGTATTTTTCGTATTGAGTAATGGAATCCTGCGTCGGAAAGCGGGATATCGCGTCGGGATTGCCGTGCTTGGTGTCCCAAAAATAATGCAGGTTGCCGTTCGAAAGAATCACGAACCGCGCGCCAGTATTGCGCGCGTAATTTCTGGCCTGTTCTTTCGCGGATAACGGATTAATTGATTCGCGCTTCGCTTCCACGACAACCAGCGCCCGGCCATCCTTGTCCAGCAAAAGAAAATCAACAAACCCGCGGATTTCATGTTCAAAATCATCGCCAAGCTCGGCATATTTGATCCCGGGTTCAAGCTGGATATTCGCTTTGCCGTTTTTCCCATCTTCAAAACGCCACCCGGAATCTTCGAGTAGTTTGTTTATCTTTATCCTCGCTTTCGCTTCTTTGGAATTCGCCATATCATTCAAGCTACCCCTTTTTACCTCGAAAATCAATGACTCGGGATCATTCTTTCCAATCCTCGATAATGACGGTTTTGCCGTGTTTTTTGACGGTTACTTTTTGGGTTTCGCGCCAGCCGAATTCCAGAAGTATGTCTTTTGGAAGAGTTACGGCCAAGCTTGTTTTGCCCAAGCGCATAAGTTTGCGAACGCTGTTTTCCGATGTTTTCCGGCTCATATGTTTTTATTTTATTAAGTATATACTCGTGTATATACTTAAGTATATACTTATCGCAAGCGGCATCAAGCTGCGGCAATCCCGATGATTGAAATTAAAACGGAAAACGATTAGAATCAAGTAGATAAAGAAAGAACCAAATACCATGGATGTTTTTACGACAATAATCAACAACCAGCCGCTCGTCGCGGGATTTTTGGCATGGTTTATCGCCCAGTTATGCAAATTGATTCTGGCGTTGAAACACGGCGTCAGCCGCGAAGCGTTTAAAAGATTCTGGGCCAGCGGCGGCTTTCCCAGCTCGCATTCGTCGGCGGTCACCGCGCTGGCAACCGCCTGCGGAATCAAATTCGGTTTTGATTCGCCCTATTTCGCCATCGCGGCGGTATTCGCGCTGGTCATCATCTACGATGCCTTCACCCTGCGCCAAGAAGCCGGCAAGCACGCCGAAGTCCTGAACCAAATGATCGAAGACTTCTACCGCTATAAAAAATTCGAAACCAAGCATCTGAAGGAATTGCTGGGCCACACTCGTTTTGAAGTCTTTTTCGGCATTCTGCTTGGAATCGCGGTGGCGATAATCATCACCGGGTAGCCAATCTTGACCCAATTTAAATTAAAACCGCCCTCGCGTTAAATCCGGGGCGGTTTTTGCGCCTTGTCGGCGCTTTTGATTGCTAATTTTGCGCAGGCGCGGCAGGCTGGCCGGGCGCAGCCGGAGCGTTTCCGCCGGCCGGATTGGCGCCCGAAGGAATGCCGGCATCAACAGGGCCGGCATTTGAATCCGCGGGACGCAGCGAAATGCTCTGGGCGCTAATGCTACCGTCGGAATTCGCGGTTCCCGTGACCATAATCGACAACCCGACCGCCAAATCATCGACTGTTCCGCCGGTCTGCTTGCTGATTTGCGTTGAATTCGAATAAAAAATTATCCGGGTTCCGCCGTCGCGCAGCTTCAATGTGATGCTGTCGCTATCTTTGCTGACTATGTCTCCGGAAGTGAACCCTCCCTGCAAACCGCCGCTCCGCCGCGTGATGTTTGACGATGAAGATTCAATGCCGGCGGCGCCGGGACCGCCGAAATTCCGGCCCGGTTTCACGGTTTGGCTTTTTTGATACAATGCGCCGCCAAAAAATCCCGCGCCCGTTAAAACCGCCGCGGCAACAACGGCAATCGCTATTGACTTGTTCGTATATTTCATATTTTTGATTTTTTTAATTAAATATGCAAACCCAAAACATCGATTACATTCCCGGAGGCGGCCCGCCCGCGCCGCCATCATCCATGGGCGGCATTCCCGGATCAACGAAGCCGGACTCTGCCTGACTGTCATCTTGCGTTTTTGTTGCGCTTGCGGCCGCGCCGCCGGAACCGGACCGGCTGCTTTGCGAATTTATCTTTGTTTGAGGATTTATTTCAACTGTTTTGGCGCTGATGCTACCGTCGGAATTCGCAGTGCCGGATGCCATTACGGTTTGTCCAGCCGCCAAATCGGAAGTTTGGGTATCGATATTTTTACTGATTTTTGATGTAGCGGAAAAGAAAACTATTTTCGACCCGCTATCGCCGGTTTTCACCGTCATACTGGAGCTGTCCACCGAAATGATCTGGCCATACACAATACTGCCGGTGCTGCTTGCGTTCCCGTTTTGCATCCCGGCCGGACGATTTCCGGCTGCCGCAGAATTTGAAGAACTTTTTGAAGTCCCGTACAGCATACCGCCATAAAACCCTGCGGCGCCGAAAATTATCGCTGCAATGATCGTGATTGGTATTGATTTATTCATTTTTTTTGTTTTATTTCTTTTAATCAAAAATTATTTATTCGTAACGCAAAGCTTCTATCGGATTCATTCGGGCGGCGCGCACCGCCGGATAATAGCCGAAGATTATTCCTATCACCGCTGATACGCCGAATGCCACAATAACCGAAATCAAGGAAACGCTGGTCGCGACGCCCGCGAATTTATAAACCGCGTATGCCGCCAGCCACCCAAGCGCCACCCCGAGAATGCCGCCGGTGAAAGTCAAAGTGACGGCCTCGGATAAAAACTGGACCGTAATATCGCCTTTTTTGGCGCCGATGGCTTTGCGCAAACCGATTTCCCGCGTGCGCTCGGTTACGGTGGTCAGCATCATATTCATAATCCCGATGCCGCCCACCAAAAGCGAAATGCCGGCAATCGCCGCCAACAGATAAGTTAGCGTGCTGGTGATGCTGGACATACTGGAAACAATGTCTGCCTGGTTCATAATCGAAAAATCGGCCTTTGTTGAATCGGTGATCTTATGGCGCTCAAGAAGCAATGCGGTAATATCGGTTACCAACTGGTCCAACCCATCGGAACTTTCGCCCTGCACATAAATCGTGCCTGCATATAAATTGCCGGTAAAAAACCTCTGTGCTACCGCCAAAGGAACATATATTGATTCATCAGGATTGGCACCCATCCCAGTACTGCCCTTGGAAACTGTCACGCCAACCACCTTAAAATCAAGCTTGTTGATGCGAATTGTTTGGCCAATCGGATCGCTATCCTCGCCAAACAGATCGGTGGCAACCGTCGGTCCGATAACTGCAACTTTGGCGTAACCGGAATTATCCGCATCGGTGATAAAATCGCCGCTGGCTATCTGCACATTGCGAACGGCCGCATAAACGGAAGTCACGCCGTATACTTGGAGATTGGCGTTTGAACCCTTGGCCGTTACTTGGTAACGGTTCGAAGTTTGCGGCGCAACATTTTTTACGCCGCTCAATTCGCTAGCGATCGCTTCACTGTCCGCCATTGTCAATGTGTTGGCCGACCCGCGCTCCATCCTGACTTGCGATCCTATGTTCCGTTGCATCCCGGGCGACACCGTAAGCAAATTCGATCCCAAGGCCTCGATATTGGAAGTGATCGAACTTTGAGTCCCCTGGCCGATGGCGACCATGGCAATTACCGAGCCGATGCCGATGACAATGCCCAAGATCGTCAAACCCGACCGGACCTTGTTTGACAGCAACGCGGAAAATGTTTCCGCCAATAAATCAGTTATTTTCATGATTATAATTTTGATTTAGCCGGACGCGAATTATCCGCATCCATTGATGTCCGCCGGTTATTGTTAAGCGAATCATCAACTATCAAACCGTCACGAACGGTAATAATGCGGTGGGCGTATTCGGCCACCTCGCGCTCATGAGTTATGAGTATGATCGTGTGGTTATGGTCTTCGTTCAATTTGCCAAACGTATCCAAAACAATTTCTCCGGTCTTGGTGTCAAGATTGCCCGTGGGCTCATCGGCAAAAATTATCGACGGATCGTTGACAAGGGCGCGCGCAATCGCCACCCGCTGCATTTGCCCGCCCGACAACTGATTGGAATAATGCGTATAATACTCTTCGGGCAGCCCGGCTTTCGCCAATGATTCCTTGGCACGCTTTTCGCGCTGGGATTTTTCCACGCCCGCGTATACCAGCGGCAAGCACACATTGCGCAAAACCGTGGTTCGCGGCAAAAGATTGAACGATTGGAACACAAAACCGATCTTGCTTTTTCTGATTTCAGCCAGCTGGTCGTCGCTGAGCTTGGAGACATCCCGCCCGTTGAGCAAATATTGGCCGCTCGTCGGCGTGTCCAACATTCCGATGATATGCATCAAAGTTGACTTGCCCGATCCGGACGGCCCGATTATGGCAACGAATTCGCCGTCATTAATTTTGAATGACAGTCCTTTCAGCACTTGAGTTTCAATGGTACCGGTTTTATAAGTTTTTGTGATATTTTTGCATTCAATCATTGTTGTTTCGGCCCGGCAACGGACCCATTAGGAAAATCTGTTCAAAACAACGACTTTATCTGGGTCCGCCCCCGCCGCCGAAAAGCCGCGATAAAGCCGAGCTGCTGCCGGTTGATGTTTTTGTCGCCGCCTGCGTCGCGGTCTTTGTCACCACGGTATCGCCTTCGGCCAGCCCGCTGGCAATTTCGGTGTAATTATCATCGGCCAAACCCGGAACAACCGTTTGCTGTTTGACGGTAACACCGTCTTCGGAACTGCCGCTGGCCGCGCCGCTGACCATTTGATTCGGAACCATCACATAATTGCCGGCGGCGTTCGATTTGACCGCGGCATTGGGCACCAGCAGAACATCCTGCTTGATATTGGTAACGATCGCGGCCGTCGTGCTCATTCCAGGCTTAACCCGGTCATCCTGGGTGTCGAAAGCAATCGTTACCCCGTAGCTGACAACGCCCGAACTGACGGTGCCGATGGCATCAACCGCGCTCACATGGCCGGTAAGCGTCAAATCGCTTACGGCATCGAATGTCAGCGTCGCCTTTTGGCCGACTTTAACGCTCGCGGCATCGACTTCATTCAACGAAATCGTGGCGATTTGGTTGTCGGTAATAATCGTGGCGATCGTCGCATTGCCGCTAATGGTATCGCCCTTTTTCACATCAACCGCCGCCACCAATCCGTCAAAGGAAGCCCTGATAGTATAGTCGCTCAAGGTTTTCTTGGCATCGGCCAGCGCCGTTTCTTTTTGGGAAACGATTAATTGCTGCGACTGATCGCTGATTTGATTTGTCAAACTCTGCAGCGTATTCAGCGATTGGGCTTTCTGATCAACTGTGTTTTTGGCGCTTTCCACGCTCTGCAACGAGCTGTTAATCGATTGCTGAATCGAAATCATACTCAGCAAATCCGCATTAACTTGGGAAGCGTAGCCGTTCAAACTGTTAAGATGCGTGGTTGAAAATGATTGCGCCTGGCTATTATTTTTTGATGCCGCGTCCTGATATTGCTGAATCAGATTGATAAGCGCCTTGGTAGCATTAGATATCTTTTTTGTGGCATCGTATGTGTCATCCACCATTTTGGAAATCACCTCCGGATCAGAATATCGGCTGACGCTTTTATATTCCTTCAAAACGCTGTCGTAGCCGTTCTTGGCAATCGCATAGGTCGAACTGACATCAAGCAATGATGAAACGGAAGAGCCGTATGATTTTATCTGGTACTGGTAATAATCCAGATAAGTGCCGCTGCTTTGAACAACGATATTGCTCGAACCAGACATAATATCGCTCAATCCCGACATCACCACCGGCAAATCGGCAAATGCGGATACAATAGCGTTAAAAGCCTGTTCGTAAGTTTTAGACAAGTTGCTTTGGCTCGTGGCCAGATCATCGTTTGCCGACTGAAGCGCCTGCCGTGCTTGCGCCAAAGATTGCGAATTATTCTGGCTGGCCTGTTGCAAAGTCAATTTGGCGTTTTCCAAATTCGCTTGCGCCACTTCAACCGCCGCCTGCGCGTCGGTCGAATCAATTCTTGCCAACATATCGCCAAGCCTCACTGATTGTCCTTCAACAATATTTACCGCGACAATATCTCCCGCAACTTGGGATTTTACATCGACTTGATCGCTGGCCGCCACCTGCCCGCTGCCGCTAACCGATTGCACGATATTCCCCTTGGACGCCGTTCCATAAGTATAAACCGTCGCGCTGGCGCTTTTTCCGCTCGGACCAAAAAGAAAATAGCCGGCGGCCAGAATAATAACGAAGATAACGAAAGAAATTTTTTTATGCCGTTTGATTGCCAAAATTATATTTGCCATTGGTTTGATATTTGTTTTTTATTTTTTAATTCTTAACGCGGCTAACCCCGAAAGCCTCAATTTGATCGCCGTGGCGGTTGCCGATGACCACAACCGTATCGCCCGCCGAAAAGTTTTCTCCGAATGGCAAGCGCGTTTTTTTGGTAACGATAACGCGCAGATTCTCCCGCTGGCGGTTGACAATCATGAATTCGGTTTCCGAAATCTCGCCGATCACCCCGCTATGAATACTATCGAAACGGCGCGGGCCGAGATCGCGGTAGAATCCGGTGCCGCAAGGGCGCCCCGCCATTCCCGCGGGATCATCCCCGCGGAAAGGCATTTCGGGCGAACAATGCGAAAGTATGCCGTGAAGCGGCGTACCGGCGACGATAACGCTTCCTGCGACCACTACCAGCAAAATCGCGATGGCCAAATAAAGCAGAGGCAGACGATAGGCAAAAGAATAGCGGCGCACCAATATTTCCAAAATAACAATAAAAAACAACACGCTCAAAACCAATACCCACGGAATCGACATTAAAAATATCAAAATGCCGCGCCAGCCGAAAATCGGCGCGACCCAAATACCGGTTTCGCGTGCGACAAAGAAAAACAGGCTCAAAAGATAGAGCACCGCCAGTGCCGCAACCATTGTTCCCGCCAGCCACAAAACGGCGCGCAAAACGAAATGCCACTTGGGCCTCATTTTGAGCTTTCCGCTTTTCGCGGCGGCGGCAACCAATTCGCTGATAGATTTTTTTTGTTCGCCGTTATCCATAGAAATTATCTTTTATGTTTGGATTTTTCTTGATCATCGCTTTCTTCAACATCGCCTTTCCTCTCTGCAAGCGAACGCCCACGGTTGAAATCGGAAGCCGCATTATATCGGAAATTTCGCGATAATCCATTTCTTCAAAATAATACAATGCCAAGGGTTCCCGATATTTCACGGGCAACTTTTCCAGATAAGAATCGAGCATCCGCCGCAAATCAATACGCTCAACATCGCTGTCGGCGGTCTCTTTGGCCGTCGGATGCGGAAAAAAAACATCGAAATCGATGAAAGATATTTTTTCCGATTTTTTCTTTCTTAAAGCGTTAACGAATTCATTGTGCGCCACGCGGTATATCCACGGAGAAAATCTTCTGGAAGCGTCGAAACTGTTGATATTCACATATACTTTCACAAAAACATCCTGCACGATATCTTTTACATCATCAGGATGCGAAAGAAATTTTCTCGCGTAGCGGGTGATTTTCTTCTCGTAGCGCCCCACCAACAGGGAGAACGATTCCACATCGCCTTTCTGCGCGCGCCGCGCGATTTCTTCATCGGTTAGCTCCTCCATATATGAATGCCGTTAAATAATTGATTTGTAAAACAAATGCTGTTTGACGGAACCGAAGCTTGGGAAGCTTTCATAAATAACTTCCTTATTCCTTATTCAAAAATCGACCGTAATTAAACTATTACAACCCGGTTTTGGTTTTATTTCAAAAAAATGCCTCGCAAACCGCCTCGGGGCGGATAAGCAAGGCATAGCTTTTCAACAATCGAATTTATCCCGTTAATTCGCGGCTCCGCATTCTTCAAAGATTTTGGGCGCGGTTTTGCGCTGGAAATTGCCGTTATGCGACGCAGTATAAAAATCGCCGCCTTCAAGTTTCGCGTAATAGCAGAAAAATTGCGAATAAGATGAATTGTTAAGTCCGCAATAAACATAATCTTTACCGCAAACCAGCGCTTTTGAAAGATATTGTGCGGCCAGAGGATCAAGCGGGGCAATCGGCAAACTTTTACCGATCTGCTCCGGATAACCGTATTTCCTGCCTCCGCAATCGCCGGCCTTCAAACCGCAAGTATAATATTTGGCGGTTGTTTGATGCCATATTTTTTGCGCGTCAACCAGTTTTCGCATATCCAATTTTCTTTGTTCGTCCCTGCCGGCCGATGTTGACAAATCGGGAACCGCGGCAGTACTTGTGGCAACGGTACTTGTGGCAGCAACAGTGGTCGTGGCAACGGTACTTGTGGCAGCAACAGTGGTCGTGGCCGCCGCGGGAATGAGATTTACTCTGTCTTCTTCCTCTGGCGCGGCCGGTTCTTCAACAACCACTTTCACCGACGGATTTTCAGCTTGAGCCGGCTCTTCCGCCGGCGCGGCCGGTTCCTCGGCGACTTGCGATGGAGTCGAAAAACTGAAATATGAAACCAAAGCGGTTACAATCAAAATCATTGCTCCAAACACCGAAGCAACGATAACCAGCGGCTTGTTCAACTTCTTTTTGCCGACGATAACGGCATCATCCTCGCCTTCCGAAATTGTTTCTTCCCGCGCCGGGGCTTCCAATTCGGACGAAACCGATTCGGACGCCGGAGGAACCGGAGCCTGCAGCAAAGCAAATGCCTCTTCAATCAAGGAATCGCCCCATCCGGCTTCACGCAAAGCTTTTTTGATCATCGGCTCGGCAACACCTCTTTTGATCTCTTGCTCAATGTATGTTAACAATTGTTGTTCCATTGAAATAAATATTATTCAATATACTTAATATAATTTTATATTACCATTTATTGTAAAAAATTGTAAAACAAATCCCGCAAGATTGCGGGAAACATCCAAATGTTTTTATGATTAAACGATTCTATGATCTTATGATTACTTTATTTTCAAAATTTCGTATTCCATTTTCCCCTTGGGCGTTTCCAAAATAATCTTACATCCGGCGCGCTTGCCAAAAATCGCGTCGCCCAAGGGCGATTTATAAGAAATTTTACCTCTAAAAATATCCGCTTCGTCGGGTCCCACAATTTGGTATTCGTCCCGCGCCGCGCCGCAAGCAAGAACTACGATTGATCCGATCTGAATATGATCGGAATCCGTATGGCCAACCACGCGCGCGCTGCCAATGATTGATTTTAATTCCGAAATCCGGCCTTCCAAAAATCCCTGCTGTTCTTTGGCTTGGTGATAGGCGGCATTCTCCTTGAGATCGCCAAAAGAGATGGCGTAATTCAATTTTTCCGCCAGCTCCCGGCGGGTAACATTTTCCAAAGTATCCAATTCCTTTTTAAGTTTTTCCATGCCCTCCGGCGTCAAATAATTTTCCATATTGTTATCATATTATTACTTTTCTAAATTTTGTAAACTGAAAATCCGCCCGGAGAAAAGCATTGTTTTGGGCAAATTATCCGACATCCCCGCTCGCGCCAATCCCGGCCAAACGCCCGGTTGACCAACACTGTTGAAGATTAAAGCCGCCGGTAACGCCATGAACATTGATAATCTCGCCGGCAAAAAACAGATTGCCAATGGTTTTGGAACGCATTGTTTTATCGTCGATTCCTTCCGGCGCCACTCCGCCGGCAGTCACCATCCCGGTCTCGATTTCCAACAATCCGAATACGGTCAAGCGCAAATCCCGCATCGCCTCAACCAACCGCCGCCGCTCCTCTTTGGTGATATCATTAGCAGTTTTGGCCGGATTGGCGCCGGCAAACCGCGCCAACGCCAGCGTCAACCCCGAAGGAATAAAATCCGCCAAACAATTTTTCAAAATTTTATTGGGATTCTTTTGGAAATTTTCCAGAACCTTTTTTTCCAATTCGCCATAATTTGACGCGGGCAGAAGATTCAGGGAAATTATAACTTCGCCTTTTTCCAGCAGTTCCCCGATGCCGGCGCTAATGTTTAAAATCGCCGGGCCGCTCAAACCAAAATGGGTGAATAAAATCTCGCCTGCGGCTGAAATTATTTTCTTTTGGTTCTGGAAAACGGTTATACCGGCGCGTTTCAAGCTCACCCCGGCCAAATCCTTTGCCCACGGTTCTTTGATTTTCACCGGCACCAGCGCCGGCGCCAATTTAATGATCTTATGGCCCAAAGTGTGCGCCCAGTCATAACCGTCCCCCGTGGAACCGGTACCCGGATATGATTTCCCGCCGGTGGCAATAATGTAATTTTTCGCGCCGATAGTTTCGCCGCCGGAAATAATGATTGAAGAAATTGAATTATCTTTTTTATTGATAACCGCGACCTTGCGGCCACAAATCATTTTCACGCCCAGATTTTTTAACCGGCCAACCAAGACTTCCAAAACATCGCCGGCTTTGCCGCTTCTGATCAGAACCCGCTGGTTGTTTTCAACCATGGTTTCCACGCCCAGCTTATTAAAAAACTCAATGCTATCCTTTGGGCCAAACTCGGAAAACGCGTGGAACAAAAACGCGCCGGTTTCGCCATAATTGGCGACCAGTTTGCGCAAATCAAGCTCAAGGTTGGTCGAATTGCATCGCCCGCCGCCAGTTAACAAAAGTTTTTTGCCCGGAGTTTCGTTTTTCTCGA
>JBARNX010000001.1:0-4670 GCA_049641805.1 Minisyncoccales bacterium
CGCGGGAAAATTGATAAAAAGGGCAAAAAAGATTAAAATCAAATCGTTAAGGACGCTTTCCGAAATAATATACACGCCATATCCGCATATTATTGTTGAAAGTATTCCCGGAAAATAAAACTATGAAAAGAAAAAACATTTTCAAATTGGTTGCCAGTATTGCAATCTGCCAGGCGGCGGCGCTGATCGGATCAATATTCACATTGCCGGCGGTCGGCGGCTGGTACGCGGAACTGAACAAGCCTTCGTGGACGCCTTCTGGCGGAGTTATCGGTGCGGTGTGGACGGCGCTCTATCTTTTGATGGGAGTTTCGCTTTATCTGGCGTGGGCCAAAAATTTCCAAATTTCGGAAAATCTTTCGGGAATGGCCGCGCGCGCGTGGAATCGCATTTCGCAAAAATTGCTTGACGGCGCCTGGCAAAAACAAAATATCATCGCGGTCTTTTCAGTGCAGTTGATTTTGAATGTCTTGTGGTCGTTTATTTTTTTTGAGTTGAAAAAACCGGGGCTGGCGTTTTTTGAGTTGCTGGCGCTTTGGGCGGCGATTGCCTATACTATTGCCAATTTTTGGCGCGTGTCAAAACCGGCGGCATGGCTGCTGGCTCCCTATATCGCATGGGTGACTTTTGCCGGCTATCTGAATTTTGCCGTCTGGCAGATGAATTGATGGCTTAAACAATCCGATCCAAAAATTCCGATGGAAAAGCAATCTTTATTTTCTATGGTAAACACAATAAAAAAAATATTGTCTTTGATACTGCCGCTTGTTGCCGCCGCCGCGTTTGCGCCGGGGGCGGTTTTGGCGCAAAATTCGGTCAATGTTTATTTTTTCTGGGGGCAGGGGTGTCCGCATTGCGAACACGAAAAAGAATTTTTGTCCGGACTGCAATCCGAATATCCGCAAATTGCGGTTCACGATTTTGAAGTTTGGAATAATTCAAAGAACCGGCAGATTCTAATTGATGTCGGCAGCAAATTAAATGTTGAAATTGCCGGAGTTCCGTTCACCGTGGTGGGCGACAAGCATTTCGTTGGCTGGTATGATGAAAATTCCACGGGCGCGGCGATTGAAAATGCCGTGAAAAAAGCGATTGACGGCGGATGCTCCGATATCGTTGCTCCGATCATCAATCCCGAAATTGATCCGCAAGAGAACGGCAGTTGCGGCGAGCAAGATAGGAAAGAAATTCCTCAAAGCGTTAATGTGCCGTTTTTGGGGCAAGTTTCAATCAAAAATTTGTCATTGCCGGCAATTACCGTGGTTTTGGGCGCGTTGGACGGGTTTAATCCGTGCGCGATGTGGACGCTGTTGTTTTTGATCAGTTTGCTCTTGGGGACGCAAGACCGCCGCCGGATGTGGATTCTGGGGAGCGCGTTTATCGTCGCTTCTTCATTTGTTTATTTCTTGTTTATGGCCGCGTGGCTGAACCTCTTGCTGTTTATCGGCTTTATTCTGTGGGTGCGGCTGGCGGTGGGCGGCGTGGCGATTGCCGGCGGCCTTCACAATTTGAAAGCTTATTTTTCCAAAAAACCCGCGGTGTGCGCCAATGCCGCGGATCCCAAAAGAAAAAAAATTTTTGAACGGCTGAAAAATATCACACTGCAAAACAATTTTTATCTGGCGTTGGCCGGGATTATTCTGCTGGCGTTCGCGGTCAATTTGGTGGAGCTTATCTGTTCGGCGGGATTTCCGGTGATTTTCACTCAAATGTTGTCAACGAGCGGCTTGAGCCAGTGGCAATATTATTTTTATGTCGCGCTGTATGTCTTGGTTTTTATGGCCGACGATTTGTTTGTTTTTTTCGCGGCGATGATAACTCTTAAAATGGCGGGAATTACCACCAAATACCAAAAAGCGTCGCATTTGATCGGCGGCGTTTTGATGCTGGCAATCGGCCTCCTGTTGATATTCCGCCCCGAATGGCTGATGTTGGGCTGATTTGGCTTGCCCCTTGGGCGGGAAGCGCGTTCCGGTAAAATTTCGGTGACTGTTTATTCGGGATTCCAAAGGTCTAACTTTTTCGATTATTCTTAGGGAATACTCGGGACAGGCAACAGGGATAGACCCTTGAAATAAAAAAAATGCGCATCGCGGCGGGCGCGAAAGTAGAGTTAAAGTAGGACACAAGATAGGACACTATCGCAGAAAAGGGTACCTTTGCCCTTTTTTGTTTGGCGCCCCGATCCCGTAACCACTCACTGGGTCCAAAATTAAAGGGTCTATCCCTTGTTAATGCGAGGGTTAGACCCTTCCCAGATGGAAAATATATTTTTTATTGCGGCTAAATTTTGCCAAAGTGTTGTTAAGTTGTTAATATGATAAAAATTAAAAGAAAAATATGGAGAAAAATATTTTGTTTCTTTCGGGGTTATTCGCGGCCTTATTTTTTGTTTGTTCCGGGTTTTTGAGCGTAGCTTTGTCGGCGGAGAATCTTGTTGTTAATCCTTCGCTTGAAGTTGACGGCGGGACGGGGGTGCCGGCGGATTGGGTGCAAGAGATCGCCGGGAGCAACGATGCGGTTTTTTCCTACCTTGATTCGGGCGCGCAAGATGGGACAAGGTCGGTGAAAATAACGATGACCTGGCGGACGAGCGGAAGCGCGGATCTGGCACCGGCGGCGCCGGTTTCGGTTGTGCCGGGCCGGGCTTATTATTTTGAAAATTATTACCAATCATCGGTGGAAACGGAAACCGATGTTGAGTTTCAGGACGCGGAGGGAAATTTGAGCTGGAGATGGCTTGGCAACAATCCGGCGAGCGCCGATTGGAAACTGGCATCGTATTCGTTTGAAATTCCCGCGGGAGCGGTGAAGGCGAGGGTCTATCAGGCGCTGGCCGCGCCGGGATATTTGCAAACCGACAATTATTCGTTTTCGGTTTTGGAAGAAACCGCGTTTTCCCGAGGAATGGTGAGCATCACTTTTGACGACGGATTTGCCAATGTTTACAACAATGCCCTGCCGATACTTGACCAATACGGCTTCAAAACGACTCAATATATCGTGAGCGGCGCCATCGGCAGCCAAACCAAGCTTGATCTGCCGACAATGACCAGGAGCCAGATTGCGGCAATGTGCGCCGCGGGGCACGAAATCGGTTCGCACACGGTGACGCATCCTCGCTTGACATCGCTGAACGCCAAAAAACTGAATTCGGAATTGTCGAGTTCAAAAAATGCGCTAAACGCCATCTGCGCGCCGGTGAGCTCGCTGGCGATTCCTTACGGGGATTATAACGACAATGTGATCAACGCGGCCAAAAAATATTACGGTTCCGTCCGGACTTCCGACGGCGGCGAAAACACATTGATCGGTTTTGATCCTCACCGGATAAAAACGCAATATGTGATGGACACGACCACGATTGATGAAATTGAAACATGGCTGGCCCGCGCGGCGGCAAACAAATCGTGGCTGGTGCTTTTATACCACAATGTCGGCAGTGAATATAATTACGGATATACCGCCGCGGTGGAGGACTTTGACCGGCAGATGGCGGCGGTCGCGGCCAGCGGCCTGCCGGTTCTGACCGTGGGACAAGCGCTGGCGGAAATAACCCCCCAACTGCATTGAGCGGCCGTTAAATACGAGCAAAGTAAAGGTCTAACCCTCGCATTAACGAGGGTAAGACCTTTTTAATTTGCAAATTTGCCGGACGCGTTTGCGGCAAGATTTTGTTTGGGTTATACTTAAATCGTATTCGAATCGTATTTGAATCGTATTTAATCAAAACAATGGCGGAACTATCAAATCAAAACAATAATTTAATTGATTTGCGCGAATTTGTAAAACTTTTTAACGACAGGTTTGACAAGTTTGATCAAAACTACCGCGAGCTGGCCAAAGCTTCCGACGACAGGTTCAATAAAATTGATCAAAACTACCGCGAGCTGGTGGAGTTTTTGGGCGGGCAATTTGATAAGATGAATGCCAAAATTGATACCAAAGCCGACAAGGCCGATTTGGATAAAAAAGCCGACAAGGCCGATATTGATCGGGTGCTGACGCGCATTGCAATGACCAATAGCAAAATTGACGATTATCGCGCCGAACAAATCGGGATGCAAAGGCAGGTGGACAAACACGAAAAATGGCATTTTCAAGTGGCCGAAAAAACCGGCGTCAAACTTTCATCGGATTGATTCGCGCGGTTTTTCAAAAAGGGTCGGACCCTTTTTAAAAGGCGGGGGAATGATGGGACAATAAAAATTGATTTTGGCAACATTGACAGGGTTTTTGGATTTGTTAGGATGACATAATCCCGATGAGGAAAGGGAATAATTTTGCTGTCCGCGGGAGACGGACAAGCAACGATAATGTTCGCGAATTCTGCGCTTGCGAGAGAAAATTATCGGAAAAACGAAACACCAATGTGGTTTTTGCACGCAAAAACCTCGCCGGTGTTTCGTTTTTTTGTCGGCTTGACAATTATCGCATTTGCATTTTTTACCATCGTGCCAATGTCTCTGCTGGCGCAGGAAGCCGCCACCACCACGGAAGAGATGGCCACCACCGAGGAAACCGTTAACGATGAAAGATTAACGATTAATGATCGTGCTAGCACCGCCACCACCAGCGAGGAAACCGTTAACGATGAAAGATTAACGATTAATGATTGCGCTAGCACCGCCACCACCACCGAGGAAACCGTTAACGATGAAAGATTAACG
>JBARNX010000008.1:0-7483 GCA_049641805.1 Minisyncoccales bacterium
GGCTTTGCTTGGCGTTGGCGGCCGCGACAATTTGCCGCGCCGCTTATTTGAAAATGTTGATGATTCGAAAAAACTTTCCGCGCGGAAACGGGAGGAGCTTTTTGAAATTATCGTTAATTGCGAAAAAATTATTTGGGCCAGCGCTCTGGTCTGGCCGCGGACAATCGATCGGATTAACATTTTCGAGGCTTCAAAGCTGGCAATGGCCCGGGCGGCTGCGGATATCGTCCGTGGCTTGAAGAATAATTCCGCGCAAAAGTTATTTTGCCTGGTTGACGGCAATTTTCCGATAAAAGTTCCTTATCCGCAAAAGTCGATTGTTTCCGGCGACGCGAAAGTTTTTTCGATTTCTGCGGCCAGCATTGTGGCCAAAGTTATTCGTGACCGGGTGATGCGAAGACTGGACAAAAAATATCCGGCCTACGGATTCGCGCGGCACAAAGGTTATCCGACCAAAGAACATTTGGTGGCGTTGCGCTGGCACGGATTGTCGCCGGTTCACCGTTTGAGTTTCGGGCCTTGCGCCGTTTTGCAAAGAAAAGCTATAATAAAATCATACAAATAACAGCTTTGAATTACAAAACCGTTTTCCGTTAATTTTTGCCGGAATGCCGCAAAAAAGATTAACTGCGCCCGGTTTCGCAATTCAAATGAATTAATCTTTTAAAAAAATGGCAATCGCAAAACACAACAAAAAAATCGACAAAACGGCAATGATTGGTTTCGCCGCCAATTTTTGCACGGTTTTTTCGCTCATATATATTGTGGCGTTGCTGATGGTGGCGAATATCTTCGGTTCAAACCGCGCCGCGATGGCATCGCTGGCGCAGCCAGTCGCGAATTCCGCTTGTTCGGCGGCGGCGGGAGAACCGCTCGCGGCCGCGATTCCCGCGATTTTGTTCCCGGTATCGGCGGACAATCCCAGCGAGAGCGTGATTAAAATCTCGGTTGATGACAGCGGATGGACCCAAAAAGAAATTGATTTAAGTCTTTCGAGCGCACGAACCGTTGAAATTTCCAACAAAGGCGCAAATCCGCATTCATTCGTGATTGATGGGCTGGGTATTGATTCGGGCGAGATCGCGCCTGGCGCGGCCAAGACGGTATTTTTGCAAAATTTATCGGGAGAAGCGGCCATTTATCCGTTCTATTCGAATATTCTCGGCGAAGATAAAGAAAAATTCAGCGGCCAGATAACGATATTGTAGTTTTGCGCTCGGCGGTAAAAGTTCGCGCGATATTTCCACAAGAAGTCTGACCCCTTCGATTAGGGAAAAGTTAGACTCTCAAAATACAAAGTATTGAATTTTTTAGCAAATCGTGCTATAATTTGCGCATTATAATCATTTTGAGTTATTTTGGCGTATTTTGAGTTTTTTTATTAACTCATCAACTCATTTACTCATATACTTATTGCTATGGGTGGCGTACCAAAAAAGAGACATACAAAAGGAAGCCGGAACCAGCGCCGGATGCATTTATTTCTGGAAAAACCGAATATGACCGTTTGCAAAAAGTGCGGCAAGCCGGTTATGTCGCACATTGTTTGTCCGGCCTGCGGATTTTATAAGGGCAAGGAAGTGATTGATGTGCTGTCAAAACTTGACCGCCGCCAGCGCCGCGCCAAAGAAATGGAAATAGCGAAAACCCAGGCGGAGTCCGAAGTTGCCGCCAAACAAACCGCTAAATAATCGAATTTTATTCTTTTTATACCCCGTCAGCTTGCTGCGGGGAACAAAAAGAATGAGGATTCCAAAGGAAACATCCTTTGGTTGATGGCGGGGTTAATACCCCGACAGCAATGTATTTTTTATTCCCGATTTTGAAATTGGGAATTGTCCCGCTTGGCGGGACCCCGCTATGGCGGGAGAAATTTTGGAATTTTTTTGATATGGCTTCACGGCACCTCACTCGTTCAATCGTAATGCAATCCCTTTTTGAATGGGATTTTTACGGCAAGTCGGGCGATCTGGCCGGAATTTTACAGAGAAATCTGGATGAGTTCGGACCCGGACTGGAGGAAAAAACATTCGCTTCCGATCTTATCGCCGGAGTCGTCGGTAAGATGGAAAGCCTGGATAAAATAATCGAAAAAGCCGCGCCGCAATGGCCAATCGGCCAGATCAGCGTGGTGGATCGGAATATCTTGCGTCTGGGGTTGTTTGAGCTTTTGTATGAAGACAAAAAAGCCGTGCCGCCCAAAGTGGCTATCAATGAGGCGATTGAATTAGCCAAAAATTTTGGCGGGGAAAGTTCGGGTAAGTTCGTGAATGGGGTTTTGGGTACGATTTATAAGGAAATGCTGGTCGCCAATCCCGAATTGGCGGAAACCAATGATAAGAAGTTTGAAGAGAGCGGCGAGATCGCGGCGCAGGATGTCGCGGCGGGAGAAAACAGTGATTAATGCCAGAATTTCCAATTTCCAATTTCCAATAAATTCCACAATGTCCAATTTTAAAATTTTGGAATTGGATATTTTAACATTTATTTGAAATTTGAAATTGGATATTTGGATTTTAAGAATGCGCGATTTTTGCGAACTTGAGAAAAAACTGGGTATCTTCTTTAAAAATAAGGATTTACTGATGCAGGCGTTTATCCACCGGTCGTACCTTAACGAAAATTCCCATATTAATTTGGGAAATAACGAACGGTTGGAATTTCTGGGCGACGCGGTGCTCGAGCTGGCGGCCACGGAATATCTTTATGCCGAATACCCCGGCGAGTCCGAAGGCAAATTAACCAGTTGGCGCGCCGCGCTTGTGAACACGAAAACTATTTCGGCGGCCGGATCAAGGATTGGTTTTGGCGATTTTCTGCTTTTGTCTAAGGGCGAAGCCAAGGAAGAGGGCAAATCGCGGCAATATATTCTGGCCAACACTTTCGAAGCGTTCATCGGCAGTTTATATCTTGATCATGGTTATGCCGCGTGTCGGGATTTTATTGCCAAATATTTGTTGGTGGAGCTTCCCAAAATTATCGAGCAGGAACTTTACCGCGACGCCAAATCGCGTTTCCAGGAAGTCGCGCAGGAAAAGGCCAAGGTGACGCCCACTTATCAAGTTTTGGAAGAAAAAGGCCCGGATCACGCCAAATTTTTTCTGGTTGGCGTTTACTTGGGCCGCGAACTGATAGCCAAAGGCGGCGGATATTCCAAGCAAGAAGCCGAAGAAGAAACCGCCAAAGCCGCCTTGAAAGCCAAAAACTGGATCTGATTTCTCATTTTTTTGATTTTGTACTTGTATTTTAATTTGATTCTGCATCCCGTATTTAAGGTCGTTCCTCGGCGTACTCGCCGAGGTGCGACCTTGTCAAATTACATCTTGTTTTTTAATTCCTTCAGGGAGGGAGTTTTTGATTTAAAATTTGACAAAAAACGGAAAAATAGCACAATAAAAATATAAATTGGGATTATTATGAGCTATAAATTTACACTAATTACAATCAAGGAGGGAAAGTGGTTTGTGGTCCGTTGCGCGGAATTGGGGGTGGTGAGCCAAGGCAAAACAGTTGGGGAAGCGCAGAAAAATATTAAAGAAGCGGTTGAGCTTTATTTGGAAGACAATCCTGAAAGCAAAAAATATCTTTCCGAAAAAGAACCTTTAATTTCCAGTCTTGAATTGGAATATGCCTAAAAAAGTTTTTTCGGGGAAAATCGTGATAAAAATTTTGTGCCGCGATTTTGGCTTTCGCTTTGTTTCTCAAAAAGGAAGCCATGTGAAATCGGAAAGAATAGTCGATCAAAAAGAAATTATTACCATTGTTCCGCTCCATAAAGAGTTATCTTATGGAACATTCAAAGGCGCTTTGGATCTAGCCCAAGTGGAAATAAAAGATTTTTTGGACAAGGTGTGAAATTTGCAAAATCGGGATTGTTGTGTTATACATAACGGGTAAATATAAATTTCTATAAACTATGTTGACAATCAGATTGCATCGCATCGGCAAGACCAACCAGCCGTCATTTAAAATCGTGGTGGTGGACAAGCGGACATCCGCGGCCGCGGGAAAATTTTGCGAAGAGGTCGGTTCCGTTAATCGCGTTATCAAACAGATCAAACTGGATAAAGATCGGATAACCTATTGGATTTCAAAAGGCGCCCAGCCTTCGCCAACCGTGAACAACATTCTTGTTTCGCAAAAAGTGATCAAAGGCAAAAAGATCGCGGTGCACGCCCAACCCAAGAAAACCGAAACCGCGGCTCCGGCGGCAGCTCCAAAATCGGCCGCATAAAAAAATTTGACATTTGGTTTTGCCTTCGGATATAATTGATATATCGCAGCCGGAAAGGTCGAAATGTTACATTTTTTGAATGAATGATACTATGGATAAAAAAACTGTTGACCACGAATTTCTTGAATTCTTGATCAAGTCGCTGGTGGACCATCCCGAGGATGTCATTGTCAACCGCACGGTTGACGAAATGGGCGTTCTTTTGTCGCTGAAAGTGAATGCCGAAGATATGGGCCAAATTATCGGCCGCAACGGCAGCACTGCCAGAGCCATCAGGAATTTGGTTAGGATCATTGGTCTCAAAAACCACGCTCGCGTGAATCTCAAGATTGAGGAGCCCGAAGGCGGACGGCGCGTTCCGCATGTGGCGGAAGGCGGGGAAAAACCCGCGGTGTCGGATGAGGAAGTCGATGATCTTAAATTCTAAATCGCAATCAAAAGAAGCCCCCTGAATTAAAAAATCAGGGGATTTCTTTTGGGGGAATTTTTGATAAATCATTTTTATTCGACACGGATATTTTTCTGCTGAGAAATTCCTCGTGTTCGCGCCGTCGCGCTCGCAGGGTCGAATAAAAATGATTTATCAAAAATTCTGTTTTTTGGCGGATGAGATTCGTATGATTACTTTTGATTTTATTACAATTTTTCCTGAAATTATCCGGCCTTATTTTGAGGAGTCTTTGTTCAAGAAGGCGGTTGGAAAAAAGATTCTGAAAATCAGAGCGTATAATTTGCGGGATTTTGCGATTGATAAACACCATACGGTTGATGACAGCCCTTATGGCGGCGGCTTTGGCATGGTGATGAAAGTTGATGTGTGGCATAGGGCCATCGCAAGCGCGGCAAAGCTAAAGGCGGCGGGCAAGAAATTAAAACCAACCGACAAGGGTGTTGCCATAATTATGCTCACGCCGCGCGGAAAAAAATTTAACCAGAAAATGGCGCAAAAACTGGCCAAAATGAAGCAGATTGTTTTTATCTGCGGCCGCTATGAGGGCGTGGATGACCGCGTGGCCAAGAATATCGCCACGACGGAAATCAGTGTGGGCGATTACGATTTAATGGGCGGGGAATTGCCGGCAATGGTTATTGCCGAAGCGATCAGCCGGTTGATTCCCGGAGTTATCGGCAAGCCGGAGTTCCTAAGGGACCGCAACAGCAAGGCCGGTTTTTTTGAAAGCGCGCAATACACCCGCCCTGAAATCTACAGCCCCAAAAAAGGTATCAACTGGAAAGTTCCCAAGGAATTGCTCTGCGGCGATCCCAAAGTTATCAATATCTGGCGGGAAAAACACGGAAAAAAAATAATATAGCGGAAATCTTGTTTTTTTATTGAAAACCGCTATACTGTATTCGTGTTGAAAGGGCGGGTTAAAATACTTGTAATTAGTGTGTGTAATTTGTAGTTTGGGGCGGCAAATTTTTTATCAGTTATATAAAATATTTATGTTTTTCCAAATTACCAAGTACCAATTACTAATTACTGCAAATTTTGAAAAAATTTGCCGCGGGTTGGTACCAAAGTAGTCAAATGGACCGCGCTGTAAACGCGGTGGCCTACGCCTTCAGGGGTGCAAATCCCTTCCAGCCCACATAATAAATGCAAAGTTGAAAAATCAAAATTAAAAATGGCAGTGTAAAATTTAAAATGAATCAATTATGGAATTTTACATTTTACATTGCCATTTTGATCTTTGATATTTACATTTTTAATTTAATACGCCGGGATAGCTCAGTGGCAGAGCGTGCGCATGGTAAGCGTAATACCCGAGTCCGATTCTCGGTCCTGGCTCAAAGAAGTGTAAAGTTGAAAAATCAAAATGAAAAATGACAGTGCAAAGTTTAAAATCGGATAATTCCAAAATTTTACATTTTACATTGTCATTTTAATCTTTGATATTTACATTTTTAATTTGAAATATGGCCACAAAAAAGAAACCGTTTGTGAAGTTGCAATGCACGGGTTGCAAAAGCATCAATTACCGCAGCCACAAATCCAAAACCATGGAAGGCAAGCTGGAATTGGTTAAATTTTGCAAAATCGAGCGCAAGCGCACCAAACACAAGGAAATCAAAAAATAAATGTCAAATTTCCAATTTCAAATGTCCAATTTTGGAAATTGGGCCGTTTGATATTTATTGGAAATTGGCAATTTTGAAAAGCTGATAACTTGGAAAACCAAGGGCGTTTGTTATACTATTAAACATATTCGTGTTCGTGGCCGCGCGGTCACAAAGGGGGCGTGGTGAAGTGGTATCATAAAGATCTCCAAAATCTTTGTCTCTGGTTCGAATCCAGGCGCCCCCGCAGCAAATTTTGCGGACAAAATTTGCAGTAATTGGTACTTTGTAATTTGGGAATTTGATGATATTATTTAAGCACAAATTTGCTAATTTGTCAAATTTGGTTGAACTGAGTTCAACCGCTTGATTGCAAAAATTGCATTGCAAAGAAAGTGAACTGCCGTGATCTCGCAAACAGTAGGATTAAATCGGTGGCGACCCATCGTCCTTTCATCTCTAATGTGAAGGATGCTGGAGGCGGTAGATAACAGAATTATTATTGGTCTTCCTCGCGCTATCGCGTGTTAGTGCGAAAAAACCGCCGCTTTCAGATGGAAAGCAATGGTTTGGGCTAATTTACCGGAAATCGGAAACAGCGTTTATGCTAGCGCTTGTATTCCGGCTTTTTTTGATTAAATTCGTATTGGTCAACAAAAATACTTAAAAAACAATAATACAAATATTTGACAATATCTTATCGTGGCGTAAGATATTCTTTAAAAGTGGCGGCGGTGTTAAGATGAACGAGGCGATGAGTAGATCTGATGTTGCGTTGGGAAACGATGAGCTTTGGCATCCGCAGGGAACGCCAAGGCGCAACAGTCATTTAATAAAAGAAGAGGATAATGGCAGGGTGGCGATAAGCGATGAGTAAAAAACAACCGCGATGGGAGCGCCGGTGCGGATGTGGAAGAACTGCTTTGCCGGGACAACGAAAATGTCCAAAATGCAAGGGGAGGTTTATAAAAAGAAATTTTTGAACCTTTCCTTTTTTAGTTTATGGCGTTATATATTTGAGTTATTTTTTAAAGAATAGTGTTTTGCGGGGTGGGGTAAAATCATTTTTCAACATATTTAAGGGCGGGAATGTAGATGGTGGCTCGTTTTTCCTCTCAAAGACGGTTCTAACGCTGTCCACAATTCCCCGCCTTCGGTACGCCGTAGCTTCAGCGAAGGCGACTTTCG
>JBARNX010000012.1:0-3438 GCA_049641805.1 Minisyncoccales bacterium
CGCTTTCCGGCGGCAAAACCGGTATCCGTTTCAACGGCTGGGGATTGCCCAACGCCTATGTCACGCTGTTTATCTTTTCCTCGCCGGTGATCGTGGTGGTGAAAACCGACGATCAGGGGCGCTGGACTTACACTCTGGATAAACCATTGGATGACGGCCAGCACAGCGTCTACGCGGCGCAGACTGACAGCGCCGGCCGGATTGAGGCGCGTTCGGAAGTATTGGTGTTTGCCAAAAACGGCGATATTGTCGCCAAAGCGGTTGCCAACCAAGGAGAGGAGGTTTTGGCGACCGGCAGGTTAAAAAATAATTTCAGCCTGGCGGTCGCGGTCGCGGTCGCGTTTGCGCTTTCCGCCGCGCTGTTTATCATCGGAGCGGTCGCCGCGCGGGCGCGCAAGGGGGAGCAATAGAATGTCGGCGCGATTCATCAGACCTGCTGCTTAAAGATTTCCTACTGCAATTTCCATATTTCCTTTGAATTGCGAAACCAGCATTTGGGGAAATTTGACTTCAGCTTTTGGGAAGTCAATTTTCACCGAATGCGGCGGTAACCGCGCGAATTCTGAAATCAAATTTCCACGATTACATTGAAAATTGATTTCAAAATTCGCTGTTTCGTAATTCAAAGGAAATCTGGAAATTTCGCTACGGAAATCTTTAAGCAGCAGGTTTATTTTCGGATTGTAACTGTTCGAATCCGCAATTTGTTGAAAATACAAGAATGCGCTATCCCGGCGAGGGATTATGTTTTTGTTTGTTTTCTTTGAAATAAGTTATAATTAAAAATATATTCGACAATTCAAATGCCGCTTGATTTTAAAAATAAATTGGGTTCTTGCGCCGGGGTGTCAACCCCGCCGCAACCAGAGGATGTTTCCTCTGGACTCCTCATTCTTTTTGTTCCCCGCAGCAAGCTGACGGGGTATAAAAAGAATAAATTTTTGAATCGCGCTAAAAAATGCCAAATTATTTTAATTTTAGCAGTGTTGTCGATCGCCGGGTTTTCTTTTTTTAAAACATTCGGTTCGATCGATTCCATTCGGGCCCAGGATTCTTTTGGCGGCGATTCCGGTTTTCTCGGTTCGGATTCGGCCGGTGAGGGCGGCGAATTGAGCGAACTGGAGAAAGCGATAAAGGAAGCGGAAAGAATAAACGCGCTGATCGCCGCGGCGCTGGCGCTTGATCCCGGTGCCGATACCAGCGGATTGCAGCAACAGCTTTATGCCGTGCTCAATCTTCCCGAAGTGTGGCCTTGGTCAAGCACGCAGAGTCCCTCTCCGGGCGTGGGCGATGTGAGTAAAATGAGCGGTCAAGAGGCGGTTACCTATACGAATCAGCTTTTGGAATCTTCCCGGCAGAGCGCGCCTGAACAAATTTCATCCGGCGCCGCGCCCGGCGGCAATCCGTTGCCGGAGAGCGCCGTTGAAAATAATCAGCCAAAGCCGGTTAATTCCGGCGGACAGCCTGCGGAAAGCAATTTGCCGCCGGCTGTTGACGCGGTAAATGCCGAATCGCAATCTTCTTCCAGTAATGGAGATGTCGCGGCGGCGGTGATAACCGACATCGGCCAGGTTGGCGTTGCGGGCACGGAAAATTCCGGCGATCAAATTGACAGCCAAACCGCCGCGGTCGCAATATTGGACAGCCAGGATGAAATGGCGGCGGCGAATAACAATTCCGAATCCGCCGCGGCGGAATCCGTAACTTCCGTTGCCGCGGCGGTGGCGGCGGCTGATTCCGGCGAGCAAGAAGTGATTACCGTGGAAAGCTCGGACTCCACTGAATCCGCGCTTATTATTTTGAATGAAGCGTCAAAACCCAAGACCGTAATTTTAGGCGATACCGAAAAACCCAAGACCGTGGGTTTAGGCAACACCGAAAAACCCGAAACGGTTAAATTGGGGAATTTGGTTAAACCCGCGGTAGTTCCATTGGGGAATACAACGCCGCCGCCGGCGGCGTGTATCGGCAGCGCGTGCGAAGGCTGGGGATCGGATAGCGGAGATGTTATTATCGTTGACAATGCCGACGATATTGTTGAAGCGCCGAATGGAACGGCGCCGATTCCTTCCGGAAACACGGATAGCGCGGCACCCGCGGCTCGACCATCCGCGCCATCCGCGGGAACAGATTCAATGCCGGCGGCGCCAAGCGTCAACGCGCCGGTCGAAAATAACCGAGACGACAGCCGTACCGTTGTTGAACAAACGATGCCCGCAATCGCGGAAACCGCGGTTTTGCCGCCCAAAGATGCCAAACTCACCGCGGTTGCCGGTTCGGCGGCGATTAAATTGCGGATTGAAACCGCGGGTGCCAAAGAAGTTTTGTTTTATGTTTCGGGAGGTTCGCTTTCCGGATCGATATATTTGGGGAATGGGACATTTTCCGCCGGCGCTTGGGAATATCGTATTGATTTAACCAACAGTCCGTTGCCCAACGGCAGTTATGCTTTTTTCGCGCGGATTATCAGGCACGCCGGCGATGAGTATCGCAGTACCGAGATATTTATCGATATTAATTTTACCGTTCTGGTTGACGAAATTAAAAAAACCGAGCTTGAGCGGAACATAGAACAAAGCAGCGCGGCGATTGTTGAAAATAAAAAAACCATCAGCCGGGAAGTGGAGCAAATCGTCGACTTTATCGGTTCCGATTCGTCCGCGGGCGATTCCGTAATGGAAGAAAATATCCGAAAAATTGCCGCCGCGGTGCAGGCGATCGAACAGCTTGATAATTTGTTGTCCGATAAAATTGCCCAAAGGCAGCAGATAAACGATCAAATAATTTTGATCCAAAACGAAATCGCGCGGCTGCCCAACGATATTTTGCCGGTTATCCGGAATGAAAAAAATAAAAAACTCGAAGATTACAAAAACCAATCGGTTCGGCTCGACCGGGAGATCGCCGCGATCCGGCAAGCGATCATCCAAAAGACGGAAGAAAAAAATTCATTAAAAGAGATGATTCTTGCCGCGGTCAAAGGCAAAAGCAATGAAAGCGATATCATTAAAAAAATTGACGATTTTGAGAGCGTGGTGGTAAGGCGCGAAAAGGATATTATCAGACAGCAGGCGGTTCTGCAAAAAGACACCGACGGCGACGGCCTTACCGATGGGCAGGAAATTCTGTTGGGTATCAATCCGCTCAATCCCGACACCGACGGCGACGGCATTCTTGACGGCGATGAAATCGCCAACGGTTATAACCCTTCAAAATCGGATAATTTTGCAAATATCAAATACTACGATCCGCGCGAATCGGCTCCCAAGCAAACCGATATTTACCGTTTTGATGAAATTGATCCGGTAAGCACGATAACGCTTTCCGGCGGCAAAACCGGTATCCGTTTCAACGGCTGGGGATTGCCCAACGCCTATGTCACGCTGTTTATCTTTTCCTCGCCGGTGATCGTGGTGGTGAAAACCGACGATCAGGGGC
>JBARNX010000015.1:0-5019 GCA_049641805.1 Minisyncoccales bacterium
GAGCCAGAGTGTGTATTTTAAAATTCCATTCAATACGGGCGGACACGAGGCCCGCCCCTACGAATTAAACACAATTTCAATTTCTTAAATTATTGAAATCGGATTCCAATATTTTCTTGAATTTCACGAAACGGATTCCCGCGGCCGGGTGGTAGCTGATGAAAAAATCGCGCTCCCCGATCTTGCGCCACTGGCCGCGCCAATCGCTGAATTTATCTTTTGGGAAAAATTTTTTGAACGCCATATCGCCCAGCAGAATGATTTTTTTCGCGCCAACCAAATCCATCTGGCATATTAAAAAATTATCGCACGCGGCAATTTCATCCGGCTTGGGTTTGCGGTTGATCGGCGGCGTGGGCAAACATTTTACGATTGAGGTAATAAAAGTATCGCGCTCGCGATCAATTCCTGCCAAAGACAGTAATTCGGCCAACAGTTTGCCTGCCCGGCCGATGAACGGCCGGCCGGTTTTATCCTCGTTGGCGCCCGGCCCCTGGCCGATGACAAAATACTTCGCGCCAACCGCACCCTCGCCGGGCACGGTTTTTTCGCGAGTTTTGGCCAATCGGCATCTCCGGCAGATACTTATTTCTTGGGCGATTTGTTCCAATCCGTTTTGCCCTTTTGGATTCTTGTTTTTTGCGCGTTGAGACATTTTTGATAAATAAATCGGCTCGGCGTGCGATATGCCAGTTTGCCTTTTTGTGCGTTATTGGAAGAATAATTTTTCATTTTTTATTGGAAATTTTGGCAACTTCGCGCAATAAATCTTTAACCCTATCCTTTCTTTCCCAAGTAAATTCCGGCTCTTCCCGGCCAAAATGGCCATAATTGGAAGTTTTGCGATAGATCGGCCGCAATAATTTCAACTGGCGGATTATCCCTCTGGGCGATAAATCGAAAACTTTGCTTGCCGCTTTTTCGATCAATTCTTCATCAATCACTGCCGTGCCAAAGGTTTCAATACTGGTTTCAATTGGTTTGATATCGCCGATAATATACGCCAAGCGCACGAAACATTCGCCCGCCAGCCCGGCCGCCACAATATTCTTGGCGATATAGCGCGCCATATACGCACCGGACCGATCGATTTTGGTGGGGTCTTTGCCGGAAAAACTGCTGCCTCCCGACGGCACGGTATTGCCATAGGTATCAATAATAATCTTGCGGCCCGTGGCGCCGGTGTCCGCGACCGGGCCGCCAATAACAAATTGGCCCGCGTGATTGATGAATATCTTGGTATCCTTATCAATGAATTTCCCGCAAACCGGTTTTATCGCTTTTTCAATGATATCGCGCTTAAGACGCGCCAAAGAAACTTTTGGATCATGCTGGCAGGAAACTACCACATTCTCGAGACGGCAAGCGGTATTATTTTTATACTCAAGCGTTAACTGGCATTTGGCATCGGGCCGCAAATGAAGAATGATCTTTTTCTTGCGAACCTCGGCCAAGCGCATGGCCATTTTCTGCGCCAGCATCTGGCCTAAAGGCATCAACTCCGGAGTTTCGGCACTAGCGTAACCGGTGGAAATTCCTTGGTCGCCGGCGCCCTGCTGTTTGCTGCCGGCGCGGCGCACCAAGTTGGAAACTTCGGACGACTGGCGGTTAACGGTGTTAAAAATCGCCGCGGATTTGCAATAAAAATCATACTCCTCTTTATCGTAGCCGATTTCGCGAATGATCTTGCGCACGAAATTGTTGTAATCAACCCAAGCAAAACTGTTGATCTCGCCGCCGATAACCGCGTAGTTGTTGCCCACCATCACTTCGCAGGAACAGCGGCCGTATTTATCCTGGCGGATCACTTCGTCCAAAACCGCGTCGGCGATCTGGTCGGCGATTTTGTCAGGATGCCCTTCGGTTACGGACTCGGAAGTGATGAAAAATCTTCGCATTGAAAATTATTTAAAATGGACAAATTATCGTCTCCAATCTCTCTTTTGCCTTGTCGATCTCTCCTTGGTTCATTTTACTCTGTTTGATGCCTTTTTCAATCGCGGACAAAGTGCGGTCATAGGTCACGCGGTCAACCGGAAACGGCGTGCCATCCTTGCCGCCCACGGCAAATGTATATCTGGCCGGATCTTCATAGGACGGCTTGGCGCCGTAAACAATTTCGGCCACCAGCGACAACGCCCGAATGGTTTTCGGGCCGATACCTTCGCCGGCCAATAAAGCGGCAAAATTATCCGGCGCTGAAAAATGCGCTTTTTCGATTGTCTTTTTTAACCGTTTTATATCAAACTTTTCCGCAACCACCGGATGCCAGTGGAATTCCACATTATTCAGCTCCATATCGGTAAACCCGGGCAACCGGCCTTGGCTTCCCAAACTTTTGCCAACGGGACTGGAAACCGCCGGCATATTTTTTGAAACTTCTTGCGCCGCGCTTTGAAAATTTTTCAAAAACGCGTCCGGCTCAAGTTTTACCATATCCGAAGAAATTTCTTTATTTTGTTTGCTCTCTCGGGCCGTTAAATTCAAGGGCGTTAACCGCGCATCGCTGGCGATTCCTGAATGCGGCTCCTCGGTGAAGTCATTAACGCCATCGGACAGCCAGTGATACCGCCGCGCTTTCTGGACATCCACATTCATCCCTTGCTGGATCACGGCCCATTTGCCGGAATTGGTGAAAAGCAAATTATGAGCGTATATCGAAAATCCGTCCTGAATCAAACTTGAATCAACCTTGGCCGCCATTTTGCTGGCATTCACCAGTCCATTGGTTTTGCTTTCTTCCCAACCGAGGTATTGCCCCCATTTTTGAGTTTCTTCCGGCGTTTTGTGCGATACGCGCTTGCCGCCGCAAATGTAAAATCCCAAATCAGTTTCCAATCCGCGCACCGCCTCTTTCAACGCGCCCATCGTGGTTACAGTCAACCCGGAAGAATTCCAATCAAATCCCATCACGCACCCCAGCGACTGAAACCAAACCGGGTCCGACAGCCGCTTCAATAATTCCTCGGGTCCGAATTCTTCCACGATGGCAATCGAAATACCCCGCCCGAGGCGGGTCATTCGCTCAAACAGCCAGCGCGGGCATCGCCCATAATCCAACGGCACTGTGGCCACTCCGGTTCGCATAGATACACATGTTAAAGCGCAAATGCAATTCTTTTACCAGGGTCTGACCCTCGCGAGTACGCGAGGGTTAGACCCTTAAAATACAAATACAAATTATTTGTCGGATAATGGAAAATAGACAAAGAAACGGGAACCCATGCGCTCAATGCTTTCCAGCATAATGTCGCCGCCCATTTTGCGCGCCATTTCGCGCGACATCCACAAACCCAAACCGGTGCCGGGAATTCCGGAATTATCCTCGGTTTTCACGCGGTAGAACTGTTCGAACAAACGCTTTTGGCCTTCGGCGGAAATTCCAAAACCCGTGTCCTGCACCGTAACCACGCAGCGTTTTTTGGCCCGCTCGGTTTTCACGGAAACTATCACTTTGCCCGCGGGCGTGTATTTAACCGAATTTTCAACCAGATTGACAATTATCCGTTTAAAACAAACCGGATTGACATTGATCATAATCGCCGGATTGGCCGGTTGGGTATCGCCCAGCATAGCAACCGGATTTTCGCTTTCAAATGTCAGCGCCAAGCCCTTATCTTCGGCTTTTTGTTTGATCCCGTCAACGATTTCCTTGACAACTTCAGCGACAACAATTTTTTCGGGCTTGAAATCGGTTCTCCCCTGCTGAAGATGCGAAACCTCGAGAATATCGGCCATCAAGTCATTTAAATTCTTAATCGATATGGAAACGCGCTCGACATATTGTTTTTGATCGTCGGTGATTACCGCCGCCAGTTCATCTTTCAATGCCTCGATATAGGCCATAATGACTGTAACCGGACTGCGAAGCTCATGGGTGGCCATGCGGATAAAATTATCCTTGGCGACAATCTGTCCTTGCAATTCTTTGGCCAAAACAACATATTTAAACAACCGCGTGTGCTGGAAAACCAGAAATAAGCTAATCAAAACAATCACCGCCAGCAACGAATAGGATTGCCAGACCGCGATATTGATCGAATTATCAACGCTTTCAAACGATGTGTCGATGGAAATCAGCGCGTAAACTTCCTGCGTACTCTCATCAATAAAGGGCTTGATGATTCTCCAGCTCCTTTTGTTGTTTTCTTTTATCCACCCATGGATTTCGGTGCCGTTCGACCACGAATAAGCCACCAAACCTTCGCCGTTCAGCGAAATATCGGTACTCACCACTTTTCCGACATTGCCGTTATTTTGCGCCGCGATCACTTTATAGTCTTTATCCTCGCGAATAATCACTCTCAAATTTTCGAACCCTTTGTTTTCTTTCGCGAAATTATCAATCGTCTCCTGCAGCGCCGCGACATTTTGCGCGCCTTGGGCGGGAAAATCCGGCAAGAGCAAGAAAGCGGCCCTGTCTTTTAACGCTGCCGCTTGCGTCTGGATATTATTTTCGAGGACCGATTGAAACGATTGAATGGTAAAAAAAGTGTAAACATACAACGCGAACGGCAATAGAACGATCAAAGACAAAGAATACAAAATCGCCGGATTTTGCCTGATGAAATAAAGCGCGTTTTTAATAAATTCTTTCATCTTATTTTGATTTATCCGGCGGTTTGGATTTCGCCTGCTTTCTCACCGCCAAACCGATAATTGCCAGCGCCGCCGCCAATACTGAAAAGACAATCGCCGCCGCCGCAATACCGAAATTGTTTTTTAGCTTTTCCGTGGAAGAAGAAAGCGAAGCCTCCTGCCCAAGCATAACCTTACCGCCGATTTTCGTGAACACCAAAACTTCGGACCGGGCTTCGATTCCGCCCGCGCTATTGGTAAGGGCCGCGTAAACTTCATGCTGGCCGTCATCCAAGGCTTTATCAAGAACATATGTCCAGCGCCCCTGATCGTCGGTTTTCACCACCACGATCACCGGCGAGGAAAAGATAAACAGCGTGACATAGGCGTTGGGCAATCCCCAGCCGTTGAAACGGATACCGGTTTTGCCGCCGGAAAGCG
>JBARNX010000017.1:0-20199 GCA_049641805.1 Minisyncoccales bacterium
TGTTAATCCAGCGCAAATTTTGATACCATTGATTATTATATATCCCATTTCATTTTTTGTCAAACAACTGAACGGTAACCACTCACTGGGTTTAAAATTGATGGGTCTATCCCTCGTTAATGCGAGGGTTAGACCCTTCAATTTTGCATTCGTGATTCTTTACAAGGGTCTAACCCCTGCGAGTACACAGGGGATAGACCCTTAAAATGCGAACCCCAGTGAGCGGTTACACTGAACGGGAAACAAAAACCCTCGCGTTAACGAGAGTCGTTTGCCCTAAATTCTAAAACCAAAATTTTATTTTTTAGATTTATTTTTGCTTTTTTCCATCCAAACCGCCAAAATCTGGCCGGCCAGAAACACCGATGAATAAGTGCCGGTAACGATTCCCAAAATCAACGCCAAAGCAAAATATCTAAGACTGGTTCCGGCCCAGAAATAAAGCGCGAAAACCGGCAGAAGCGTGGCCACCGATGTATTGATTTGCCGGCTCAAAGTCTGATTGATGGCACGGTCCAATATCTCGGCGAAAGCAACTTTGCGATCGCGCAAAAGATTCTCGCGAACGCGATCGTAAACCACGATCACATTATTTATCGCGTAACCCACCACGGTTAAAAGCGCGGTAATAATCGGAATGGTAATCTGCACGCCGTAGAGCGCGCCCAGCAAAGCGAACACACCCAGCGGCACCAGCACATCGTGGCACAAAATCAAAAACGATGCCGTGCCGTATTGCCATGAACTGACCGGCCCGGGAACATTGCGAAAAGCCACTGCGATATAAACCAGCATCGCCAGCAAAGATATCAACACCAGCGCCGTCATTTTTGAAGTCAATTCTTTGCCCACCACCGGCCCAATCGATTCAAAACTTTTTTCTTCAAACGATCCGGCCTCTTTTAATTTCTCCAACAGCCGGCCGCGCGCCGTAGCGTCAAGATTTTCCGTACGGATCATTATGCCTTTGTCTCCGGTCGCGTAAATCGCTTCCACTTTGAACTCCGCAATCTTTTCCCTGATCGCGCCCATATCGGGACGCGCGTCTTTATAGTCAATTTCCAAAACACTGCCGCCGGTAAATTCAATGCCGGGCTTCAAGCCGCAAAAACCAATCGCCGCGATCGATCCGGCCACCAGAACCAATGTCAGGGCCAAAAATATATTTTTGTATTTAATGAATGGAATCATAGAAAATGTAAAATTTAAATATCAAAATTTAAAATTATTGAGTTGGAATTGCTTGCAATTTCAACGACATATAATTTTCTTTAATTTTGATTTTTGATTTTTCAATTTGTTTATGCCAGGGGTTTCCACAACCAGCCAAACTTGCCTAACTTTGTCGTGGCCGTTACTCTCAAGAGAGTCCTCGTAACCACAATAGCCGAATACATCGAAAGCAATATGCCCCAGATAAGCGTGGCGGCAAAACCTTTCACAAAACTCGTCCCCAGAAAAAATAATATCAACGCCACCACGATCGTGGTAAAATTACCGTCGCGGATCGCCGGCCAAGCGCGGTTAAATCCTTCTTCAATGCTTAAAGCCAGACTCTTGCCGCCTTTGAGTTCTTCTTTCATCCGGGAAAAAATCAGCACATTGGCATCCACGGCCATACCCACCGACAAGATAAACCCGCCAATGCCGGCCAAGCTCATTGTTACGCCCATCAATTTAAATAACGCCAGCAAAACAACCGCGTAGAGCGTCAATGCCAGCGATGCCAGCAATCCGGGCAGGCGGTAATAGAACACCATAAAAATCACCACCAGTAAAAATCCCAAAAGACCGGCATTGATCGCCTGATCAAGCGAAACCGCGCCCAAAGTCGGTCCGATCTTTTGCTGGGTGATGGGTTGTCCCAGCGGAACCGGCAGAGCGCCTTCGTTCAAACGCTTGATTAAAATTTTTGCCTCCTGTACGCTGGCAATCCCGGTGATCTGGGCTTTGCCGCCGGAAATCTTTTGTATAACATTGGGCGCGTAAAGATCTCCTTCATCGATTTTATCGTCGCCAGTGGTATCAATAATCGATTTGCCGTCCAAAAAGATCGCCATCGGTTTGCCCACATTGCGCTCGGTCATCTGTTCGAAAATTTTTGCGCCTTCCCCGTCAAACTGCATTTCCACCACCGGCGCGCCGGTATTCGGATCAAAATCCAAAGCCGCTTTCTGCAGGTATTTCCCGGTCATTTCGGTTTCTTTGAAATATGGATTCTGGAAAGCTATCTGGTAATCGGCCACCTTAACCATTTCTTCGGGGGTTTTGCCTTCCAATTCTTTAATCTTCGCGACAATTTTATCGGTTTCTTCCTGGGGCCGCTGCTCCAGAAAATTCAGCCAAGGAGTGGCGCCGATCCATTCGATCGCCTGGTCGATACTCTCAATGCCGGGAAGTTCCACGATCAAACGATTTTGTCCCGAAACCTGAATTTGAGGCTCGGCCACGCCATAGCTGTTGATGCGGCGTTCAATCAAATCTTTAACGCCCTCCATCACGGTGGCGCGATCTTTTTCCGCCACCTGGCTCAAATCGGCCTGATATTCCAAATGCACTCCGCCTTTCACATCCAATCCCAAATTAAACGGCTTGTCGGCAATATGCGGAATTTTAAAAGGAATCTTTGAATTTACCGCATCAATCTGCCGGTTGGTAAACCCCGGAAAGCAAAAAAACGCGGACACCAGTGCCAAAACCGCGATAAACAGAAGCGACCACCAATAATTTTTCTTCATAAATTGATCTTAGATAAATAATTTCACTCGCCCATTTAAATACCACAAATTCAATCAAAAGTAAAATTGCACAGGTCAAGACTGCGCGATTGAAATTCATTTTCGCACGATTTCATAGTTGAAATGTTTTTCTTGGAAATCGATTGCGCGACGGATTTCATCGTCACCGGAATTATAACCGTCGGCGGCAACCAATAATTTGTCATCGTCATCATCCAAACGGTGAATTATCGCAATAACTTTTCCCCTCGCTTTATTAAGCGGTTTATCCGCTCCCAAAAAATACGCGTCCAAATCATCGCCGTCCGGCGCAATCACGCCCGCGGCATAACCATAATTTACCCCATAAACAAAACCGAACTCGGGATGCTTGCTCCCGAGCGGCCGGTCAATGATGATTTCCATCTTTTTACCCAAAAAATGTTTCGCGATTTCAAATGATTTTGAATTTTCCATGATCAACGAGTTATCGGCTTTTTAATAATTTCAATTTCCATAGTTCCAATTATTTTTTATTTCCTGCAATACTTACCATACTTCTTCTCGAACTAATTATCGCAACCGTTAATGAAATCCATCAATAGCTCCAGGAAAACATGCCTTTATTGGTGGCAAAATCTAGAATTTTTAATCCGGCAATTGTTTTCAGATTAAGCTTTTTATTTTTATATTCAAGAATCAATGTTTTGTTTTTGGCATAGAGAGCGACAACAAACGATCCGTCTTTGAGCTTGGCTTGCTGCAGCAAAAATGAAAGCTGTCCGGTTTTTGGCGAAGTTTTCGGAACCGCCGGCAATGTTTGCAGGCCGGTCAACGCCAAAGGAATTTTGGGCGTATATCCGTAAAACCAGGCAAACGCCAATTGATTGCCTTTTATATCAACCACTTTGCCGTTATACGATAGTTCCGACAGCTGCGCACGCAAAGATTGTCTGCGATTTTTTTCCGCGAACGACAGCTTGGCGACATTCCCCGCCTCATCGGTTGCGCTCACGGCACCATTTTGATCCGAGATAACGATATTTTCAGGATTTGAGATATTATCCACGGCATTAAATACCAAGTCTTTTTTAGTTTGATCAAAACCAAATTTAATTTCCGGCGTTGTTTTGTCTATGATAAAATTGATGGTTTTTTCTTTTTCTTTATTCCCAAGCTTATCGGCAGCAAAATAAGTTAATTGATGAGTTCCCTCAGATAAAACCATAATTGGGCTTTCATACTCCGCGAAGTCCGTACCATCCAGACTATAATTTATGGAAAAAATTCCCGCCGGGATTATTTCTTCCTGGGAAAAATCTTGCGCCGACAGATTTATTGAAATATCGGTATTGTAAAAGTTGTTTGCCGCGTTGCCGTTAATTGTAATTGCCGTCTGCGGCGGCACAATATCGCTAGATGATCCGGGGTTAATTTCCGCGGTCGGTAAAATCTCTTGCCCTTCGCCGGTGATTATTTTCGGCGCAACTCCCGAAACATCCAAACGCGCGTTAAATTCCGGCGTTACCGGAATATCGTTGAAAACAACCGCGGAAACCGCCTGATCATTGCCAATCTCCTTTTTAGTCAAAGTAAAAGTTCCGGTACCGCTTCCCTTCAAATCAATATCGTAAGTTTGGCCTTCATCCGTGGGCAAATAAACATATTTATGGCCATCAATAATTTCAAATCCCGCACCCGGAATTTCATAACGGATGCTGCCATCTTCGTCCGTGCCCGATATGTTGCCGTCTTGATCGGTAATTTTGATATCCACGGGGCTTAACACGATTAATACCATAACGCGCAGTTTGCATAACGATGAATTTTGATCCACTTGGCTTTTTGCGTAGATCGCCCGTCCTTCATCCAAATTCTTGCCCGCGATTATATTTACGATTTTCTGCCGTATACCCGGCGCGCTGGGCATTTTGTCGTGCTTGGAAGCAATTGTTTTTCCGAAGCGGCGGGAATGCTTTCCGCGCTTTCTCGCGGCACGGTGTCGTCGCCGGAAATCGGGTCGCGCCAAATAGAAAATCCCGGCGATCCTTCATCGGTGATTAAGTAATTAACGCCGGCAAGCGTGGGCGACTTGCAACCCACAATATTATAAGCATCAATATTTTTGGAACGGACATCAAAACCATCAAATTCCGGCGTATGAATTTCAACCGCATTATCCAGTCCTTTGCTATTTAACCCGGCTTGCTTGAAAAGCGAATTGGCTTGATCATAATCCAATTTTAATCCGAACGGAAAATGATTTAGATCATTGACATAGCTTTCTTTGCTGGAAAAATACGCTTTGCTGGGAAGCAAATCATAAGCCGCGGGCATATTTTGGCTGATTTTGTAAATTTCCTTGTCGTTTAACCCGGTAACCTTGAAATCATTTCCCATAAGCAAAGTTTTGGCCGCATCAATTGAACCCAAATTGGGCACCCCCACGAATACCAGCTTGCCGATTTTGGGATCGTCATTATCCATCGCGTATTTTTTAACAATCAACCCGCCCATGCTGTGCGCGATCACATCCACTTTGCCGGTCGGCGAACCGGCGGCCAATTGGTCAATTTTTTCCTTGAGCAAATCGCCGTTGGTTTTATTGTCGGAATTTTTTCCGCTCACCCCATACCGCCAATCATACGGAAAAGTGAAAAAATTCTGCCCTGCGGCACCCTCGTCAACAACATATCCCTGTCCCTTAAATTCATTGGCAAGCCCTTCGGTGTAGTCGTATTCCCATCCAAACCCCGATTTTCTTGTTATGACCTTTGTCAAAGAAATTCCTTGAGTCGGCAAAAAATCATCTTTTAGCGCAAGCGAATCTAAGAAATTGTCATTATTGAGAGGATCAATTATGGCATTATTAAACCAAATTAAATCATTGTCTTTTTTAATCTCTGTCCCCAACAAACCCGGAACAAACAAAACCGGTGTTTTTGTATTGGCAACGCCATTGGTATTGGTAAAAGTGCAAGCAATAAAACTGTTTTGATCGTATGCCGGATGAATTTCAATGCCGTTCGGATATGGAATAAACGCGGTGCCTGGATTATCGCTAACGCAATTAACGCTCACCGAAATCCAATTATCCGCGGGCGGAAATTCAATAATGCGGTATTCTTCTCCGGGATCGGAAACCGCCAAATAAAATTTACTATACTCAATATAATTATCGTTATTGGAATCGGTTGATATGGTTTTTCCGGTAAATTCAAATATCCCTGAAGAATTTTTTCTTTGCAGCGCAAATTCAAAATTATTTTCTCCGCCGATGTTTTCATTGACAATTGTCACATAACCGAAAGGCGGCACGGTAAAATCCGCGCCAGTTTGGTTGGGAATAAAAAATACCGCAAACAAAATAACAACGAATAAACTTGTAAAAATCACATTGATATTTTTGATTTTCATATATATTAACCAATTTGAGGATTAAAACTAAACATAAAATATAAGGAATAGATTGCCAAAATCAGTAAAACAGCCAAAAACGATACTGCAATTAATTTTATAGTTTTATTCTTTACTTGGCTCTTTGTTAAAATAACCAAAGCTGGCAACAATCCAAAGAATTGGATAAGCAATATCAACCTTTGAATAATTAACGATTTTGGATTGGGGACCAAATTAAATAATTGAAATGAATTTCCTGATCCGAAAAACAGAATCGCGCAATAAAAAGAACTATAGGCGCTCCACAGAATTTCCGGAATCAAAAACATCGCCAGGAAAACCGCAAGCCAGCTTTTTTGTTTTTTTGTCATAAACCATTAACGCTATTGAGTTATTAATTTATTTTACCAAACCATTATCAAATTAACAAAAAACGCGCATTTTATTGCCCATCGCCAATAACGCAAAATCGGTCTTTATAAAATGTCTAATTTCAACACCGCGCCTCATAATAAGGAAGTGGCGCGTAATCGTGGCGAAAGATTTTAATTGTCGCGACAAATCCCTCCCCCTTCGGGTACTCCCTTTTCCAAAGGGAGAATAAATGCAAATACTTAACCATCACCTCCCGCAGCACTTCTTGTATTTTTTGCCGCTGCCGCACGGGCAGGGGGAGTTGCGGTCGATTTTGCTGTGGTCGGCGAATGATTTCTTCGGCTCGGGTTTGGCAACCGCGTTTGGATTGATCGAAACATTCAACAGATTTTGCAGAATGTTGGCTTCAACCGTGTCCAAGAGATTGCGAAATTGCTTGTTAGCTTCGCTTTTATATTCCACCAGCGGATCCTGCTGGCCATAAGCGCGCAAACGCACCGAATCGCGCACGCTATCCATCATCTCCAAATGTTCCTGCCAGAAAAAATCAATGGTTTTAAGCGCGATGAACCGGCCGACCCGGATCATTGCTTCCTTGCCGTTTTCCGCTTCCCGTTTGGCGTATTGATCGCTCGCTTGGCCCTTTTCGACCAGTTCCATAATATAATTATGGATTTCTTCATCGCTTTTTTGCAGAATTTCATCGCGCTTTTTGTAAATAACCTCGCGATGCTTGTTTAGAACGCTGTCATAATCCAGCAAGTGCTTGCGAATGTCAAAATTGGCGCCTTCAATCTTGGTTTGCGCCTCTTCGATCCTTTTGGAAACCATGCCCGACTCGATCGGCTGGTCCTCGGGAACTTTCAACATATCCATCAATTTTCTCATCGCCTCGCCCGCGAAAATACGCACCAAATCATCCTCGGTGGAAATGAAAAATTGCGTCGTACCCGGATCGCCCTGGCGACCGGCACGGCCGCGCAACTGGTTATCAATACGCCGAGCTTCATGCCTTTCCGTGCCAACAATCAACAATCCGCCCGCGTCGCGCACCTTTTGCGCTTCCGCCGCAGATGAAGGATTGCCGCCCAAAATAATATCCACGCCGCGACCCGCCATATTCGTGGCAATCGTCACCGCGCCATAGCGGCCCGCTTGGGCGATGATTTCGCCTTCGCGTTCATGGTTCTTGGCGTTCAGTATCTCGTGTTTTATACCTTCCCTTTCCAGCAATTTCCCCAGATATTCGTTTTTTTCCACCGACCGGGTGCCCACCAGCATCGGCTGGCCGATTTTATTGCGTTCTTTTATCTCGGCTACCAGCGCTAAAAATTTGCCGCGCTCGGTTTTATATATTCGGTCGGGCAAATCAACGCGCGCCAATTTATTGTTGGTCGGAATCGGCACCGAATCAAGCCCGTAAACTTTGTCGAATTCTTCGGCGGAAGTTAAAGCCGTACCGGTCATTCCCGCGAGTTTTTTATATCCTTTGAAAAGATTCTGGAAAGTGATTGACGCCAGCGTAAGCGATTCGGCCTGAACCTTTACGCCCTCTTTGGCCTCAATGGCCTGATGCAAACCGCCCGACCAGCGCCGGCCCGGCATCAAGCGGCCGGTAAACTCATCAATAATAATAACCTGGCCGTCCTTAACCACATAATCGCGATCCGGCTTGTAAAGCGCCTGGGCGCGCAATGCCTGTTCCAAATGATGAAGATATTTTATCCCCTTCTCTTCATATATGTTTTCCATGCCCATAATCCGCTCCACTTTGGCAATACCACTTTCGGTTAAAGTCGCGGCCCGGTCTTTTTCGTCCACTTTGTAATCATCTTCGGGTTTCAACTGCGGAATTACGCGCGCGAAATCCTGATACCATTTGGAACTTTCCTCGTCCGGCGCCGAAATGATCAGCGGCGTGCGCGCCTCGTCAATCAGAATCGAATCGACTTCATCAACGATAGCGTAGTTAAAACCGCGCTGGACTTTGTCTTCCAAACGATAAGCCATATTGTCGCGCAGATAATCAAATCCAAATTCGTTATTGGTGCCATAGGTGATATCGGCGGCATAGGCTTCCCGGCGCGAACAAGGCCGCAAGAAATCCTGCGAAATATGGAATGACCCCAAATTGTCGCGCATCGTATCCTCGGTTTCCTGTGCTTTTTTATAATTCGGATCGTATAAGAACGACTGATCGTGATTGATACAGCCGGTGCTCAAGCCCAAGGCGTGATACACTTGCCCCATCCAAACGCAATCGCGGCGCGCCAGATAATCGTTAACCGTAACCAAATGCACCCCCTCCCCCGACAGCGCGTTCAAATACACCGGCGCGGTGGCGGTCAAAGTTTTGCCTTCGCCGGTTTTCATTTCCGCGATCTTTCCCTGGTGCAAAACAATGCCGCCCATCAGCTGAACATCAAAATGGCGCTGGCCCAAATTGCGGCGCGCGGCTTCCCGCGCCAAAGCAAACGCCTCGGGCAGAATATCGTCCAAAACCGCGCCTTTGGCCAGACGGTCCTTAAACCCCGCGGTTTTGTCTTTGATCCGTTCATCGCTCAACTCCCGGAAATTTTTTTCCAAGCCATTGATCGCGTCCACCTCGGGCTGTAGTTTCTTGAAATAATTTTTGTTTTCGTCGCCAAAAATCTTGGTTAATATGGACATAATGCCGAATATCAAATTCCCAAAAAATGCCGAATTCCAAAAATTTAAAAATTGGATATTCTGTCATTTTGACATTTATTGGAAATTGGTAATTTTAAACTGGAATTTGATTTATGCCCTCTCATTGTAGACCAATCCATAAAAAAAGAAAGTGGCTAAAACGGCTCCGGACGACATCCGCCCTGTTGGTCGCGCGCATCGGCGCGCGCGGCATATTCTTTAAATTTTTCCCCGCGATTGCCCAGAAGAAGATCTCCCGGGCAATCATTGTCCACCGCTTTTTCACCTCCTTGCATATTGATAATTCATTAGACCTACTGCTTAAAGATTTCCGTAGCGAAATTTTCAGATTTCGGGGCAGAAGCGATTTTGCGTAGCAAAATATGCGAGCCGGATGAAGAATGAGGAGGCATGCTTAAACTAAGTCTGTCGACGAATGATGAATTCGGCGCAGCCGAAATATGGAAATTGCAGTAGGAAATCTTTAAGCAGTAGGTCTATTAGCTTATTTCCGTTTTTTGTCAAGCATTTTTTCCTTGAAGTCCGTAATTTGGCGCTGGAGATCGTCACGCACTTCGACAATGGCTTTTTCCAGATCGTCGGCGCTTTTGGCCGCGCGCAGTTTGTTACGGTGAAAAGCAAGCAAAACTTCGGCGCGGCAAATATCGCCCTTGCGATGATGCAAAGTGGTGCGGCCCACTTCGACAACCGCCTCGATTTTGGAAACCAGCGACGGATCGTCAACTTCTTGCAACAAGTCGAAATATTTTTCCAGCGACCCGATCTTTTCCTCGACAAACTCGCGCAGCGACGGCGTCATTTCGATATTCTTGGTTTTAACGATTATATTCATGGTTTTATCTGATCTGTTTATATGATTATACAAACTAAATACAACTTGACTTACGCAGTTGAATTTTCCCGCAAGGGTCTAACCCTCGCATTAGCGAGGGATAAACCCTTGCTTTGCGCGTATTTAATGCCAACTGCGTAGCCCTTGATACAAATTATCAAAACGGATTATCCCGCTTTTTTATTAAAAATCCGCTTTATTTCGCGGCTTATCGACAACAAAAGAATATTTTAGATAAATATTCTCTTGTTGTTAAGATTGCTTTAATTATTTGTTGGAAATCTTTTTCTTGCTTTTCCGATTCTTTATTTTGGTCTCTTTTGAAGGCCGTTGTTTCTTTCTCTTGGGAACTTGAACCATATTTTTAATTAAAGCTTTTTATTTCCTCCCGTTCGGCTCAAAGAAAACTATCTCTTCTTTGCAACCTTCTTCTTTGCTTTCGGTTTTGCTTTCGGTTTTGCCTTAGCTTTTTTTGCTGCCATGGTTTTTAAAATTATTTTAAAATTACTTCTAAAAATTTTCGACCGTTATTTTTTGCTCGCGAAATTTTTGTTAAAAAAATTTCGCGACAACTGTTATATTTATTTTTTCATGTCGCAAAACTTTGTCAAGTGTGGATAACTTTTTTTTAATTAAAAATGTAAAAATCAAAACGACAATGTAAAAATGAAAGATGTCCGCATTGCGACACTTCAACATTTTAATTTGTCATTTTACATTTTGATTTTTACATTTCAAATTTTATAAGATTTCAATCTCTTCTTTCATTTCCACGCCGAATTTTTCTTTGGCCGCGGATTTTATTTGCGCGATGATATCTTTGACATTTTGCGCGGTCGCGCCGCCGCGATTCACAATAAAATTGGAATGTTTCTCCGAAACTTGCGCGCCGCCGATCGATTTGCCTTTGAATCCGCAGTCATCGATTATTTTTCCGGCAAAAAATCCCGGCGGATTGAGAAACACCGAACCGGCCGAGGGATATTCCAGCGGCTGAGTGGTTGATTTTTTGGCAAGATATTCATCCATCAACGATTTGATATCTTCTCGATTGCCTTTTGCCAGCGAAATATCCGCCGCCGCGATCACCAAATTTTTGTCGTGTTTGAATACGCTTTCGCGGTAAGAAAAACCGCACTCCGATTTTACGAAAACTTTTTCTTCAATGCCTTTCGTCAAAATTTCGATCACCCTTACCTTGCGAACACATTCGGAAATCTCGCCATGAAACGCGCCCGCGTTGCCCCGGATCGCCCCGCCCGCGGTTCCCGGTATGCCGGCCGCCCATTCCATTCCGGTCAGCGAACGCTCCAGCGCATAACGCGCGAGCGCGGCCAGCGGCATACCGGCGCCAACGGCAAGCAAAACGCGCGCGCCTTCCTCTTTGACTTCAATCGAATTATTTTCGATTTTTAACACCATGCCCGGATAGCCTTCATCGGAAAACAAAACATTACTGCCGCCGCCCAAAACAAAGAACGGGAATTTGTTTTCCCGCGCCACTTCCACTCCGGCGATTATTTCGTTCGTATCGCTTGCCGCGAACATCACTCGAGCCGGTCCGCCGATGCGATAGGTGCAATATGCGGCCAGCGGTTCATTTTTTCTGATTGTCGACATAAAAATTATTGATTTGCAACCTTCGCCGAAAAATTAATTTGCTGAAGTTTGGCCTCGCCTTTAAACTCGAGGCAATGGAAAACGCGAATACCTCCGGCAGAGATTTCATTGATTTTAATTCGCGGCCCGGGATCGAATTGCGTTTATTTGTTCCAATATCGTTTTTGACTGCGCGTTATTCGGGTATAAATCATAGGCCTGCCGTGCCAGCGCCGCCGCTTCGTCCGGTTGCGATTGGTAAAGTTTCGTCCGGGCCAAATCCCAATAACTTTGCTGGTTTTTCGGCGACAGTTTTTGGGCTTTTTCCAGCGCGTCCCAAGCCAAAGTTAATTTTGATTTGTCAAATTTCGACCAACTGTTGTAAACCCGCCCCAATTGCAAATATGATTGGAAATCAAGAGGCGATTCCCGGACGCTGTTTTCCAGTTCGCCGGCAATAAATACGAATGTTTCTTCGATTTGCTTCTGGGTGAGTTTGCCGGGAATTCCTTCGGTTTCCATTGCCTGAATCCATTGGCTGGCAAAAAATAATCTTATCTGGTACCTTCCCAATGGCGATGATCCCAGCGCTTCGCGATAAAGCTGCATTCTTTGAGGCGATCCCAATATCGAAGAAGCGGCCTGAACAGCGTTATAACCAGCCATCGCCGGACCCAGAACAAAAAAATTAAAACATATAATGCCCGCTCCCGCCGGTGCCAAAACCTGCCACCATTCAAACGACTGCGGCCAAGCTTTTTTTTCTTGCGGTCCGGAACGATAAAGCCACGCGATGAATCCCAAACACATAAACCACATCAAATAACTCGCCACCATATCAAACACAGTCAGGTTTTGCAAAAAATACGCGCCAAGCAGCGCCGTAAATACGCCGGCTTGGATAAAATCAATCTTCCCCGCCAAATAGCCTTTCCACAAAATATACAGCGCGGCGGCGAAAATCAAAATATAACTCGCCAGACCGATCGCTCCCGTTTCATTCAGGGTGTCAAAAATTATATTATGCGCCCGATCATACCAGATCGCGGACGAACACTCGGGAGTTCCCAAACACGGATTGTAATATCGCGCGAACGCCAAATTAAAATTTTCCGGCCCCCATCCCAAATAAGGCCGCTCCAAAAATCCTTTCCATGCGATATCCCAAACCACAATCCGCGCGCGGATCGCGCCTTCGCCGAACTTTGAAGCCACTGCCGAATGAATCGCGCTCCCTTGATCGAAAGAAAGAATCACGATAGCCGTTCCGGCAATTCCCGCACCGAGCAAAATTAGCAATCCCGTTGCCTTTAACGCGATTTTTTTCCGGGTTGCCATCCATAAAATGCCAAGCAAGGCCATTCCCGCCAAAAACGCGAGTTTGACTCCGCGGGCGCCGTTGTCGATGATATCGCGAAACAAACCGTCGCGCGGATATTGAAAATTGCCGCTGACAAGACTGTTCCAACCGCGAGTGTTTTCAAAAAAAAGGCAAAATACCATTATCAAAAATGCCGCGCCGAAAAAAATTTTCAAATTTTTGTTTTCATCGAATTTTTGCGATAAAAACAAATACAGCGCGATGAAAATATTAAATAAAAGATAAGCGGCCCAGAAAGAATCGTTGCCAATAAACCCGCCGCCGCGCGATGTTTCGCGCAGATCAAAAATCGCCTGCACTCCGATAATCAACGCGACTCCGACGCTGGCGCCAAACAACCGCCGCCAATCTCTTTTTTCAAACACCGACGATATAACGATCATAAACGCGGTTAAATGAGAAAGCATCAAAATCCCGCCCATCCGTTCGAATTTCGACCAAAAACTGGCCGAAAAATCCGCGCCGAAAATCGCGCTGGCAAAAGATACGCCCCAAAACAACAGCGCGGCGGCGATCAACGGATTTTTTAAATCCGGCCGATACTCCTTCCATCGCCAAGCAAGAGCAACCCAAATAAAAAATACCATTTCGGCCAACGCCATAAAATAAATCCCTTTGGGCCCCACGAACGGAAAATAAAAATCCATGTTCTTTATGAATGGCGTCAGCAATAATAAAAATATTCCCGCTTTTATTGAATTTATAAGATATTTAGGATCCATTTTGGTATGAAATTATAAAAATTCCGCGGCCTCTTTCGAAAAGCGAATTTATTGAGAAACAACCTGGCGATTGCCGTTCCAAACACAGGTTGGAACCAGCGAAGAAAGCGCCTTGCGAATTGGAATTTCGCCGTTTTCGATTGCCGCGGCCAAAGAATCAAGATTCGCGCGCAATCTTGTTTCATCAACGCTCGAGAGCTTGGCAATAAATATTTTTTGGTTCTGGGTAGCCACCACGCCTTCCTCGGCGGTCAACAATTCCTCGAAAAGCTTTTCCCCGGGACGAATACCGATGTAAACGATTGGGATATCAATGTCGGGTTCAAATCCCGAAAGCTTGATCATTTCCTTGGCCAAATCCAATATCTTGACCGGCTTGCCCATATCCAAAACAAACACTTCGCCGCCCTGACCCATCGCCCCGGCCCGCATCACCAAAAGGCAAGCCTCGCTGGTCAACATAAAATATCTTTTCATTTCCGGATCGGTTACTTCCACCGGCCCGCCGCGCCGGATTTGTTCGCGAAAAATCGGGATCACGCTGCCGCGGCTTCCCAAAACATTGCCAAACCGCACCGAAACAAACTTGGTCGAGTTATGGCCGTTCAACAACTGGCAAACCATTTCACCGATTCGCTTGGTCGCGCCCATCACCGATGTCGGATTGATGGCCTTGTCGGTGGAAATGAAAATGAATTTTTCGGCACCGTTGGCAATGGCCGCCTCACCCAAAATTTTTGTGCCAAACACATTGTTACACACCGCTTCGTCGATATTCTCCTCCATTAACGGCACATGCTTATAGGCCGCGGCGTGAAAAATTATTTGCGGTTTGCACGCGGCAAAAATCTTGCCAACCCTCTCTTTGTTCTGGATATCGGCAACAAATTCTTCGACATCCAGTTCGGAAAAATATTTTTTCAATTCCGCGTTGATATTAAATATCCCGGTTTCGTCCTGATCAAAAATAACCAATCGGGCCGGTTTGAATTTGGCCACCTGCCGGCAAAGCTCCGAACCGATCGATCCGGCCGCTCCGGTAATCATCACTCTTTTTCCGGCGATGAATTTTTCGATCATATCGGTTTCCAAAGATACCGGGTCGCGCTCAAGCAAATCCTCCACTTCAACTTTTCTGATATCCGACAATGAAATGTTTCCGTCTATAATCTCGCTCATCGGCGGCACCACCTTTATTTTCTTTAAACCGGCTTTCTTGGCCATGCGCACCGCCTCCTTAATTAACTTAGACCCCGACGGCAGCGCGATAATTATTTCCTCTACCCCATAATTCGATACGATCCGGGGAATATCTTCCAGTTTACCCAAAACTTTTATGTCATGGATGATATTGCCCTGCCGCGATTCGTTGTTATCGACAAAACCGATCGCGCGATATCGGCCGGTAACGGAACTGATAATGCTCCGCAACAATTGTTCGCCCGCGTCACCCGCGCCCGCGATCAGCACCCGGGTTTTCCCCTCGCCCGATTTAGGCTTAAAAATATATGAATAAATCCTCTTGGCGAAACGCAATCCGCCGCAAAAAATAAAAACAAAGAAGCAAGCAATAAAAATCGTCGACCGCGGAAATCCCGAAAAAAAATGGAAATTCTTGAACGCGTATAATACCGCAGTCTCCAAAAGCAGGGCGGCGCCCGCGGCGCGCGTCAACGCGACCAGCTCCTGGGTGCTAACATACGACCAGGAAAAAGAATACAGCCGGTTGGCCAAAAACGAGGGCAGATAAAAAATCCAGCCCAAGAACACCAAACGCGCGATCATGACAAAATAGTGCTCCGGAATCTGCGCTTCGAAACGCACCATAAATGCCAGCCAAACCGAAAATGCCACCAGCGCGGCATCGACGGCAAAAAATAAAAACTTTTTATACCTTTGCAACAAGTTAGCCATTTTTTATTTAAATTCCCTCTTTCAAGATTGCTTCTTTTTATTGCCTTGCGCGTAAAAACCTCTAACGCATTTGATCACATAATCAACTTCCAAATCCGTCAATTCCGGGTAGATCGGCAGTCGCACCAATTCCTTGGCGATCTTTTCGGTCACGGGCAGATTGAAATGTTCCAAGCCAAGGCCCGGCATTTTGTGGTTGGGCGTGGTGTCGCGCACCAGCAATTCAACGCCTTTTGTTTCCATATATTTCTTAAACTTCCAGATATCATTCGTTTTAATAATATATTCCTGATAAATCTGCTTTGCCTGCTGGAGAGGCAAAACAATCGGCAGGCCTTTCAGACCTTCGTTATATTTCATGGCAATCTGGCGCCGGCGCTTCAACATCTGCGGATAATATTTTATTTTGATGTTCAAGATCGCGGCCTGGATATTGTCCAGTCGGGAATTATAGCCCCAGTCCATTATCTTGGGCGCTTTCGGCTGGTGTCCCAGAAGCGCGTTCTGGGTGATGTTCCAGTGGTTGCGCAGAAGCAAAAGTTTTTCATAAACACTCCTGTCATTGGTAATGATGCCGCCCGCGTCGCCCGCGCCGCCCAAAGTTTTGGGTGAAATGAAACTGAAACATCCGGTAGCGCCGAATGTCCCGGCTTGTTTTTCGCCCAGATACGCGCCCAGCGCCTGGCACGCGTCTTCAACAACCCAAAGGTTGTGTTCTTTGGCGATTTTCATTATCCGCGGCATATCGCAAACCTTGCCCGAAAGATGTATCGGCACAATGCCCACGGTTTTATTCGTGATCGCCGCCTCGATCAGATCGACATTCATCAATCCGTCCTCGCCCACATCGATTAAAACCGGCGTGGCGCCCAAATGTACGATTTCCTCGATTGATGCCAAAAATGTGTGCCCCACGGTAATCACTTCGTCGCCCGGCTTGCAGCCCAGCGCCCGATAGGAAATTTTTAGCGCGTCCGTGCCCGAATTAACGCCCACCGCGTATTTGGCGCCGCAAAAATCCGCCAGATTCTTCTCGAATTTATCCACATCCTCGCGCAAAATAAAATCCCCTTTCGAAAAACACTTGTCCAGCGCCTTCATTATTTGCGCCTTGTGCTCCTTGTAATACCGCCGGTAGCTAGAATTGATAAAATCAACCTTCATTTTTTATAAATTATAATTTCAATACTTGATTATAAACACAAAACCGAGCAAAAATGAAGCCCCGCGCTAAACTTGTGGGACTTCTTGTCACAAATTATGAAAACCAAACCCGCAAGAAAAAATTCCACAAAACAATAAACCATAAGCATACAAAAAAAGCTGGCACATAAATGCGCCTAGCCCATAGTCAACTTGAGTAAACTTTTTTCCGGGATTCCCTCATAAACATGTCCCGCTGATTTTTGTTCTTGGAGATCCTCATTCCATTTTACAAAAGACTTGACATCGTTGTTCGTCCGCCACCAATCCGCAAGCTGCTCGCGATGTGGTGGAAACGATAGTGGGTCATAGAAGACCCCATCAGATCCGATAATAAAGGTTGCTTTCGGTTTAAGTTCACCTGTCGTTACCTGTGTTTCCGCAAGCACATCAAATAGCTTCGTGCCATTAGCGATAACCGCCTCCGCGGACATATTGTTTTCGCGCCGCCTACTTTCGCATAAACGGTCAAAAAACAAATCCCACATCCCCCCTTTGTCTCCGGCCGATTTAGATAAGAAGTGGTTGATTGTTTTTTGGTGGTATTCTTCAATTCTTGCATTCCGATAAGGCGAAATCACTGGCTTTATTCGCGAATTGAAGCGGATACACCACCCATCGCAAGATTGGAACATTTCCCATTTCTTTGCCCCGACATCAATCTTGACTATCACCAAAACTGCTCCGGGCAATTGTGCCGCATCATTCAAATCAATCAAACTGTGACCAGCGATAACGCGGGCTTCGTTCTCTTTTTTTAGAACCCTGTAAACGCTTGCGTTCGCTTGAATGGCAGTCTTAAGCACCGACTCTCCGGCCTTCGCAGTTCTTATGCTTTTTATAACAGTCCTTAAAACTGCTTGGTCGCCTGCTGGAAACTTGGGTGGATGCAACGGTGAATACACTTCTTTATGGGTGTCTGCAACCGCCATAATAATCTCATTACCCTTTAATACTCGCAGGAAATGATCCTCCGTTTTTATCCCCGATGGAAAGCGATGCAACGCAAACGCGCCAAACGCTGGTTTATCGCAATGATAAAGCAATGAAATGCTACGATCCTCCACAGCAACTTTTCTAGAGTATGACAATGAACATGCCTCCGCACAAAATCATAAAACAAATTTTATAATTTGTAAACACCCGCCTGCAAAAACTGACCTTTCGCCTTTTGACATGTCATTATTTAAATAATGATTTAAATAAGTATTCGAATAACCATATTCATCTTGTCTTCCAAATTTTGCATATGCAAAATTTAGAAGACATTAGAAAACAAATACAATAAATAAACTAATCTTTTTTCAGGCGACGCAGAAGCGTCACTTGACGTTGAAATGCGACCTGATTGGCGCATCGTTCTCTATTTCGGTAGCGGTAATTATTTTCATTTCTTCCGGCTCCAATCCAAAAAAATCGCGCAGTAGCCGCATCTCTTTGGCAAATTCATAGGGACAAACCCAAACGCTTCTTTGCAATTGGTACAATCCCAATTCTTTTATTTTGCCGCGCAACGCTTCCCTCTTTGTTCCTTGCTTATTGGCAATATCAAAAATTAAGATCCGCCACTTCCTGTCCCATTTTTTGGAAGTTTTTATCTCAAGATCATCAATCTTGTACTTGCCGGCTTTCTTTTTCCCCTCCTCGGTGAGGCGAATATGCATCTGTTTGCCGCGATAAGCAACTTCAATCAGCCCCCTTTTCCTTAAATAATAGAATGCGTTACGATATTTCTTTTTATTCTCTCGCGCGCCGCCAAGAATTTTTTCACGGTTATAACGGCGAATATCGCGCTGAAAGGCGCTGATATATCTCGGCTGCATCGCAAAAAGAAGCAGTCCGCCCGCATCTGCCAAACTTTGCAAAATTGATTTAACCGCTTCCCCTTTTGAATGTCTCATGTTTTTTAATTGGATTCTTCACCCGCAACTATAAAAAAATAATTATAATGTAATTATAACTTGTCTTCTAAATTTTGCATATGCAGAATTTGGAAGACAATATAGATAACAATAATTGACTTCGGACAAATACGAAGATTTAAAACAAACCAAAATGATTAAATGCATCCAAGATGCCGTTTTGGTCTACGTGGGGGCCGAGGAAGTTGCGGTGCGGGTCGTTGGCGATGGCGATGTTTTGTTTCACTTGGGGCAGGGCGTTTTCGAGCGTGGCGCGATAGCCGCATAGTTGCATAAAATCCCAATCGACAACGCCGTCGCCCGCGCCCAAAACATTTTCAAAAGGTATGCCCAAATGATCGAGAAGCCTCGACAAACTGGCTGCTTTCGATACTCCGGAAGGCGTGAAAAAACCGTGATAATGGTCGGTCATAAATAAATTGTTCCCCCATAACACGTCTAATTTTCCATCAAATTCGCGGACAATATTCTTCATTGCCGTTCCAGCGATCTTCTTTGCGGAACAGCCTGACATATATAACACTTGGGAGCCTTTAATACTCTCTCCAAGCGAATCAACCACTTGCGGCAAAGTTTCAATTGACGCGGATAACAACTTGCTGATTTCGTTATCGGCCTGGTTTTTCTGGACATAGTATTTTTCCGCGGTGAAAAAATTAACGACAATATCGTTTGCAAGCAATCGCCGCGCCAACTGAAGACAAACGCCTTGCTCGATGGTTTTGCATTGCAATACGTCGCCCGAGAACAGGTTTATTATCAGGCAACCCATCTCGCCGATATGGAAATTGTCCAGTCCGGCGGCTTCAATCACGTATTTCATCGCCGGCGTGTAAAACGGCCGGCCGGTACATAGAATCACCGGCACCCCGCTCTCTTTTATCGTTTTGAGCGCGTTGACGATTTCCAAACAAGGCATCGGGAAATTCAGCCCGTCCTTAAAACCGACCAAAATCCCATCAACATCCAAAACCACCGCCTTGATATCTGAATTCATGAATTATTTTAATTTAATACTACTAACAAAAGCCCGGCTGTCACGCCAGCGATGCCCAGCGATTTTTGTTTGGTAAGCTCATCGCCGAACAGCTTGACCGCCAGCAAACTGATTATTGCCACATTAATTGTGCTGATCGCATTGACATAACCCATATTGGGCGCGTGGGCAAACGCGTTCCACATTAAAATATTGCCAATTCCCGACGCCACGCCCAATAATAGAAGCGGACCGGTTTGTTTTTTAAAATTCAAAATTGAAATTTTTCTTATCCCGGTTTCGGCGGCAAAAAAGAAAAGCGATCCCAATATCGCCCAGAACAAAAACACCAGCTGGTTAACGCCCATAATCATGACATATTTTACCGTCAGCGACAGGGCCGCGTAGGCAAAGAACGCGGTAAAAGAATATCTTGCCCAATGAGAATGATATCCGGCAGCCGCTTTC
>JBARNX010000022.1:0-1560 GCA_049641805.1 Minisyncoccales bacterium
CGATTGATGATAATTGCCCGATTATCGGTTCTGCCAGATGCGCCTAGCCAGCTTCCAGCCATACTTGGCAACAATCAGCAAAATAAACGCGTAAATGGCATACTGCAACAAAATGAATATAAATCCAATCAGATTAATGCTGATATTTTGGATGGTTTGGTTGATCTTGGCGATTGAAACCTTGAGAGCCAGATTCCACGAGTCTCCCAGATTTTGAAAGTCGATAAACGCGCCATTAACGATGTCCACGGAAAAATAAGTGTAATTCAAGCGGTCAACCTGCTCGGCCTTCCCGCGCTGAATTTGTTCCAGCTGGGAGTTAATGCTGATCCGCTGCTGCGTCAGCCTCTCAATTGTGTTTATTTTACTATCGATAACTTTCGCCAAAGTTTCGATGTCCTTGGCGCCGGCCGCGGCTTGCGTTACATCATCGTAGGCGCCCGTCGCGTTGTTGAGAGTTTCATCAATTGACGCCAACTTCTTCTGCAAAATATCGATCCGGCTGGTATAATCATCAACCTGCTCCTGGATGGTGTAAGTGCTCCCGGATAATTCTTTGGGGTCCATTTCTTTAATCAACGCCAGTATTTCATCGGTTTTGGCGCGATTGACCTTGAACGAATAACTGCAACCGTTGCGATATTCGCGGGCGCTTTCAAAAATAACATCCTCCCGCGACTTCAATCCGCCGATGGCGGCGCAAGATTTTTCCAGCTGGCCGGTTTCGATGTTGGCGTTGTAATCGGTAATTTCATATTTTTCCGCCTGATTTCCGATTGCATATCCATCGTCGGCATATGAGTCGTCGCTGTCCGAAGAAACCGCGTTCCTCGACGATAATCCGGTTGATTTGAAAATTCCTGATTCCGCCGGCATCGGCGCCGCCGCATTTTCCAAATAACCGAAATCATAATTCGCCATTTTCGAATAGCCGCCGATTGATTGCGTTTTTCCCGGATACGAACCGAATAGCGATCCCAGAAAAACAAACGCCGCGTAAAGAATAATTGCTCCCAAAACCGCCAGACCGCCGATCTTCAAAACCGGCTTGGCCCAAAGATTGATTTTTTCCATTATTGCCATTTTTTTATTTATTATATTTATATTTTATCACTGTAATTCCAATATTTGCAAACCAAGTTTTACGCGCCGCACATCAAAAAAAGTCCCGCGGCAGCGGGACTTCGACTTTCAAAATCAAAATTCAGCCTTCTCCTCGCTTTTCTTCACGCGGTTCTTACAACCGCAAACGCATTCGTCGCCACACTTACAGCAATGATAACAAAGCACGGGATCGCAAGAACAAGCATCCTGCTCATTTTCCAGCGGCATACGGCACTCCTTGCACTTATCAAACTCCTGGTTCGGATCAGTAAACATTTTTTTATTGGTTACTTTACAGAAACCTTTGTTACCCTGATTCTGGCAAATAAATTTATAATAAAAATGAAAACTTACAAAATGTTTGAATCGCTTAATTTTCAATTAATTTCGGTCGAATTAAAAAGGAAGTTATTTCTCAAATCTTTGAATCAATTTTAAATACTTATTCTGTAATTC
>JBARNX010000025.1:0-14566 GCA_049641805.1 Minisyncoccales bacterium
ATTGTGCCAGCAATTGTTTGATCTCGGCGATTTTTTGCAGAATCTCGGCGCGCGTTGCCGGCTCCGGATCTTTTGGTTCAACAACAGTAATAGCGGAAACACACTCGCCGTCAACGCACATTTCTCCATTGGTGCATTTCAAACTGTCATTGATCCAATCCGTACCCGCCATGTTGCAAATTCTGCATCCGGAAACCTCTTTGGGCGTGCAAACTTGATTTGTTGCCACGATTTCCGAAACAATACACGCGCCGTTTTCGCAAATCTTGCCCGCCGCGGAACAATCCGCGGCGTCGGTCCAGACCGGATTGACAATGCAAGCATCATTAGCGCAATCACCGGTGATAATTTTCTTTTGGAGTATTTGGCTCTTGCAGCGATAATCCAAAATTTTCAATACCTCGCAATTCTGCGCCAGTTCTTCTTTGTTGTTGCAGGAGTTATACCAATACAAATTGCCGTCCGAACATTTTTTATAAGCATGGGAAGCGCAATTGGAAACGCATCCCCCTTGGGAACAAACTTTGCCCGCCGCGCAAGTGCCGCAATTTAACATCCCCCCGCAACCATCGCTTTGATTCCCGCAGGAATAACCCATGCCGGTGCAAGTTTTCGGAACGCAAACATTTTGGCAAACGCCATTTGAACAAATCTGCCCGCTTTGGCATTTGAAATCGGTATCCACCCAAGCGCTGCCGCCGGAATTGCAAACCTTGCAACCGCTCGCCGAACCCGGCGTGCAAATCCGGGGATCGGCGCAAGTTATTGTCAACGAATTCGCGCTTGAATTGGACACCCCAAGCAATATATTATTTCCCGACGGAAAATCTTCCCCGTAGACATAAATACTGTGGTTTTTACCGTCTTTAAGGGAGGCAGGCATCGAAAAAGTAAATCCATGCTTGGCATTGCCCCCGCATAACCCGGCCACCGCATTTTCACGATTCATATCGGCGGATACCGTGCCGATCAATGACCCTTGCCCGATAGCGCCATCAGCAAAAATTTTAACTTTAAGGGAACGGTTATAATCGTCCTTGTCGCAAACCCAGCCGCCGGCATAGTTGCAATCGGCATGATCAAAAAATCCAATCGGATTGCCATTATCCGGCAGTAGTGTTGCCAGTTGGCGTATCTGAGGCAAGGTATTTGATTGAGATGCGCTCAATCCGTAAACTACCGCCAATTTGCAATTACCGAAATTAAGCCAATCCTTGACGCTTAAATAACCTGCCGGCGCGGTCAATATCGCGCCCGGAGGAGATTCAATAAGCGCCCAAGGCGCCGTTCCAATCTCATTTTTTACCCGATTTGTGTTATATGAGGGCGGATATAAACTCACCCCCAAAATACTGTAGTCGTTTTTTGCGCTTGAAATCGGGCCGTTTTGGGTATAACCGCTTGAACCAAGAGGAATTTTATCGTCCGCGGCCCAGGAATGGGTGAATATCTTATCTTTGGGAATGCCGCGATCATACAAAAGCTTGGCCCGGAATTTATTGAAATCGGCGACAACTTTTACCAGCTCCGAGTTTATGTCGGCAGGGGGATTGGCGGCGTTGAATCCTTTTTTTGAAAGCGCGTTATAGCCCAATTGATATTTATAAGGCGCGGTCGCCCAACTGGCACTGCGATAATCATCAATCCCGGTCTCCCATCCCAAGTTAACCCCCAAAAACAGATACTCTTTGCCTTCATCCGCCAATTTTTTGCGCCATTTGCTTATTTTGTCGGAGATAATGCCGAATTTCTTCTCAACAACTTGCTTGATAACGGGACTTTCATAGCAAGGCTTGGGAGACAATTTTATCGGATAACCCCAATTGATAAACGACTCTTTAGTCCCCTTGTTCCAGCCGCTCCATTCAACATTATCAATATTTGCCGGGTTGTAGCCCAACGACGCCGGATCAAACCAATTCCACAAATCCGGCCGGGAATCCCAAAAGCGCTCCGTATCAATATGCAACATAAAAGGAATGTCATATTGCTCGGAAGAACTGAAAAAATCATCTAGGCAAGATTGAATTTTTGCATCATCGGTATTCAAAGCGTATATCACATCTGAAATTCCCAGTTGAACCGCTCCGTTTCCCCTTTTTCCGATCGCATCCAGTATCGGTTTGATCCATTGCGTTGAACATCCCTTGAAATAATTCGGATTGTCGGCTCCGGGATTCCACGCGTGGACAACAACATACTTTGGAGTCGCGGCCGCAAGCACAATATCCGCCGCCAAAAAAAGATACAAAGACAGACAAGCGCACATCGCGGGCAGTAGAAATGCAAATCTATCCACGCTTTTGTTTTTATTTGCCATTGCTTAGTATTTGAATTTATGGCTATTCACAATCTGGGATTATAACACAAAATCACAAATCCTTAATTTACTTTGAATAACGGCTTTCGTCTTCTTCCCCCGCCGCCGGCGGAAACGGTTTGCCGGCGGTAGCCTCCCATCGCGATAAAGGCGGTCGCGAGCGGCAATTTGATTTTTTTGCTGGCCTTATTTTTCATTTTCCCGGCGTTTCAGTTTCAATTTGCCATGTCCGGGGATTGATCGAAATGGTGTCTCCGGGCTTGACCGATTCCGACAGTAACCCGAAAGCAATCGCGTTTTCCACTTTGTTTTGAACCGCGCGGCGCATCGCCCGGCCGCCAAAAACAGGATCAAAACCGATTCGGGCCAATTCCCGCGCCAGTTTATCCGTTACTTCAAATTTAATGCGCTTTTGAGCCAAACCGACCCGCACGCTTTCCAGCATTAACCGCGCCACTTGCTCAATTTCCTTTTCGCCAAGCGACCGATACATCACCACCGCATCGAAGCGATTGACAAACTCGGGTTTGAAAACGCCTCTTTTAAGCAATTCGCCAATAATTAAATTTCTCATATCCGCCGCCGGCATCCCGTTGCCAACCGCTTCCCGAATCAGTTCTGCGCCCGCGTTTGAGGTAGCAATGATTATCGCGTGCCGGAAATCAATCTCGCGGCCAAGTCCGTCGGTAATCCGGCCTTCGTCAAAAATACTCAAAAATATATCCAGCAAGCGGATATCGGCTTTTTCGATTTCGTCGATCAAAAGCAAGGAAAACGGATTTTCGCGCACCGCGCCGGTTAAATACCCCGGATTACGGTCACCGCCAATCAATTTTTCAATCGCATCCACGGTCTGATATTCGGCCATATTAAGGCGAATCATATTCTTCTCCGAACCGAAATAAACTTTGGCCAGCTGTTTGGCGGTTTCGGTCTTGCCCACGCCGGTGGGCCCCAAAAACAGAAAATTGCCGATGGTGCGTTTTTGCTGTTTGATTTCCGCGCGCGAGCGCCGCATCGCGTTGGCGATTTCCGCCACCGCTTCTTTCTGGTTCACCAAGCCTTCGTGAATCAAATCCTCGAGATTGAGCAAAATCTCTTTTTCTTTGTTTTGCGCCGCGCCGGCCGGCATATTGTATTCGCGGGTGAAAAACGCGGCGACTTCCCCGGGCGAAACCATTCTGTTTATCTTGCCCGAAGAATTAATTTTATTGGAAACAATATCATTCAGAAGATCCACGGCAACTTCGGGAAAAACGCGCTCGCCGCCAATCATTTCGCAAAGCTTCACGATTTCCTTCAGCGTCGCAATCGGAAAAAACAATCCGGTCGCGGCTTCGCAACGCAAACTTTCCTCTTTTAACACGCGCATCGCGTCCTGCGGCGTTACCGGCCGCAACTCAATCTTTGTGAATCTTGCGGCAATGTCGCCGGCCATTTCGATTGAACGGCGCAAACCTTCGGGAGATGTAATTCCAATAACGCGAAAACCCGGAACGGCTAAATATTTGTTAAGTATCGGACTAATATCGATCTGCGCCAGTTTTTGCCCATCGGCAAGCGAACCGATATAATTTTGAATTTCCGGAATAACGATCGCCACATTGCGCGCCGCGGCAGCTTCATAAAAAATTTTCTCTATCGCCGCGGCCAGTTTTGATTTGTCGGAGTTCCGGCCGATAACGCTCTGCATATCCAATTCCACAATCCGCAGCATCTTCAGCGCCCGCGGCCCGGTTTCGCCGGCCACGCGGTTGGCAAAATTATAAATCACACTCTTGCGGCCACAGCCGATTTGGCCCACCAACAGCACGCCATTCCCGCTTTTCTTTGTTAACGCCTCTTCAAGGCGCTGAATTTCGGATAAATGCAAAACAACGCCGGCGCGATGCAAAGGGCTGCTCAGCGACAAATCCCTTGAATAAGAATCCAAATTAACGGTATAACCGCCGACAAGGTCGCGCACCGGACTCGTTGGCAGAGACAAACGCAAATTGTCGCGCTCCCAAAATTTTTTCCGAAAAACCCGGTATTCCTGCCGGTTCATCTGCCACAAAACCGCCGACTCGACATCCTCTTTTAAAAGCGCCAACTTGTCCATTATTTTTTGGAAATTCGAGTCACGGTTGGCCAAAGCTAAAAACAATGCGAAAACCGTTATTTTGGAATTGCCGTTTTCCATGGCGGTATCAAACGCGGCCGCCATTACAGCGTCGCGTGATTCCCGGTTGGCAGGCTCCGCCGGTTTTGAATCCGCCGACTCAATTGATTTCGAGTTTTTTTTCATCCCTGCCAACAAATCGCGACTTAAGGTGGCACGATCAACGCAAAGCCGTTTAAGCGCAAACGACAAATCGTCCGATTTAAGAATATAGTACAAAAGCAATTTATCGAACGGTAAATTTTGGTGCGATAGCGTCTTTTTTAATATGCGCGCGGCTTCAAAATCAAGATAGTCGTACAAATTGCCTTCCGCCGCGGATTGATCAAGCCGTCGGCCCGGACGCATTATCTTCTGGCGCGCGAAAGCAACGGCCAAGGTAAAAGCCATCCAGAAAGAAAGCGAAAGATAAACCGTTCCAGCTAATAAATCTTTATTGATCGCCGCCAAAAAGAACGGCGCGGCCGCAAACCCGGCAAACAAAGCGCGTGCCAGTTCAATTGACAGCCCCGCGGCCAAGACAATGAAACTGGCGCGTTTCAAAAATAAAAATAAACCCAGCGGCACAACTTTCGCCCGATCCACCGATTTGAATGTGGATGATTCGGAAAAATCATTAGCCATAATAATTTTATCTAAACTATGGCCTATCCTTGGCTTATGAGAGCTAGAAATCGGCCGCAAAATGAAAACCGGAAAAAAGTTATAACAACCCCCGGCATTATCAAACCAGCAATTCAAGACCCTTCAACAGAAAATAAAAAATTGCCGGAATCAAAACCAGCCACCCGATATACGCGGCAATTCCTCCGACAAAAACCGCGGCCTCGGCCGCCAATCCGACAGCAACGAAAAACAACCGCGCCAGCGCGCCGATCATCCGCGAAATCAAATTGCCGAACATCGCCGAAAACGCGTCGCCGATTTCAAACGCCCGCTTTTGGCGCGAAAATGTCAGCCCCTTCCAAGGTTTTAAAAAATCCCGCAACATATCGGACAGCGCGAAATACTTGGCGAAAAACCACAAATAATTCCCCCAAATTTTTTTGATTTTTGCGGGAATTTCCAAAAAATACCATTCGCAAAACAAGCTGATCATATTCGTTCATTTTATCAAAAATAAATGAAAACAACAAAAAGGGCCGCGGCGATTCGCGGCCTTATTGATAAATTGCGCCAACAACCGACGGCAATGGCGCGAAAGCCCAACTCTTTTATTCACCGGCGGGTTTGATGCCGGTGATTTGAGAAACTTCGGCGGTCAGGGAACGCAGGTCGTCTTTGTCGAGATTGTGAATATCGTTATGGCCGGCGGCGCCGGCGATCATTTTGATTTCTTCATTGCAGTGCCTGATAAAATTGGCAACATTATTTGCCGCCGCTTCAACATCAATATTTTTCGCCAATTCGGGATCCTGCGTGGCCACCCCCTTGGGGCATTGGCCGGTATAACATAAATTGCACCCCACGCATCCCAGCGCCGCCAGCATCGCCGAACCCATAAACACCGCGTCCGCGCCCAGCGCCAGTGCCTTGGCCACATCGCCGCCGGTGTAAAACCCGCCGCCGATCCACAGTTCTTGCTCCGCTTCCATACCGTCCAAAATTTCACGCGCGGCAACCAGCGCGTGAAAAGCCGGTATTCCCATTTCATCAAGCATCACTTCCGGCGCGGCTCCCGTGCCGCCGTGATGCCCGTCAATGGCGATAATATCCGGGCCTGCCTGCGCCGCGATTTTAACATCGCTTGCCACATCGCCCGCCGCCAGTTTGACCGCAATCGGCACGCCGCCCGACAGTCCGCGCAACCAATCAACTTTGACTTTCAAATCATCGGCGTTTTTAATATCGCAGTGATACGCCGGCGAATGGACATCCAGCCCCATTTTCACGCCCCTGGCCGCGGCCACCTCGGCGGTCAATTTCTCTTTTTGCAAAAGCCCGCCCTGGCCGCCTTTGGCTCCTTGGCCGATTTTAATTTCAATGATATCGGCCTTCTTCAAAACTTCCTCATTAACGCCAAACCGGCCCGTGCTGTACTGAATTGTCAATTTATCGGCAAATTGCCGTTCTTCGGGCAACATTCCGCCCTCGCCGGTGTTGGCAACGGTACCGGCCCGCGCCGACCCTTTCGCCAGCGCGATTTTGGCATTTTTTGACAGTGCGCCAAAAGACATCGCCGCAATCAATATCGGCGTTTCAATTTCCACCGGCCGGGAACTGTTTTTTCCCAAAATCGTTTTGGAAGAAATTTTTTCTTTAAAATAATCAACAGGACACTTCGCCAGCTGCGCCGGAACAAACATCAGATCGTCAAACCCGTTTTTAATATCTTTTGCCGATCGCCCGCCGCGCACCGGCACTCTGGCGATCCGATCCTGCACTTTTTTTGTCCAATTAACCATAGGAATTTTTTTAATTTTTAATCGTCGCAATGGCTATATATTCATAATTAAAACCCAAAACAATGAAATTATAGCCGGCCCGCAACCATTGTCAAACACAAACAAAAAACCCGCTCACGGGTAACATCATCGTTATAAACCAACCATATTACACGCCGTTGTGTTTCTGATATTTTCAAAATATCCAAAATTATGGCCAAAGTCAAACACAAAAACGCCCCGCCGGGCGTTTTGCTTCCAAGAGTTATTCTTCCGCTTTTTCAATCACGCCGTGGGGGCAGACGCTCTCGCCGCCACAATTTTCCACCGCGTCGGAATCCACCACTTTGGCCTTGCCGTCGTCATCCTGCGCCATTCCCGCCGGACAGTTCACGGTGCAAATAAAGCATCCCAAACACTTGTCTTTGTTCACCTGGTATTTTGCCATATTTTTTTGTTATTTTCTTACGATTTTGATTTTATCAGCATCCTCAAATTAACGCAAGCTTCGTTTTTATAAGCCAGCTCTTTTTGACTTCTATCGCCAACGCGATTACGGACATTCTCACATTCTTGAGAATTTAAAAATGGAAGCTAAACGCTAATCTTCGTATTTATATTTTGTATTGGTTTTTAACCGCGGCAATTTTCCGCGCAATTTCAACTTGATCGCCCAAATAATAGTGTTTTATCGGCTTCAAATCATCGTCCAATTCATAGACCAGCGGCGCGCCGGTGGGGATGTTCAGTTCCGAGATTTCCTTGTCGCCGATGTCGTCCAGATATTTGACCAGCGCGCGCAAGCTGTTGCCGTGCGCCGAGATCAGTATCTTTTTGCCGTCCCTGATCGCGGGCGCGATATCCGAATTCCAATAATCTATTGTGCGGCTATAGGTATCGGCCAACGATTCGGTGCGCGGCATTTTATAAACCGGCACGGATCTAAAAATTTCCAGTTCGTTTTGCCGGCGGTAATTTTCTTCTTCCATCTCCGGTGGCCGGACGCCATAACTGCGCCGCCATATCCGCACCTGTTCTTCGCCGTATTTTGCCGCCATCTCGCCCTTATTCAAACCTTGCAAGGCCCCATAATGCCGCTCGTTTAATTGCCAAATGCATTTCGTTTCAATCCCGGCCAAACCCATTTCCCGCAAAACAATGACCGTGGTATCAATCGCCCGCTTCAACACCGAAGTAAACGCCAAATCAAAAACATATCCTTCATTTTTAAGAATTTTTCCCGCGTCGTTTGCCTCTTGGACGCCCCGTTCCGACAATTCGACATCAACCCAGCCGGTAAACCGATTTTCCTTGTTCCATATGGATTCTCCGTGCCGCAGCAAAACGATTTTGAACATAAAATTATTTTCCTGTAATTTCTTCCTCGATCTTGGCCAATCGATTGTATTTGGCAACCCGTTCGCCCCGAGCAGGCGCGCCGGTTTTAATAAAATTTGCACCGATGCCGACCGCGAAATCCGCGATGAAATCATCGTTGGTTTCGCCGGAGCGATGCGATACGATGATTTTCCAGTCATATTCTTTTGCCAATCTTGCGGCCTCCAGCGCCTCGCTCACCGTGCCGATTTGATTGATCTTCAAAATCATTGAGTTGCACGCCTTCTTTTCTTTGGCTTCTTTCATTCTTTGCGGATTGGTCACCAGCAAATCATCTCCGATTACCATCCCCGTAAATGAAAATCCCCGCCACCCCGCCCAGTCGTCTTCGGCAAACGGATCTTCCAGGCCGATAATCTGCGGATATTGCGAAATCAACTGCGCGTAAAAACCGGCCAAATTGGCACTGTCAAAACTGCCCATACGAGTATTGTATTTTCCGGAATTGAAAAATTGGCTCGACGCGACATCAATGATAAATTTCACCGGCAGAGGCGGCTGGACGATTGCAATCGCCGCGCACAAGCAATCCAGCGCTTCCTTGGGGGTTTTCAACGGCGGCGCGAATCCCCCCTCATCCCCCAGGTTCGCGCTTGATTTGCCGTATTCGAAAACAAGGTCCTTTTTCAATTGATGGTAAACCTCGCTGGCAATTCGCAGGTTATCGATAAATTTTTCGGCTTGCGGCACGATCATAAATTCCTGAAAATCCAAATCGTTGCCCGCGTGCGCGCCGCCGTTAATAACATTAAAACACGGCTTGGGCAAAACGATCTTCTTGTTTTTTGCCAATCTAGCGATGTATTCATACAGCGGTTTTTTTTGCGCGCCCGCCGCGGCGCGCGCGCACGCCAGCGACACTCCGCATATCGCGTTGGCACCCAAACGAACTTTATTCGGCGTGGCGTCGATCTCCCGTATTTTTTGATCGATTTCCTGTTGCCGGCGGCAATCCATACCGATCAATTCCGGATTGATGATTGAATTAACATTGGCAACCGCTTTTAAAACGCCTTTTCCGTTGTAGCGGATCGAATCGCCGTCGCGCAATTCCGCCGCTTCGTAAACGCCCGTGGACGCGCCCGAAGGCACGCCCGCGAAAAATTCGCCCGCGCCCGTCGCCACGCAAACTTCCAGCGTCGGATTCCCGCGCGAATCCAGAATTTCTCTCGCTTTGACTGATTTAATTTTGTTTGAAGATTGGCCAAGCATAATGCTGTAAACTTTTATTAATTTAAAAATTAAAAATGACAATTTAAAATTGTAAAATTAAAATTCCGCAAGGAATTTTTCCTTAATTTTAAATTTTGATCTTTCAATTTTTAACTTTCCTCAAGTATTCTCCCGCGGCCATGGCCGCTTTGGCGCCTTCTCCGGCCGCCACCACGATTTGCTTGAATTTCATTTCGCTCACATCGCCGGCCACAAACAATCCCGGAGTTTTTGTCTGACAATTGCTGCAATCGAATTTGATCTCATTGCGGCCGTTCAACTCAACCAAACCGGATGCGAATGACGACGCCGGCTGATTGCCCGCTTTGATGAAAACCCCCTCCACCGGCAAACTGATTTCGGATCCCGCCGCATTTTGATAAACAATGTTTTTCACAAAATTCGCGCCTTCGATGCGCGCGATCCCGGCATTGGCGATAATTTCCACCTTGCCGGTATTTTCCACCAGTTCCCGGTTGGAAGCATCCGCGAAAACCGCCGGGCCGCGTTCCAAAATGTATATTTTCTTGGCAAATTTCGCCAGGAACAGCGCGGCCTCAAACGCGGAATTCCCGCCGCCGACCACCGCCACATCGCGCTTGGAAAACAGCGGCCCGTCGCAGGTGACGCAATAACCCACGCCCCGTCCCAAAAACTCTTTTTCGCCCGGAATATCCAGCATCCGCGGCGACGAACCGGTGGCGATTATCACCGCCCGCGCTTCAAGTTTTTCGCGCTCGGTAACCAAAGAAAACCCTGCTCCGGTTTTTTCCAGCTTAATCGCGTCGGCAATCATAATTTCGGCGCCCAGCAATTTCAAATGGTCTCTAAATTTCGCAATCAATTCCGGCGCCTCAACGATTCCCAAACCCGGATAATTCTCAATGGCCACTTCTTTTTTTGCCATCTGGCCGCCGAATTCGCGCGTGATCAAAACCGATTTTATCTTTTGCCGCGCCGCATAAATCGCGGCGGTCATTCCCGCCGGTCCGGCGCCGATGATGATTAAATCGTACATAAATAGCAACGACAAATTACCGATTCCCAATTCCAAAATAAATGTCCAAATTTAAAATTTCAAAATTCTGACATTTTATAATTTATTGGAAATTGGATATTGGAAATTTTGACATTATCTTTTTTGCTTGCGCAAAAAAGCGGGCATCTCCCATGCCTTTTCTTTTTCCAGCATCTCATTTTCTTCCATCTCGATTTCTTTCTTCACCTGCAACGCGTTCTTCCTTACCGGAGCCTCGAATTGGACGGGAATGCTTTGCCCCCGGCCAACCTCATGGTTTTCCTCCGCGGCCGCCACGGGCCGCTCCCGGGGAGCGATTTGAGGATTTTTCTTTTCCGCCGGCGCGGCGTTTATCTTCACCGGCGCGGATTTTTTAATTTCAATTTTTTTCCGCGGTTTTGGCGGTTTGACCCCGCTGTTTTTTTTGGGTGAAATTCTTTTCGCGTTTTTTGCCGCCGCCGGATTTTTCTTTTCCGCCGGTTTTCGATCCGACTTTGCCGCCGCGGCGATCGGCGCTTCTTTGGTTTTTTCCGCGGCCAAAACGGATTCTTTGGCGTTATCTTCGGCGCCGCCATAGACGCATCCGGTCGCAAGCACCGTTACCCTGACCCAATCCGCCTTAGCTCCTTCGTGGCCAACCCCGAAAATTATCTTGGCATCTTTATGGATACGGCTCGCCACACTGATCAATATCCGGTTGACTTCAAGCAATTTCAAATCATTCTGGGCGACGATATTCAATAAAAGCCCGCGCGCCTTGTCGATCATATACGGATAAAGCGGGGAGTCAAAAGCTTTTTCAAACGCGTCCAGATTCGCCTCGCCGCCTTTTTTGAAAGTTACGGTGTTTAAAAACGCCATCTTTCCGTTGCCGGCAAGAATCGCCCGCAAATCGGCGAAATCAATATTGATAACGCCGGTGTCATAAATCGTTTCGATCAGCCCCTCAAGACTGTCGGAAAGCATTGTGTTGACATAGGAAAGAGTTTTGTTAAAGGGAGTATTCTTCGGAACCACCTCAAAAACCCGTTCATTGGGCAAAATGGTCATCGCATTCATATAAGGCTTCAATTTCTCCAGCGCGTTCTTGGCGATCTCGTCTTTTTTAACGCCCTCAAAAACAAACGGCAGGGTAAAAATACCGTAGGTCAGATTTCCCAAACTTTTCGATATTTGCGCGAACACCGGCGCCGCGCCCGAACCCGCGCCGCCTCCAAGAGAAGAAACAAGTATGACCAAATCCTGGCCTTCAAGCATTTTTTTTATGCTTTCGCGGTCTGCCGATGCGGCTTCTTCGGCGATCCGCGCATCCATCCCCGTGCCCAACCCGTGCGTGAAGTTTTCGCCGAACTGGAAAACCGACACATTCTTAGGCGCGTTGCGCAGCGCCGCGAAATCGGTATTGGCGATATAAAACGAAGATTTTTTAACCTTGGCGGCAATTTCGGAAACAATGTTTCCGCCGCCGCCGCCGATGCCGATGATCCTGATCTTGGTTTTTTTAACTTCAAACTCCGGATCAATCGTCTTGCCGGCGGCTTGGCTTGCCAAAGTTTTGCGAAGGCGCCTGCCGCCCGATATCGAAGCGCTTCCCTTTGTTCCGGCATGTCCCTGTTCCACCGCCTTGATATTCAATACCTTCGATCGCAGTTTTGACGCGATTTTTACGAGCGGTTTTTGCGCCGTGATTTTCGGGTTCTCAACGATTACCGGCGCTTTCTTCGTCCTGGCATTTTTCTCCCGGATTATCTTGTTTTTTTTCGTTTTCATTATATTTTCGCTAAAATTCTGTTCCTCCGTTTATCAATAATACCACAATGCGAGCGCAAAGTGCAAAACAACAAATAGCATATTCCGTCTTAGTCTTACGCCTTTATAATCCCGCCGCCCAAAAGTTCCCGGCCGCGATAAAATACCGCGGATTGGCCGGGAGCCGGAGCGAATTGCGGCTTGGCGAATTTTAATCGGTATCGGCCGGATTGGCCAAAAATAACCGCGGCCGCTTCCTTGCTCCGGTATCGTATTTTTACTTTGGCTTTCAAGGGCAAAACTGGTTTAATTCCTGAAATCAGACGAATATCGTCAATTCCCGATTCATCCGAAACCGTTTCTTTGGCCGAAAGCGCCACAATCAATTGATTTTTTCGAAAATCTTTTTTTGCCGCGTAAAACGGCCCGCCGGAAAGCCCGATGCCCTTGCGCTGGCCGATGGTATAAAACCACAAACCATTGTGCCGGCCGATGATACCGCCCGCGCCATCAACGATATCGCCCGGCTTGGCGCCGCAATATTTTTCGATAAATTTATTGATATCGCCGTTCGCGAAACAAACTTCTTGCGATTCCGGCGCAAACGCGCCGGGCAATTTCCATTTTTTAGCCAATTCCCGCACTCCGCTTTTTTCAAAACAACCAACCGGGAAAATCACCCGGCCCAATTGCTCCTGATTTAACCGCCATAAAAAATACGACTGATCCTTGGCTTTATCCCTGCCTTTTAATAAATGATAAATTCCATTCCGGGTTTTTCTGATTTGCGCGTAATGCCCGGTAGCCACGAATTCCGCGCCCATCGCCAAGGCTTTGTTGATCAATAATCCGAACTTGATCTCCTGGTTGCAAACTACGCAAGGATTGGGCGTCAACCCCATTTTGACATCGGCAATAAACCGATCCACCACCAATTTCTTGAATTCATCGCGCACATCCAAAACATAAAACGGAATTCCCAACCGCAAGGCAGTCTTCCGCGCCCGAGTCTCGGATTCTTCAGAACAGCACCGGTTTTGCGGCAAACATACATTGTTTACCGGCTTATCCGCCCAAAACTTCATAAACACGCCAACCACCTCAAACCCCTCTTTAACCAAAATCGCCGCGCTCACCGCGCTATCCACCCCTCCCGACATGGCGCAGACCACCCTGATCTTTTTATCTTCGTAATCCATATTTTCCCATATTATCGCCAATCGCAATAAATTAAAAGACTCTTGCAAATTTAAAAAAGCTAAAGCTTAAATCGCCTTAGCTTATGCCCCTTAGGGCATATTCGTTGTCCCGGTTGCGCCACTTTCCGACACTGTGGACATCCAAATGTCCACATACCCGACCGCGCCAAAACCTTCTCTTTTTTCATGCAAATCACTAAAATATTTGCATATTAATTCAATAAAAAATGCAAACGCTTAATTCTTGCAATTTTTTAAAAAAATCTTTCCGAAAATTATGATTTCGCTTTGGAAACATAATCTATTATCTTATCCCAATCCAAATTGTCATCTTCGTAGAAAAGGTCAACAATGTCCTTGGTCATTTCGTTAATTTTTTTAACATATAAATCTTTGAACTTTTCATCGCGTTTTTTGGCCTCTCTATCCAAGGGGCGAATTATTTTTTTATACAACTCATTATCTCCCGATATCAATTCCCAAAAAGATTGGCCGCAAATTTTATAATAGCTTAGCTTTGGATCTTTTTTGTTAACTTTGTGCGCTTGATTGTCCCGCCCATAAATGCACCCGTTAATATTAACGATTTCTTTGCCGGGATACTGTGATTGAATAATTTTCTTTGCGATTTTTAAATTTTTTCTCATCGCATTCACTTGGTCGCTATTGCCCCAATTTGGGCCCGATTTTATCCCAACAATATAAATTTTGCCATCGCGTTCAAACATAAGGTCAATGCTGCGATATTTCCCCTGTTCGGCTTTTTTGCCGCCAAAAACCCGCCCGCATACATTTATCGCCAACCGTTCCATTAAGTCGCCAAATATAGTTTCCTCTTGCGAAGACAAAAAAGCGTCAAGCATGCCGGCGGCCAAATTGCCGGCGGTATCGATATTTTTCGCCTTAAACAAATAGGGATTTTTTCGTCTGGCAATATCCGCCAAATTTGCCGCGCCCAACCTTTCAATTCGAATTTCATAAAACGGCTGAGGTAGATACGCATTTGAATCCGATCACTTTGTGTGCAAGAATTTGGAAAAATGAGACAAAAACGCGGGGCATCTGTCATTGGCCGAACGGTCTCAAATCGATTACTTTTTAAAACTGGGTAAATCAAAGAGAGAT
>JBARNX010000027.1:0-11949 GCA_049641805.1 Minisyncoccales bacterium
ACCACATTGAACAATGTAGCCACGGTCTACGCGGGCAACAATTCGGCCAATTCCAACGCTTCGGTATATGTTTACCGCCGCGGAATTCAAGGCGCCACCACGATCTCAACCGGTTTTGACGGCAATACAATGATTGGGCTGGGGATTGGATTTGCCGGGATAATCCTGTGCCTAGGATGGCTATTCAGAAATAAAATCACGGATTTCTTCAAAAACAATCCCAAAAAGACACTTCGAGAAAAGATTGCCTTCATCAAGGAAAACGGCTTGGCGCGGTAATTTTAACGCTCAAAACCCCTCTCGCGAGGGGTTTTGTTGTCTATATGCTCACTGTTTTAGCCAATGACTCCGCGGCCAGGATTGATTATTGTTTATTTCAACGAGAACGAAGCGCGGACGACTCCCGTTACTTTCTTTTCCAGAGAAGCCGTGTCATATGTTCCGTAATCGGACACTTCGACCGAATTTTTAGCGGTCACCTGAAACACTCCTTGGCTGGCGGTTTGCAATGAATCGATTTTTTTGCCGGTGCTTTCCGCGATCTTTTGCGCGCGATCCTTGGCATCTTTGGTTGCTTGAGTAAGCAAATCAAGCCGCAGATCGGCCAGCTTGGAATAATAATATTCCAGGCTCTGTGTCGTAAACACCAGTCCCCGGCCCACAAAATAATCCGATGCGTCTTGGGTAAGCTTGGTAATTTCATCCACGCGGTCGGATCCGATCACGATAACCTGTTGCAAATTGTATCCGGCGGTGGGACTGCTTCCGCAAGACTGGTTACCGAACTTATCATAAGAAATACCGTTCTGGCTCTCGCAAAACGGAGTTATGGTTACCGGATTCACGGTAATTTCCGCTTCATGGACATTCAAACTCTTGAAATATTCTCGTACGGTTTCAATATCGCTTTTAATCTGCGCGCTTCCTTGCTTTAATTGGCTGGCGTCAACGCTGCGCGAAATCGAACTTTGCCATTTGACGGTATCGGAAACCACCGATTTTTCCGCCGATCCGGTAACGGACAAAACATTTGAAAGCTGTTTGGCCCGGTAAAACGAATCCGCACCCAAAGCGGTGGCCGCAATAATGCTAAAACCGAAAATCAATGCCGGAACAATCTGTTGATTTTTTATTTCCATATTTTTTTAATTAAACCCGCTTCTTTTTGGAAGGCTTCATCGATAATTATTATAGCACAACTGTTTCAAATCAATTTTTTTTGCCGCTCCTCCAATCTATTTTTTAAGTCTTCCAGCGAATGTAAGGAAATTTCCTCCACTGAATGTTTTTTGTCGTAATACGCGAACGGATCGTCCAAATCGCGGATCAATAAAAGCATATATATGAAAACGAAAGCCACGAAAACCGTGAAAAACAAGCTTTCGTAAAAAGGATCGATTCTTAAAAATATCATTCCAAAAATCATCGCGCCGCTCATAATTTCGGCAACGGCATAAGCCGCTTCGGAAAATCGCACTTCGCGGATTTCATGCATACGCATCACCGCCCGCCGTATCTCGGACTGCTCGTGCTTAAGCCGGCTCATAAACGAGGTTTGGCTTTTATCCTCCAGCGCCAGAAATACATTGGTGAAACTATTGATTTTTTGCAAAACATCGCGAGTCTTGATTTTGTGGTATAGCCAGTCCAGCACGATTTGAGTGAAATTCAGGCAATAATCAAACCCTTCGCGCGCGGCTTCGCTGTTCGAGCGCTTGTAAACATAAACGCACTCATCGGAAATTGCTTCGATGTTTGCCGCCAGTTCTCCGGGTAATTTTTCTCCGGCCTTGAAATCGGCAAGCACGCCGGAAATGTTAAAACCGATTAAAAATATATTGGCCGAAATCAACGCGGTGAAAATCGTGTTTAAATTCAAAAATTCCAAATCATAAAAATTAACGAGCGCTTTGATTGCCGCAATCGCGAAAAGTATCGGTATCACCCGCGCCCCCATTTGCCATTTGGACCGCAATAATTTGATCATATGGTTTATAAAAACAAAAATGCGCGCCGCGCGCATCGGTTAAATCATTGATATTATATAATATAATGTTTATTTTGTCAAAAATCAGTTCAACTAACCGTATTACCATGGACAGGATTCCAAGGGTTAATCCCTTGGAATTCCGCTAAAGATCGCGAAATGCGAAAACACGCATCCCGGCAAATAATTACTTTCATTTTTTTAAATATTTGGCGACATTTGCCAGATGTTCGTCATAATTTTTGGAAAAAATCGTGGTGCCGTCCGGCGCGCTCAAGTAATACCAGTATTGGGTTTCTGCCGGTTCGATCGCGGCTTCAATCGATTCCATCCCGGGATTGCAAATCGGGCCCGCGGGCAAGCCGCCATATTTGTAAGTGTTGTAAGGCGAATCGATTTCTTTATCGAATTTTCCGTTATTATCATACAAAATCGTACAATCAACCTGCAATGGCATTTTTTTATTTATCCGTTTTTGTAAAATTCCGGCAACAATCTTTTTGTCCTCCAAAGTTATCACTTCTTTTTCCAGAATTGAGGCCATTATAATCGTTTCGAAAATCGTTTTGTCCCGTTTTTTAATTTCTTGGCGCAAAAGCGAAGTTAATTTTTTGCCGAAATTATCGAGGGCCAAACCGACAACATCGTTTGCGGTTGGATTTTGCGGCAATTGGTAAGTATCGGGAAAAAAATAACCCTCAATGGCCGCGTTATCCGGTAAATCCGCCAAAAAATCGTATTTATTTTTGAAATTTAAAGTGGAAGAAGCGGCAAGAAATTCGTTTGCGTCGGCGATATCTTTTTGCCGCAAAACCGCCGCAATATCCGCCAATGTCTGTCCGGGAACAATGGTGATGGTTTTAACCGCGGTATCGGCATGAACCAATTTATATATCATTTCAGTCTGGCCGATATCTTTAAAATCATATTCTCCGGATTTAAGGTTTTTAAAATTGCCGCCTTTTAGCAATTCCAGCACAAAAAAAATCTTGCTATTGATGTATCCTTCCGCTTTGAGGTCGCCAGCAATCTGCAATGAGTTTTCGCCCCGCAAAATCGTAATGGTATCTTTTTGCCGCTGCTTTGGCGTGCTGAATTCAAAAAAAATCGCGAATGCCGCAACCGCCGCCAACAACATCGCCAACGCAATAAATATTTTTTTCATTTTTAACTTGGCTCGCGCAGTCGAGTCTTCCCGCAATGGCCGACCCTCGCATTGGCGAAGGCTGGCCATTGCTTTGCAATTATTTAAACCAACCGCGCAATTTTTGTTTTAATATAAAACTTTATTCTATATTTTTAGCCATAGCTAAATTTATAGAATTTTTTATTTAGACCTACTGCTTAAAGATTTCCGTAGCGAAATTTTCAGATTTCGGGGCAGAAGCGATTTTGCGTAGCAAAATATGCGAGCCGGATGAAGAATGAGGAGGCATACTTAAGCTAAGTCTGTCGACGAATGATGAATCCGGCGCAGCCGAAATATGGAAATTGCAACAGAAAATCTTTAAGCAGCAGGTCTATTAAACTCATTTTAAAAAATCCGCAAATTTCCCAAACCCGGCTTCTCTGCTCTCCCACCGAATTGCTTCCATCCCAACCGCTTCTGCACCATCAACATTTATTTTTGAATCATCCATGAACAAACATTCCTCCGGAACAACACCCAGCCTTTGCGCCGCCAGCCGATAAATTCGGGCATTTGGTTTTTTAATTCCTTCAACCGCCGACGACACGAAAAGATCAAAATTGCGATAGATTGAAAACTTAGCATCGAATTTCGGTACCGTCAAAAAAGTGCCGTTGTTGATTATCGCCAATTTGTATTTTTGGCGCAATCGGGGAAGCAACTCCCAAATCGCCGGAAACTTTTCATATTTATCAACAATCCGATTTAAAACCGATTGAAATTCTTTTTCATTCAACCCATATTTTCCCATCGCCCGCGCCTTGAATTCCGCGTCATTAACGCAATCGCCGATCATTACATCAATCCCATCAACAACCGCATTCGGCTGGTAATTTTTTCTTCGGAAAGCCAGCACCCCATGGAAATCAAAAATTATCGCCTTGGTTTTTCTTTGCCGAATCATATTAAATTTATTCTACATTCTCAAACCGCCCGGCTTCACACGGTTGAAGACAGATTTCGCAAACTTCCAAATTAATTTTCAATCGGATAAACATCGAAACCCAATCGGAATACTCTTTGGCTTCCTTTCTTGAAATCAGCGCGCCGCCGCCATATAGATCCCAATTCCTTTTTGAGCGCATCTGATTACCCAAAACTTCGATCTCCGAATCGCCAATTAGTTCCGCCAGTTTCTTGATCAATTCAATATGATGGCCCTGCCTGGATTTCACCCGCAACCCATTTTGAGCGCAAATCGCGGTCGCAAACTTCAGTAAGGCATCATATGAAAACCGAAAAATAACCTCGGGTATATCCGATTTGCGCGCGATCGCCAAGTCGCGCTCCGCCGACCGGCGGTAATTATCTATTTGGCCAATGGTAAATTTAAACCGCTCGAACATTCAATTTGATATCAATTCAATTATTTTACCCGAAAAAATATTCTCGACGAACGGGTCTTTCATGAGCTTTGCCCGCTCAAACTCCTTTGTGCCCATATCGATAACATTGATTTCCCGGCCGATCCGCTTCTGTAAAGGCAAAAGGCGGCGTCTTGCCTCAAGCGAAGGATGCGAACCGACGAGAAAAACATCTATATCGCTTTCCTGCTGCAAAGTGTCTTTCGCGAATGATCCGAAAATATAAGCTTTCTTCACGCCTTTGACCTTGCCCAATTCTTTTTTTAGCAAGGCCGCGATTCCATACTTAGCGTCAAACATTTTTTTCACTTCCCGCAACAGAGGATAGGCTTTATTCAAAGAATAATATTTCTGGTTTCCCTGCTCTTCGGCGGTTAAAATCCCTTCCCTTTCCAATTCTTTTAATTTGCGCGACAGATTGCCCGGATCAAGCGCCAACTTTTCCGCCAGTTCATTTACATAATGGCGCTTTTCCGGATTCATAAAATAATACCCCAGCAGTTTTATCGTAATTTGAGAACCCAATGAAAACATACTTTATTGTAATTATATACAATAATCATTGTAATTTATTACAACAACTTGTCAAGCCCCCGCCTCCCGATCAATAATACTTCTCGATACCGCCGAATCCGAACTGCTTGTTGGCTTCGGACTTTTTGGCAAGACGAATGTGTCTTTAGTATTTCTCTTTTTCGCGGCCAAGCTTACGAAATATCATCCAGCTTGGTGGATCTTTTACCGATTTTTAAGGATAACTTCACCCAATAATACTCCAGGCTATATTTAAAGTCCGATCGCCTCCATAAAAACAAAATGCCGATCCAAACAATTATGTTGAACGCCCCAAACGCCAGGCATCCGTTTATCGTTTGGTTCCAACCCGGGATGAATCCGGATAAAACGACTCTCAATAATTCGGAAAGAATGGTCTCGAGCATGTATATGGACAAACTGACCCGGCTGAACCATCCGATGAACGCCAATTTTTTAGAAACATAACGCCCGCGTCCCGCAAGAAAATACGCCGTTGATAATAATATTAAAAACAACCCCAGTTCAAAGTTTGTTTTAAAAAACCAAAAAAAATCGGGAGTAGATATTGTTTTTTTAAAATTGAGCATCCCGGCCAGCCCGAACGCGATAAAAATAATGCCGCTGGGCACGACAATCTTTTTCAACAAATCTTTCCTGCCGCCGTAAATCATCATTCCGATCATTAAACCAAAAATACCGTATGCCAAATAAGGCAATAACGGATACGGATTGGCAATAAAAAAACTGAAAAATAACGCTACCGGATAATTGCCATCGGCAATCGACTTGGCCAGGACCGGAAAAATGCCTACCCTGGCAAACGACAACGCCATAATCGAAAAACCGGCCAGCCAAAGGATCAAATAATTCCTCTTCGCTTTTTTTTCGCCTCCGTTGCGCAACATCATGAACATGGCGCCGGATAAAATTATCAGGTTTAATCCGACCGTTGAAAGCGATGACCCTTCAAAAAACTTGCCGATATGTGGAAACGCGAAGCTCATTTCCCGCAACGATCCCGCGACCACGGTCAAATCCGGCCGGTTGTTGATGAAATCGATATTCCACCGCCCCATAAAAATATTCAAGAGATAATGAAAAATCAAAAGAACGCCTCCCGTTAACGCCATGTTGGAAAAAATCTTGTGTTCAAACCCCTTCTCGGCCCGCCTCAATGCCATCAAAGAATTAACGATCATTGAATAAACAATGAATATTCCTCCCCACAAAGCCATGAAACTCATTAATATGATGATCAATGGCGGATTTGCGAAATCAATTTTATGGATATTGGCAAAATTATATACCGATGCGTGAAACAGGATGATCAGCATCAAAGCTACGCCTCTTAAAATGTCAAAAGCCTCGATTCTGCATATGTTCATTTGCTTATCTTGCATATTATTCTTGATAGTTTATTTGATAATTCGTTAGGTACCGGATCGGCAAATATGATTTCAATGTCGGGCAAAGCGCAGTCATAATCCGAAAATATTTTTTTTATGGAACAAGAAAGTTTTTCCCGGAGCCCTTCTCCCGCCGCTCCGGGCGCCAGCTTAATCCTTAAGACGATTTTATCATAGTCCGTTTGTATGGCCTGGAAATCATCGATGTCCCCGGAAGTGGATATTATCGCCCGGCTTATGTAATCCTGGAAAACAAATTGTTCGGCAAGGCTGCCGTTTCTCAATCCCCAAAACATGTCATCGGCCCTTCCCTGCACCTCTTTTATCACCCGGAAATTTGATCCGCAACGGCATTTGTTTTTATCGATGACAATAATATCGTTTAATTCATACCTGATTATCGGCTGGGAATTTTTGTGCAGATCGGTTATCAGCAGTCTTTTGCATGACTCCCCGGCGGCGGTTGCGGACCCGTCGCCATTCAATGTTTCGACCGCGACCAAATCTTCGTTAATATGCAAACTGCCGTACCTGCATGTAATCGCGACCGGGCCCTCCGTGCATTTGTATATTTGGTGGATGACGCCGCCAAAAACTTTTTCAAGGTATATTTTGACATCGGGGTAAAGGACCTCGGCGTAAGATATTACGCGTTTTGGTTTTATCGCCAGCCGCCCGGCCTCGACCTCCTTGGCGATGATCTTTAACATCGACGGCGGCGCGGAAAGTATGTTCGGATCGAGTTTTTCCAATTCATCGATTATTTTTTCAATGGGATTTAACTGGCTTATATAAGTAAGCTTATGGCCGAATTTGTCCAAATTAAAAGCCGGGGCGCTTACCCTTAAAATAAAAGCGAGATTTATCTTTTCTCCCTTGGGAAAATCAAACCGGGAAAGCAAAGCGGCTTTCATATATCCTTCTTCGCGGGGCGTGACTATTTCAACACCCTTGTTGCCGCTCGTTCCCGACGACATTCCCACATTGATCCCCTCAAGCCTTTTTGAAAAATCGCGCGCGCCTTCCACCTCCAAGCAAAAATCAATGATCTCTTCCTTCGACAGGCCAACCGTGTTGTAACCGGTCAGATTTTCCATCATTATTTTTTTATTCACCGGCGGTAAGTTCCATATGTCGCTCAAATCAAAACCGGAATAATGGTTTTTAAAAAACGGAGATTTGGCAAAAGCGCGGCGCGCCACGGCTCTCATCCGCCTTTCCTGATAATTTTTGATATCCTTTTGGCGCCAATATTTAAACCTGTGCTTGCACAATAAATAGAAAATCAAAAAAGAACCAGCGAAGGCTTCCTCCATAAAATCCCTGATTTTGTCCAATATTGCCATGTTTTATCCGCAACAAGAGAATGTTACGACACTATCTGGGTGCAATGCATGCAGCGCTTCGCGCCGGCCGGGATTTCGCCCAGGCACTCGGGGCATTTTTTAGTTAAGGGCTGGGCAACCGTATCTTTCTTGGAACGGCTGACCAGCATATTCATTGGCTTGACCACAAAGAAAAATACCGCACCGGCAACCAGAACAAACGAAATGGCGGCATTGATAAAGTGGCCGTACATGAACTTGCTGCCGTTTGCCGTAAAAAACAGCCCACTGAAATCCGGCACTTTGGCGACCGCCGCGATGAGCGGGGTCAAAAGGTCGGCCACCAGTGCCGTGACCACCGACCCGAAAGCCGCACCGATCACCACGCCCACGGCCAGGTCAACCACATTCCCCCGCAACAAAAATTGCTTGAAATCGTTTAACATATTTTTTTATTATTTTTACAAATAATTCCAATGTTGATTAATAATACTTCTCAATTCCGCCAAAGCCAAATTGCTTGTTTTGTTCCGATTTTTTTATGAGATTTTCCAGACGCTTGTTAAATTCCTCCGGCCGCAAGCGCGCGCCCTCAACATAGCCAATGCGGATCCGTTGATATACCGGCGAGAATTTTTTGAAATTCTTCCACGCGGTTTTGTTGGCTTTTATCTTAGCCATGACATCCGGCGGAAAAACGAATTTCTTCGCCAGTATCGGCGCCACCACGGCGCGCACCGAAGGAATCACCCTTCCCTCCTCAACAAGCTTTCTCAACCGCTCAATATTCGCCTGCGAATAACCGCTCTTTGGATTCCGCGGCGTAAACCTCTGTGCCGTAGAAAATTCATCGATCTTTTTCACCGTGCTATCAATCCACCCAAACGCCAACGCCTCCTCCACCGCCTCATTATACCCAATCCTCCTCCCCGATTTTTTATTGTTGTAAACCAACCAAACCTCCTTTTCCTTATCATGATTCCTCTCCAGCCATTCGTGCCACTCTTCCCTGCCTGTAACACATAGAGTTTTTCCTATTTCCATAAAAACAAGATTTATTGGTACCTCAATCATTTATTTCCCTAAAAGGGTCTAACCTTTTTACTAATTGGCTCCCAAAATTAAGTATTATTATCATATCGGTAATTATTTTAACTTGAACCCGCGGCTAAGTATTTTTCAATCGCACACATTTGCCCGCTGAAATCTTCATCCATATTGAAAACCTCCAATCCATACTTTTTAGATTCATCCTCAAAATAGCGAGAATATACGGCAATCATTTTTGCAATTCTTCCAAAAGTCGCTTCGTCTTTTGTTTTTCGCAATATCCAATCATTTGGCGTCGTTGATTTATGAATGCTTTGAACGAATTTCTGCTCATCATATTTCGCAAGGAAAACCGCTCTGACATGGTCCTTGCCGAATTTTTTAAAAATACGATCAACTATTTCGGGAGTAACCTGATACCCTTCAACGATGAAATCATCCTCATCCGCCAGATATGTTTCAGCCATCATGCTGACGGCATCATAAACGGTTTTTGCTTGAGCAATATAATTTTTGATGATCTGTTGCGGAGTGTATTTGGAATAAAATTCGTCATTGCTTTGTTCGCGCGAGTGACTATGAGGGAAAAGCGCCGGGCGCTTATCCTCCGGCGTATACGCCCAAACAATATTTTGGAGCGTGTCAGCAGAAATCCACGGGATTTGATATTGAGCCGCCAATTTTTTGGTTAAAGTTGTCTTCCCGCATTTCGGTGGTCCGCCTATTAAATAAATCATAAATTTAGTATTGAGTTGAATCCATTCAAACCTATTCCAAAACTAATTCCATAGAGTGCTAACCTTCAAAATTTACCTATTCCCCTTTATATTCTTCCGGCAGCTCTATACCGAATTTTTCGCATAAAGCTTTGACATCTTTAAAATCGCTGTCGCGAAGCTGATAGCCTGAATGGAACTGCACCATGTGATCCGCGGGTATGCATCTGACCGCGCGCCCGTCAATTGTGCCCGTTCCCGCCAGCGATCCGTCCGGATATTTGATTCCTTCCGCAACATGCCCGTTTCCATCAAAAATAAAAGCATGCAAATCGATACGACGGCCCTTACCGTCCGCCATAACAAAATTCCATTCGTTGGATCTTTCCACTTCTCCATACCCTTGCCCTTCCAACATCTCGCAAACCATCTGCACATCCTTCTGCTGGAGCGCGATATCCAAATCCGCATGAGGTCGCGTTTGCCCTCCGAGCAAAGCATCGACGCCCCATCCCCCGTCTATCCAAATCCCGATACCCAGATTTTCCAATTGGTAATAAAGATCCGCGACATCTCTTGGTGTCATTAATTTTCCGGAAATATTTTCTTTTGTTTTTATCGGTTCCTGCGGCATATTTTCAAATTATCCCAATTCATCGGAAGCTGGCACTTCAAAGTTATTGATCCATTGGTCAAGATCGGACTCTTTGACACAAAAAGTGTTCGGCGGCAATCCGCCGTTGCGCTTTTCCAAGCGCCGCCACAATTCATCCTTCGAAATTTCCAAATAATAAAGCTTGGTATCCGCGCCAAGCACTTTGGCCTTGTCCCTAAGTTCATCGCGCTCTTTGCGAATCCAAAATCCATTTTCAAGAATGACATCAATACCCAGCCGCAGTGCTTGTTGGGCGATTTCCCATTGGATGGATTCGATGACCGCGCGTTTTTCCTCATTATATCCGTCTTCCAAAATGCGCGCCATCCACTCGTCAGGCGTTAACCGCAAAGCCGGAAGCTCGCTCTCCAACTTCTTTGCCAGAGTAGATTTTCCCGAACCGGGCAAACCGCAAATTAAATGTAATGTTGGCATGTGAATTCTCAATTCCGATAATCGCGGATCATCAAACCCCCTTTGACACGGGTGATCCTTCGACTTCGTTCAGGACTATCGCTTTCCTTTCCAATCTCCTCCTTCGCATTAATCGACGAGCAAATAAGCAAAGTCCGCACCTATGGCGGAACGCGTCATTCTCTTTCAATGATGGCAAAACCGGCCAAGACCGCATCACCGATGAAATCTTCAAACTTGCTTGAATCCGCGCCGGTTTGCGCTTTATTCAAATAAAGACTGTATTGCCGCCGGTTTTCCTGCAAGATTACGGCCGGCGCGTAATTTTTCCGCAAGAGCATCGCGTTCAATATCATACGGCCGATCCGGCCGTTGCCGTCGGAAAACGGGTGGATTCTTTCAAATTCAACATGAATTCCGGCCGCCAAAGCAATGATGTCTTTTTGTGCCAGATTTATTTTTTTTACCAGCTCCTTCATCAACTCGGAAATTTTCAAATAATTCGCGGTGGGAACATTGGCCCCCACGATCCGCACGCCATGCTCGCGCCACGCGCCCGCGTCGGGTCGGATGCTGTTCATTAAAATTCCGTGCAATTTCAAAATAAACTCTTCGTCAACCGGTTTTTTTTGCGCCACCCGATCAAACATGTATTCAAGCGCGGTTTTGTGGTTCTTGGCCTCCAAATGCTCAACCAATGTCTTATCGGGAACCGCCGCGTCGTCAAACAAAATTGCCGCGGTCTGGGCTTCGCTCAAAGTACTTCCCTCGATACGGTTGGAATGGTAAGTCAATTTCAATATCAGCTGATCGCGGATATCTGGATTATCCAAAATTGTTTTGATAACGGATTGATAATTATTGCTTTTTCCCGCCAGCAAGATTTTTTTAGCTTCCAAGACCTGCGCGGGAATTTCTTTTTGACCGGTAACATCAAGGTAAAGCCGGTCGATTTTCTCCAATGCCGCTTTGCGGGGAACGGCGCGGCCGTTTATCCAGCGATTGAACGACGCAAAAGTCACGCCCAACCGGCGGGCGGTTTCTTCCTGTGTCAATCCTGAAACTTTTTGTATGAATTTTAATTTTTCCGGAATATTCATGGTCTTTGTACTTATGATCTAATAATACAAAACTATATATAGTTTGTCAAAATTGCCAATCTTTATATAGTTTCAAAAACTTGCTTTTTGGCGATTTTTCGTATTTAATAAAAACGACAGGTGGGGTGTCTGAGCGGTTGAAAGAGACAGTCTTGAAAACTGTTATGGTCAAAAGCCATCGCGAGTTCGAATCTCGCCCCCACCGC
>JBARNX010000030.1:0-24685 GCA_049641805.1 Minisyncoccales bacterium
ATCTCTCTTTGATTTACCCAGTTTTAAAAAGTAATCGATTTGAGACCGTTCGGCCAATGACAGATGCCCCGCGTTTTTGTCTCATTTTTCCAAATTCTTGCACACAAAGTGATCGGATTCAAATGCGGGTTCACCAGGAAATTATTTGTAGAAAATAGCAATTTAGTTAGTTTGATAATTTAGTACATTTGCGTATTGGGTAAATGATGCGATGATGTTTCGAGTTAAGCATTTCATACCCGGATAATAGCGAGTTCTTGAGGGCAACGAACGCAATGTTGATTCAATGGAACAAATCATCCATTTTGAAAATAATATGTTGCTTTCGCCCCTTTATACTCAAAAAAAACCATAAGACGGCAAATGCTGTCTTTCTCTGTTTTTATAATCTATTGAAAATTTGGCTATTTTGTTATAAAAAATAAATTGGAGGATATATATGTTTATACGAACGAATGGGGAATGGTTGACATGTTCGGAATGTGGCGAAAAAGTCAATACCAGGTTTGCCGATTTGCATCCCGCTCATTGTCGTGCAAGGATGGCTCCTAAAAATGAAAATCCAGAAGAAATTGCAAGATCATATACCTAAATCAGGTATTTTTTTTACGCGGATGGACAAGGGTGGACAACGCAGGGCTTTTCAAGATGGGGATTTTGAAGTATAATGAATACTCTTCAATTAACAATTATCAGTTTTCAGTTTTCAATGAATTTTCAATTTAACATTTAGTCAAACATTCTTGCCTCCGTTTCTTTAGTTTGAAAATTGGTTCATTGTTCATTCATTAAAAATTGAAAATTGAAAACTAATGGATTCGGATTTCATCGAGCTTTCGGGCGTTCGAGTGCACAATTTGAAAAATATCAGCGTCAAGATCCCCAAAAACAAATTGGTGGTGATTTGCGGCATATCCGGGTCGGGAAAGTCGTCGCTGGCGTTTGATACGATCTTTAATGAGGGACAGCGGCGGTATTTGGAAAGTCTTTCTTCATATGCGCGGCAATTTTTGGGTGGCTTGAAAAAACCGGATGTGGAAAAAATCAGCGGGTTGTCGCCCACGATCGCGGTGAACCAGAAAACCATTTCGTCCAATCCGCGCTCAACCGTGGGAACCTTGACCGAGATCTATGATTACCTGCGCTTGCTTTATTCGCATATCGGCATTGTACACTGTCCTAAATGCGGCAAGCCGGTTACCACGCAAACCCCGGATCATATGGCGGATCGGATTTTTGCCATGGCGCTGGAATTTGAAACCACATTGATCGCGCCCATTGTCAGCGCCAAAAAAGGCCAGCATCAGGGAGTTTTGGAAGAAATCTATCGCAGCGGCTGGCCGCAAATTATCATTGACGGCATTGTTTATCCCGGCGATGAAGGCAAGGAAAAAATTCTTGATAAAAATAAATTCCATACTATCGGCGTGCCGATCGATAAATTCGACCTGAAAAAATTTAAGCAAGACATTAAAATTAATAAAAAGAAGACCTCCAAAGCCGAACAGGAAGCAATGGCGACCAAAAAAAAGAAATTGGAAGGCGTGATCAAGGAAGAAAAGGAACGCATTTTGACTTCGGTTAAAAAAGCTTTGGAGATGGGCAAGGGAAGGATCAATGTGTCTCAAAAAATCGGCAAAATCGAGAAAAAGGAATCTTTTTCGAGTTTTTTCTCCTGTCCGGACTGCCAGGTATCCTTGCCCGATATCGAACCCAAGATATTTTCATTCAACAGTCCTTATGGCGCTTGCAAAACTTGCCAAGGTTTGGGTAAGTTGGCCAAGGTAAACCGGGAATTGGTTTTGAATCCGCGCCTGTCTTTGAACGAGGGCGCGATATTGCCGTGGTTTTCGCTCGGCCGCTGGACTTTGCGGACATTGGGCGTGCCTCATCAAAAATGGTCGCTGGAAAAACTAGCGGAGAAGGAGAGTTTTTCGCTGAATGTTCCATTCAAAGAATTGCCGGAGAACATTCAGCAGCTGGTTTTGTTCGGAGACAAGAAACATAGCGATTACGAAGCGATCATTCCGCGAATGGAACGCGCGTATCGCGAAACCACCTCGGAATATCTGCGCGCGGAAATTTCAAAATATATGTCCGAAATCGCCTGCCCCGATTGCGGCGGCGCGAGGTTATCGCCCGAAGCTTTGGCGGTAAAGGTGGGAGGAAAAAGCATTTATGAAGCTTCGTCAATGCCTGTGCGCGATGAAATCGCTTTCTTTAAAAAAATGCAAGGCGAATTGCCCGCCAAACAGAAAGAAGTGGCCGAATCGATTTTGCGGGAGATTTGCAAGCGACTGGGTTTCTTGGTTGAAGTGGGGGTGGATTATATCGATTTGGCGCGGGAGGCTACCACATTGTCCGTGGGCGAGAACCAGCGCATACGGCTGGCTTGCCAGTTGGGATCGGCGCTTTCGGGCGTGATTTATGTTTTGGACGAACCCACGGTCGGCTTGCATCAGCGCGATGTCGACCGCTTGATCGGCGCGTTGCAAAAACTCAAAGAACTGAAAAATACCGTGATCGTGGTCGAGCACGACGAACAAGTGATGAAAGCCGCGGATTGGGTTATCGAAATCGGTCCGGCCGCGGGAATTCACGGCGGAAAAGTGGTTTTTGAAGGCACGCCGGCGCAATTGTTGAAAGCCGACACTTTGACCGGAAAATATTTGTCCGAAAGACTCATGGTTTCCACCGGGTTCAAGAAAAAAGAAATAACCGACCGCACGCTTTGGATGCAATTGACCGGCGCAAATCAATTCACGCTGAAAAACATTGACCTGAAAATTCCGCTTGGCAAATTGGTAACGGTTTGCGGCGTTTCCGGTTCGGGCAAAAGCACGCTGATCATTGACACGCTTTCAAGCATCCTGATGCGCGACATTATGCGCGCGCGCACGGTTCCGGGCAAATACGGCGAATTGAAAGGCGCGGAGCGCTTGAATAAAGCGGTTTTGGTGGATCAAAGCCCAATCGGCAAAACTCCGCGTTCGAATCCGGCTACCTATACCGGCGTCTTTAACCATATTCGCGAACTCTACACCCGCACGCGCGATTCGCAAATGCGCGGTTTCACCGCCGGTCACTTTTCTTTTAATACGCAGAAAGGCCGCTGTCCGGCTTGCCAAGGCGAAGGCTGGCAAAAAGTGGAAATGTATTTTTTGCCCGATGTCTATGTGGAATGCGAACTTTGCAAAGGACAGAGATTCACTTCCGAGGTGCTGGCGGCGAAATATCACGACAAAAATATTGCTGATGTTTTGAATATGAGCATTGACGAGGCTAAAACATTTTTTACCGACATTCCGGTCATTAGCGATAAAATGCAACTGCTTTCCGATATCGGCTTGGGTTATTTGAAATTAGGTCAATCCGCTCCCAGCTTGTCGGGCGGAGAAGCCCAGCGCATCAAACTTGCCAGCGAGCTGGCCAAGCGCGATACGGGCAATACTGTTTACATTCTGGATGAACCAACCGTAGGCCTGCATTTTGACGATACCAAAAAACTCTTGATCATCCTGCGCCGGCTGGTGGAAAAAGGCAACACGGTCATAATCATCGAACACAACCTCCAAATAGTGAAAGAAAGCGACTGGTGCATCGAACTCGGTCCGGACGGCGGGGACAAGGGCGGCAAAATCATCTTTACCGGTACTCCCGAAGAATTAAAAAAATCCCGCACTCCCACGGCAAAATTCCTGAAATAATTTTCATATAATTTCCGATTGTTAAATTTTTTAGCGACCGCAAAAAATGTAAGGAAATTGAATTTGATTTTTGAAGAAAGCGGGCGTAAAGTTAACCTATGGATTTAAATGAATTCATTATCTCAAGCTTGGGCATTTATAAAAATAGATTCGGTAAAATTTATGGTTTTGTCGATTTTGGAAATGTAAATCATTGGTTTGATAAAGACAGATACGGCGATAATGGCAATTTACTGGGAAAAGATAAATTTCTCATTGCGGATATCGAAAAACTTGGCGGATTTTTGGACTTGTTTTGCGAAAAAAAGCTTTTTTATTACGGTTTTGACAACACCCGCAAAGCATCGTGGCATATCCACAAAAAAGCTAAAAATTGCAGGTTTCTTAAAATAACCAAACCGATCCAATCTATCAAGCATTACTTGGACGGCAATGAATTGAATAACTTGAAATCATCCGGTGAGTTTGGGCAGGATTACGGCGGGAAATTCATAAAAATACCAAAAGGTAATTTTGATGTTGAGATAAGCGTAGATTCGATAAAGTTGCTTGATTATTATGATACTTTTTGCATATTTTCCGGCGATAGCGATTTTGCATATTTGATAAAATATCTTGCCGGCAAAAGAAAAAAAATAATCGTATTTGCCTCGGGCAATGTTTATCACACATTAAGAGATCGGGCGGATTTATATATTAACGCGCAAAAAATCAAATCAATTATTACCCGCGAAAAACAAATCAAAACTAAATGTTAAACTCCGCTTTTTAAGGCGGAGTTTGGATATCGGACCCAAATCCATGGGCAGGGCAACCTTTCGATTGCAACTAAATTATAACAAGTGCGTATAATTTGTCAATTTTATGGACACAATAACATTATTGCTTTTTATCGCGGTGATTGCCGCGCTGGCAGCGCAAACTTGGATTTTGCTGCGCAAAAAACGGGGCGAGGAACTTCCCAAAAACGACGCGGCCATGGCGATGTTGCAACAGCAGTTGAATCAAGTGTCGCAAACGCTGGATACCAAGCTTGCCGAATCCAATCGGGCGATGCAGGAGCAGTTCGGGCAAAGTTTTGCCGTGATTAAGGATGTCACCCAAAAACTCACCGAATTGGACAGCACCAACAAGCAGGTGGTGGGTTTTGCGCAACAACTGCAATCGCTGGAAAACATTCTCAAAAACCCCAAACAGCGGGGGATTTTGGGCGAGTATTATTTGGAAACCGTGCTGAAAAATGTTTTGCCGCCGAATTCGTTTCAAATGCAGTACAAATTCAAGAACGGCGAAATCGTGGATGCCGCGGTTTTCGTGAAAGACAAGATCATCCCGATTGATTCCAAATTTTCTCTGGAAAACTACAACCGCATCGTTAACGAAAAAGACGAAACCAACAAGATTGCTTTAGAAAAAATTTTCAAGGCTGATTTGAAATTGCGCATTGACGAGACTTCGAAATACATCCGACCCAGCGAAAACACCATGGAATTCGCCTTGATGTTCATTCCCTCGGAAGGCATTTACTATGATTTGTTGATAAACGAAGTCGGATCGGTCAAAGTTAATACGCGCGACCTACTGGAATACGCTTTTCAGGAGAAGCATGTGATCATAGTTTCGCCCACTAATTTCCTGGCCTATCTCCAAACCGTTTTACAAGGTTTGAGAGCCTTGCAAATCGAGGAGTCGGCCAAAGAGATACGCCAGCGCGTGGAAATGCTGGGAAAGCATTTATGCGCCTATAACGAGTATCTGGATAAGCTTGGAACCCACTTGACCACCTCGGTCAATGCCTACAACGCCGCCGCCAAGGAATTCACCAAAATCGATAAAGATGTGCTCAAAATCACCGGCAGCGACCGCGAAAAAATAGCGAATGGACAAGTAGATAAACCAACTTTGGATTAACTTTTGACTTTTAACCTTTAACTATTAACAAAATGCTAAAATGGATAATAATTATGGGTTCAGATTTCGTGAATGGAATATTTATAATGATGCAAGAAAATTTAAAAGGGAAATTTATTTAATTGTAAATAAATTTCCAAGGGATGAAAAATTCGGAATAATAGACCAGGCAAAAAGAGCATCGGTATCAATAGTCCTCAATATTGCCGAAAGTGCCAATAAAAACACAGACAGAGATATGCGGTTATATATAAACCGAGCCCATTGTTCTTTGGATGAAGTTGTAGCTTGCGCTGATTGCGCTCTGGACGAAAATTTTATTGATAATTCTATCCATCAACGCATTTTAGAAATGGCAAGTAATTTAGCAAAGCGACTCAATGGATTTACAAAATATCTGTCGAAATAGAATGCATTTTGAGTTTTGTAAATAGTTAAAAATTAATGGTTAACAGTTGCCCCCAAAATTGACTTTTTAGGCAAATTGTTATAGTATAATCAAGTTAAACTAATCTTAATAAATAATACAAACTCATGTTGGCAGTAATCAAAACCGGCGGAAAGCAGTATATTGTTACCCCGGGACAAAAATTGAAAGTGGAGAAATTGGAAGGGGAAGCGGGCGCTCCGATTAAATTCGAAGAGATTCTGCTCGTGGAAAGCGACGACAAAAAGGTGGAAATCGGCGAACCGGTTGTGAAAGGCGCCACCGTAGCCGCCAAAATCGTGGAACAAACCAAAGGCCCCAAAGTAATCGCCTACAAATACAAGGCCAAGAAACGCTATCATCTGAAAAAGGGCCACAGACAGCAACTGACCGAAGTGGAAATAACGGGTATTGAAATCAAATAAACATTTAACCTTTAACTATTAACTATTAGCAAAAAGCCGTCCGAAAGGACGGCTTTTTGATCGCAATTTTTTTAAATTTCAAACTTTGCGTTTTAAAATTTCCACTTCGGCACGCAAATTCATCAAATCAATGTTGCGCGCGGCGCCCGCTAAATTTGCTTCAATCCGAGCTTGTCCGGCCTTCAACTCGGCAACATCTCGCTCGACACCCCCAATTCTCTCAATCTGCTCTAAAAATCCCTGCTGCATTTTTATCAATAACTGTTCGGAGGTATCATCAATCTTTTTATCAAGTATGCCAAACTTGGTGTCAATCTTTTTGTCCAGAGTTGAAAAACCCGCCGCCATTATTTGCGCCAGCGATTCCAAAGTTACCGGTTGTTTTTTTGATGATTTTGCCATTGTCGCGAATTATATTTTGATTATATAAAACCCGCCGCCGCCCTGTCAATTTCAACGAATGTAACTACTCACTGGGATTTGCATTTTAAGGGTCTATCCCCTGTGTACTCGCAGGGGTTAGACCATTGTAAAGAATTACGAATGCAAAATTGAAGGGTCTAACCCTCGCATTAACGAGGGATAGACCCTTCAATTTTAAACCCAGTGAGTGGTTACCAACAAATTTTCCGCCAAATTTGATGGAATTGAGTATAAAGCATTGTTTAAACATCAACCCGCAGGAGATACGATTAAAAGCTTTATTATCGATGGGTACGATATATCTTAAGGCAACCATATCCATTCCTTCAAGAATTAATTCTTTGAAGGTCTTTTTTATATGAAGTATCAAAGCGATTGATCAATTAAGTTTATACACAGGTCAGGACTGTGCAACTTTATTTTCTTCCTTCCAATGCCGAAGTCAGGGTTTCTTCGTCGGCATATTCCAGTTCGCTGCCCATGGGGAGGCCCAAGCCGAGCTTGGTGATCTTTTTGTTGAGAGGTTTTAAGATTTTGTCCAGATGCTGGATGGTGGTTTGGCCTTCGCTGGTCGGATTGATGGCCAGGATTATTTCATTTATTGATTTGCTGGTTTTGATACGGTTTTCCAGTTCGGCGATGCGCAATCCGGCCAGATTTTCTTTGCGAACGGCAGAGACCGTGCCGCCTAGAATAAAATACAAACCTTTGTAGATTTTTGTTTTCTCTATCGACGCCAGGTCGGTTTCATTGGCCACCACGCAAAGCAAAGATTTGTCGCGCTTTCCGTCCGCGCAAACCGAACACAACGGTTTTTCCGATTCATAGACATTGAAACATATCGGGCAGGTTTTGATATTGTTCTTCAGATCGGCAATTGCCTGGATCAATTCTTTGACCTTGGCATTATCCAATCGCAAGACATAAAAAACCAGCCTGGCGGCGGTTCTCGGGCCGATCGTGGGAAACTTGCTAAACTTATCGATGAGATTTTGGATACTGGAAGAATACATTGAAACACGATAGAAATAAATGGAAACTCAGTTGAAATATATTGTGGAATACAATACAAAACTCCAATTATTCTTTTCTTTTAGAATTGTATGTCGAAGAGATGAAATTATTTAGCTTAATCGACAAGTTTTTACTAATTATTTTAAGTTCAGTGTAATTCTTATTATCAATTAATTTTCTCTCAATTAGAAGTTCCAGCCAATGATCGGCACATTCGCTTAGGGAAGCTCTGCTATTATAATAGAACTTGATTTTGTCCAAATAATGAAACCGGCTATAACCCTCAACGATATTTGCGCCAACGGAATCTGCCGAACGGATAAATTGATCGCCAATAATCTTTTTATCTTGCCAAGTCAATGAATTATACACACACCAACTCAGTCTTGATAGCTGGCGCGACAATTGATACACATCCAATTTATCAATGGTTATGTAACTTTTATTTTCTATTGTATTTCTATTGTATTTCAATAGTATATCGGAAATCTACTGGTCTTGATATTCATATCCCTCGGTGTGATTTTTAAAACAAACGGTGCGGTCATCGAAGTGCAAGAGCTGTTTGCCCACCGGGCCGTTGCGGTGTTTGGCGATGATGATTTCGGCCACGCCTTTTTGTTCAGAATTTTCGCGGTAGCGGTCTTCACGATAAATAAACATCACCACATCCGCATCCTGTTCAATAGCGCCGGATTCGCGGAGATCGGATAGTTTGGGAATCGGCGGGATGCGCTGTTCCACGGCGCGAGAGAGCTGGGATAGGACAAGGACGGGAATATTAAGTTCGCGCGCCAAGCCTTTTAAGGCACGGGAATTTTCCGACACCTGCTGAACCGGACTGGCCATGCGGTTTAACGGTTCCATCAACTGCAAGTAGTCAATCACCAGCAAACCGAGTCCGCTCTCGGCTTGCAGTCTTCGCGACAAGGCCTTCATTTGCAGAACCGACGGGGAGCCGACATCGTCAATATACAGCGGCATTTCGGATAAAATCGACAGCGCGCGCTGGATATTTTCAAAATCCTCGGTTTGCAATTTTCCCGTGCGGATTTTCCAAAGATCAACGCCCGAATAAGCTGAAATCAAACGATCAACCATCTGGTCTTTTGACATTTCCAGGGAAAACACGCCCACCGGAATTTTTTCGTTATAAGCGATATTGGCCGCGATATTCAACGCCAGAGTTGATTTACCCAGAGATGGCCGGGCGGCCAGAATTACCAAATCAGATTTCTGGAGTCCGGAAAGCATTTTGTCAAGATCGGCAAAACCCGTGGGTACGCCGCGCGTACCAGTGCCTTGCGACAGCATTTCAATGCGGTCAAACGCCGCGCCCAAGGTGTCTTTTACAATGGTGAAGTTCTGGCTCACGCCTTTCTGGGCGATATTGAAAATTTTCTTTTCCGCGTCATCAAGAACCGCTTCCAGATCGTCGCTTTCGTTGTAACCCAGCATTTCAATTTCCTGCGACACCGAAATCAAATCGCGCAACACCCGTTTGTGCCGCACGATACGCGCATAGGACGCCACATGGCCGGAGCTTGGCACCAGATTGACCAGTTCGGTCAAATACGCATTACCCCCCACGGCTTCCAATTCATTTTTATCCTTCAATCGGTTTGAAACCGAAAGAAAATCAATCGGATCTCCTTTTTCAAACAACTCGCGGCAAACCGCGTAAATTTCCTTGTGGTTATGTTTATAAAAATCATCCGGCGACAAAACATCAGCCACCTTCATCATGGCCGACCGATCCAGCATCAAACAGCCCAAAACCGACTGCTCGATCTCCAAGCTTTGCGGTGGAATTTTCCCGGGAATGTTAGTAGCCATAAAGGGTCTATCCCTTGTGTAATCGCAAGGGTTAGACCCTTGCAACAAAGAATTCGTGATTATCCCTAATCCTACCAAAGCCAAAAAATAAATACAATCTTGACAGCCGTTGATCGCATTTAACCCGTAGGGGCGGGTTTTATGCCCGCCCGCATTTGAGCCCGCATTCATTGACAGGCGCAAAATTTCGGTTAAGATGGGACACAAGCTGTTTAAGTTTTGAATATACTGAGAAAAAAGGAGGATATGGAAATGAATTTAGGCATGGATAAAAAAGTATCGCCGGAAGAATTAATTGCTGAAATTACTAAATTTAAAATTGATTTTAGCAAAGATTGTATGGATTGCCTGGCATCAATATACCTCTTGATGCTGATATATTTAATCGAATACTTTCACAAGGTTGCGAAATTTTCATACAAACCATTGGTCGATACATTGAAATCTAATGCGTCGAATGAAATTGGAACATTGGAAATCAATAAAAAATCAAACACCGCAAAATATACAATATTTCTCGGAACCAATCCAAGAAAAAAAATTGAACAATTGAAAGAAATTTATTCAGTCTCTCAAGCAATGGCGATTTTGATCGGCGCGGTGGAACTCTTGGAACAAAACATCCAAAAAGAAGAGAAAACTGCAAACTTTTCGCCCGCGGTTGCAGAACTATTGACGCACAGAGATGAAAATCGCTTGTCGATCCAGGATGTGATTGACGCAATCAACAATCGAACCATCGAAGTCGGCATAACATAAATTGCCGACACTTTTTTTACAAAAACACAAATTTCAGAATGCAGTTTGGCGAGGTCGCACCCCTGCTTCGCTAAAGCTATCCCTCGGAAATACTCGGGACAAGCAACAGGGGAACGACCTCAAATACGGATACAAAAATCAATAAACCGCGCAGTTGACAAAAGCGTTTTAATGTCAATAATTGAAGTATGGAATACAAGTTGCCGTCAAAATTGAAAATGCACGGATTGGTTGTCGCCGGGGAAAAAATTTACAAGCGGATAAAATCGCGATACGAGCCCAAATTCAATGGGAAAGTTTTGGCGATTGAACCGCAAAGCGAAAAGGTGTATTTGGGCGAAACACCGCTCGAAGCGATGATGCTGGCGAAAAAGAACCAACCCGACAAAATGTTTTACATTACGCGGATCGGTTTTGACGCGGTTTATTCAATGGGCGGGATAATGCAGGGAGAAATCAATTCAAAAATTTGAATATTTTTTATGAAGGGATTATTTGTTGATGATTTTCCCGCAATTAAAATCGTTATTGGCTGGAAACAAAAAACATTGACGCCGATTATGGTTTTGGACACCGGATTTAACGGCGATTTGCAAATAACCCCGGCAATGGCGCAACAATTGGAACTGGAAATAGCCGGACAAATAAAATCAAAAATCGCCAGCGGACAAAATGTCGAATTTCCAATGGCATACGCGATTTCGGCATTTGAAAATTCATCGGAATATGTTGATGTGCTGATATCCGACAACCCGCCGCTGATCGGAATGGGATTTTTGAAAAAATTCGGTTGCAAAGCGATCATTGATTGCAAAAACAAAAATTTCATTTTAAAAAAGAGCAAATAACCAAAAATTGCCAGCACAATATAAATTGCCGGCAATTTTTTTTAAAAATTACGAATGCGACATACGGGCGAATGATTATTCGCCCGTACAGGTGCAAATGCAAATTCAACCTTTGACACGGACAGGGGATATAATAGAATTAAACAAATTAATTTTTCCTTTCAAATTTCTTCAAATAATTGGAAAGATTAAACGGAAAAACGAAAAACTTGCCAATGCCTTGACATTGGTTTTAAAAAACGCTAAACTGTCATTGTTGCGAAGTTAATTACAAAATTATGGCCGATAAAAAATCCGCCAAAAAAGTTAGCAAAAAGAAAGCCGCGCCCAAAACTTGCACCTGCTCTTGCAATTGCTGCCCGAGCAACAAGTAAGAAATTAGCGACGGTTGAAAGCAAGAAAAAAATCATAAGATATTATGACTGTATGATTTTTTGTTTGTTTTTAACAAGCAGTTAGAATTGTCGAGGGGTGACCGAGCGCGAGCGAGGAAATCCCGAGGCGAGTACGCCGAGGGGCAAGAACTTCTAAAATTAAATAGCGAAATATTTTCAATTTTCCACGGAAATATTTCGTGAGCCAAAGCAGTATGCGCTTTAACAAAGCATACAAAGTGCGTAAATTAAAACACGCACTAAAAGAATTTTTTGAAGTTGTCTTGGACTCATTTTATTGAGGATTTGATCCTGGTCCAGGATGAACGCTGGCAATGTGGATAAGGCATGCAAGTCGAGCGGATCATATGTCTTGCACAAGGGAATTCTGTTGTGAGTGGTATTTCATAGATTCAACAAAGGATGCAGTATTTATTTTGAAAGTAAGGCCGTGAATGTTGACGATATGAATTTTGCGAATTGCGAAACAATTAGGATTTTCTTGTGCAAGATGTATGGTTAGCGGCGAACGGGTTAGTAACACGTAGGTATCTACCATTAACTCGGGGATAGCCCGTCGAAAGACGGAATAATACCCGATGGTTCCCGCAAGGGTAAAGGCGCAAGCCGGTTGATGATGAACCTGCGGACTATCAGCTAGTTGGTGAGGTAACGGCTCACCAAGGCGATGACGGTTAGGGGGAGTGAGAGCTTGTTCCCCAACACTGGGACTGCGACACGGCCCAGACACCTACGGGTGGCAGCAGCCGAAAATATTGGACAATGGGCGAAAGCCTGATCCAGCGACATTGCGTGGAGGATGAAGACGTTCGCGCCGTAAACTCCTTTTATAGGGAAAGAAGCAATTGACGGTACTCTATGAATAAGCGGGGGCTAATTCTGTGCCAGCAGCAGCGGTAATACAGAACCCGCAAGCGTTATCCGGATTTATTGGGCGTAAAGTGTTCGTAGGCTGTATGGAAAGTCTGGTTTTAAATACCTCGGGCTCAACCCGGGGGGTGAACCGGAAACTTCCAAACTTGAAGATGCTAGGGGCTATCGGAACGCACGGTGTAGGGGTGAAATCCGTTGATATCGTGCGGAACACCAAAAGCGAAGGCAGATAGCTAGGGCAATCTTGACGCTGAGGAACGAAAGCGTGGGGAGCAAAAAGGATTAGATACCCTTGTAGTCCACGCCCTAAACATTGGACACTGGTCGCTTGAAGTGTCGACCCTTCAAGTGGCGAAGCTAACGCGTTAAGTGTCCCGCCTGGGAAGTACGGCCGCAAGGCTAAAACTCAAAGGAATAGACGGGGGCTCACACAAGCGGTGGATCATGTGGCTTAATTCGACAACAAACGAGTAACCTTACCCAGTTTAGACATTCTACTGATCGCCCGATGAAAGTCGGGTTTCCCACAAGGACAGTAGTTCAGGTGCTGCATGGTTGTCGTCAGCAGGTGTCGTAAGATGCATACTTAGATGTCGTAACCTGCGCAACCCTTATCTTATGTTTTACTTGTCATAAGAAACTGCCGGGGACAACTCGGAGGAAGGTGAGGATGACGCCAAATCAGCACGGCCTTTGACAACTGGGGCCGCACACGTGATACAATGGCAGTTACAGAGGGCAGCGATGCCGCAAGGCGGAGCAAATCCCATCAAAAACTGCCCTAGTTCGGATTGAGGTCTGCAACTCGACCTCATGAAGCTGGAATCGCTAGTAAACGTGAATCATGACGTCACGTTGAATATGTTCCTGAGCCTTGTACTCACCGCCCGTCACGCCAAGCGAGCTGGGGACAGCCGAAGCGCCCCGCAAGGGGAACTAAGCTGGATTCAGTGAGAGGGGCGAAGTCGTAACAAGGCACGGGTAGGGGAACCTGCTCGTGGATCAATTAATTTACATTTTTGAGTGTCGGCTTTTGTCGAGGGATGAGAATTCTTCTCTTGACACCAAGACGCTTATCGGTTCGTCTCTAATAAACCGATTTCGAAAGTCCAAGACAGCTTCAAGAAATTGTTCACTCCTGCGAAGCTTCAGCGAAGCAGGACTGGCTCAATCACAGTGGAAATCAAAGCACCCGCAAAGGTGTTTTTTGCGTTAAAAATTTGACATTATAAAATTATTATTCTAAAATTACCTTGGAGGGTTTAAATTGAACAAAAACACTAGAACCGCTTTGGGGTCAGCCGTATTCACACTATTGATCTTTATTATTTTTTGGCAATCCCCATTAGGGATAATCGGAACCATGGGTGTTATGATAATCATGGTAATCCGATCCATTGAAGGAAATGCAACATCTATAGAGAATACGATATTAAGGTTAATAGCAGGTTAACACGCTTATTAATCTTCTTTTTTTATACAAAACCATCGTCTTACAAAATTAGCCATGGCTGAAAAAGTCAGCAAGTTAAAAATATGAAAAATTGACGGAAAATTGGATTTTGATAGGATAGAAATATAAATCAAAAACATGGAAAAGACATTACATTACAATATAATTTTACGGCCGGAACCAAAAGGCGGATTCACGGTGATGGTGCCAGCGTTGCCCGGTTGCATTTCGTTTGGCAAAAATCTGGTTGAAGCCAAAAAAATGGCCAAAGATGCGATTGAGGCATACATCGCCAGCTTAAAAAAACACAACGAACCGATTCCCACCAGCGAGGGCGACTTGGTTTCAACATTAGACATAGTATATGTCTAAACTACCAACAATCACTCCTAAAAAATTAATAAAAATCTTTGAACAGCTCGGCTTCCAAATTGACCACATTTCCGGAAGCCATTTTGTTTTATATCGCGCCACCGATAAAAAACGCGTTACTATTCCCAGTCACGCCAAGGATTTGCCCAAAGGAACATTACTGGCAATCTTGCGCCAAGCTGAAATTGACAAAAACCAATTATCCGATTTGCTCAACAACTAAAAAAATTGGAAATCAAAGCACCCGCAAGGGTGTTTTTGCGTTAAAAAATTGACGGAAAGCAGGGTTTTGGTAGGATGGAAATACAAGGTAAAATTAAAATTTAGAATTCAATCATAAATTACACAAAAAATGAATCGCACTCTCAAAATTTTGTCAGTGTTGGTGTTGTCCGCGGTTGTTGGCGTAGGTCTTTTTATGTGGTGGAAAAGCGATGTGGATTTTTGCCTTCAATCGCAAACTTATTACAATAATGTTACGATACTCAAAGGAAATTTTGACCGCAGCTGCACCGCCGATTTCGATTGCGTAAAACTTTCGTCCAAATGCGTTAGCAACAACAAAGAAAACGCGGACACCCTTGCTTATGGCCAATATTTGTCAAAACATTGCGCGGCCATCAACAATCTTTGCGATAATCTTAATGAGTTTATCCGCCGGATTACGAAACGACCAAGCCCGCTCGGCGGCACCGACGCGCCTTTTATTTGTTTGTGCGAAAACAACGAGTGCGTTGGCGCGACATCGTTCAAAGATGCAATGTGTACTCAGCCGCGGTTGGAAGATTGCGACAGGCAAAAAGTTAAAATTACCGGCACTGTCATGGGGTCAAAAGGCGGCTATTATTTGTGCGATATAGAAAACCGAAAAGTTGAATATGGCTGGTTTTTTCCCGAAAAATGCATTGCCATAGACGATGGCAAAGCCGCTAACTTGAGCGGTGCCAACGGAAAAAAAATTGAAATCATGGGGACAATCACAGCTTCCGACGGAAAAAAATGCAACGAAAACAAAGAATATCCCGAACAATGCGCCGGCGAATACCATATTACCGGAATCCAAACCGAATATTGGACATTATTGCCGGAAAAAATAACTCCATGAAAAATCAAACAATAAAAATTCCCAAAAAGGTGGAGAGGTTCTTAGCGGAAGTTGGCGCAAAATACGAATTGATCGGGCATCGCACAGTCTACACCGCATTTGACAAGGCGGCGACTTTGAAAATAAAGACAAACGCGATCGCCAAAGTTTTAGTGGTTAAAATTGACGGAGGATTGGCAATGGCGGTTATTGGCGGGGACAAGAATTTGGATATGGACAAGCTGATGAAGTTAGCCCGCCCGAAAGGGCGAGGTTCGCTTGAGGCGACAAAATCCAAGAAGATTGATTTTTCCAAAGAGAAAATTATTGGCGAAGCGTTCAAGGGCATTGACCCGGGCGCGGTCCCGCCATTCGCCGGATTGTGGAATTTGAAAGTCTTTTGCGACAAGAAATTGCTTGAGTCGCCCAAAATCATTATTTCTGCGGGCGCTTATGAAACATCAATAAAAATCGCTCCCGGGGCGTTTAAAAAAATCAATCCGGAAATGACAATCGGCAGTTTTTCCATCTCCAAGCCCAAACCAAAAACAAAGCCCGAAAAGAAAACCGCCAAGCCCGCCTTGAAAAAAAGAAAGAAATAGGGTATAAATAGTTTGTTGCGGGCGATTAGTTCAGTAGTAGAACGCTGTCCTGATAAGACAGAGGTCAAAGGTGCGATCCCTTTATCGCCCACATTCAAAAAATTCCGGAAACGGGATTTTTTATTTTAGAACCATCACGATTTATTGGTGTCTCAATTTTAAAACTAGAAAACCGGCGATCAGGCATAGAATACCGGCAAGAATGAATGAGTTAGCGTAACTTCCGGCTTCCACCAATTTGACGATTGTTTTCCCTGCGGTATCAGCGGTTTCATAAGGTATGTCCCGAACCGCGGATAAGAGTTTCGGCGCCAACCACGGGCCGAGCAGGCCGCCCGCGCCGTAAGCGGTGAACATTAGGCCGTAATTGGCGCCGATGTTTTTGGAACCGAAATAATCCGCGGTGATCGCCGGGTAAAGCGCCAGAAATCCGCCAAAACAAAACCCGATGATTGACGCAACTCCGGCAAAACTCCAAAAACTATTCAAACTCCCAAGGATCAATAAAGCTGCGCCGCAAAACGCGAATATCGTCATCAGTGTTTTTTCCCGACCATACTTGTCGGAAATCCGGCCCCAAATAATCCGGCCCAAACTGTTCAATATCGAAACTATCATTACGACTAACGCTCCTTGGGTTAAAATTCGTGCGAACGAAAAACTCGAGACAATATCGGCAGCATTGGCCGCCCCGGCCAATGCTTGCGCCTGCCAAATGGTGACCAGGTTCATTATAACAAGCAAACCCGCGACGCAACCAATAAAATAGGTTAACCATAAAATCCAAAACTGCCGCGTTTTTATCATTTCTTTGGCGGCATAATCGGTTTTTATTATACCAAGGCTGGCTTGGCGCAAAGGCGGATTCCAACCCGGCGGGCAATAGTCCGCGCGCGGCAACCGCATTAATTGCGCGCCGATAATTATGGCCAAAAAATATATCAAGCCCAAATAAAACAGCGTTGCCATTACTCCAATCGTTGAAATAAAATATCCGGCCAGCGGCGCGAACACCAAGCCGCCCGCGCCAAAACCCGCCACCGCCAAACCGGTGATCAAGCCGCGCTTATCGGGAAACCATTTCACGCAAGTGGCGATTGGACAAACATAGGCCGCGCCAATCCCGCAACCGGAGATTCCGAAACCGAGAACAAATTGGAAAAGCGTGTGCGCTTTAGCCGCGATATACATTCCCAGCAACAGCAATAGCCCGCCCGCGATGGAAATTTTTTTGGGCCCGAATTTATCCTGAAACCTGCCCGCCGCAATCATTGATAGGGCTTCGGCCGCCAGCAGTATTTGCGCCGGCAAAGCCAGATCGGTTGCCGACCAACCCGGAAAATGCGCCTTCAGCGCCGGCTTGAAAATACTGTAGATATAGATCGCGCCCAAACTCACCTGGATCAAAAGCGCCCCCAAAACCACCAGCCAGCGATTATGTTTCATAATTTTTTGTTATTAGGCCATTCTATCAAACCCCGCCATTAAAGCAATTGCATTTAAAGGGTCTAACCTTCGTGTAATCGCAAAGGTTAAACCCTGGTAAGAAATTTAATTTTGCATTGCATTTTACCTCTTTTTTGCTATTGTATATTCGTAATCCGGGCCTTTAGCTCAGTTGGTAGAGCGCCTCATTTGCAATGAGGAGGTCAGCGGTTCGAATCCGCTAAGGTCCACCAAGGTTTTCAAAACAATAAGAAGATCGGGAACTTGAATCTTATTCCCGCAAAGGTCTGGCTTTCAATAATGAGAGGAGCGGGTTTTTGTTTTGCATTTGCCCCAAATCAACTGCGCAACCTTTGCTCTGTAATTTTATTCCATAATAATACTAATGAGCCGGTAAACAATTATCAACATTGCAAAATTATCAGGGGGTAGTAAAATATAATGGAACACGCGAATCTGAAAATGATCCACATTGCCGCAATAAGCGTATGGTCGACCGCGCTTAACCGATAAAATAATAATCTCAGACCGCCGGTAACCCTCCGGTTTTGGCGTTCTGCGGGTAAATAAAAAATGAAAAAAAACAATAAGGTTTTAACAGTTACATTAATCATTGCGCTTATATTTGGCATGGCCGGATCAACCGCAACATTTGCGGCGACGGATCCGGGATTGGGAGCGGCCGCAACCTTTTCCATTATCGCCCAAACGGCGATTACCGGAACAGGTACTATTTCCGGGGATGTTGGATTAAACAGCACCGGCGCCGGCATTACCGCGTTAACCGCGGAAAGCGTGGGCGGCACGATATACTCTACCGACGGGGTTGCGCCGGGTTTGGCAATCATAAACCCCGCCGTTCAGGCGGACCTTTCTACCGCGAACGGCAACCTCTCCAGCCAAGCTTCAACCGCCAGCATCGGCCCCGCTCTTGACGGTTTGGTTCTCACTCCCGGGGTCTATGATATCGGCGCCGGACAACTTAACGGAGGCTCGCTCACTCTCAACGGACAAGGAATATATATTTTAAGAGCATCAAGCGAGCTGACATCCTCCGGCTCGGTTATTTTAACCAATGGCGCGCGAGCTTGCGATGTATATTGGCAAGTTAATTCTCTTGCGACCATCAGCAGCGGTTCGTTTGCGGGAACAATCATCGCCGGAACCGGCATTCATTTCGGCGCCGGCGCGACTTTGGACGGAAGAGCTTTGGCGTTGGGAGGCGATGTGACGCTGATCAACAATAATATTTCCGGACCGACATGCGCGGCCCCCTCCGTTCCTCCTTCGGCCTCCGCCACTCTTCATATCGTCAAGACGGTGGTCAACGACAACGGTGGCACGGCGGTTGCCGCTGATTTCACGATCAACGCTAGCGGCACAAATGTTTCTTCAAGTTCCTTTGCCGGTTCTGAATCCGGCACGGATATTACGCTGGATGCCGGTTCTTATGAGATAACGGAGCCAATTGTTCCCGCCGGTTATTTGGAATCCGGTTCCGGCGATTGCTCGGGAACGATCGCGGCCGGCGAAACCAAGACTTGCACCATCACCAACGACGATGTCGCACCGCAGTTGATTGTGAATAAAATTGTCGTCAACGACAACAGCGGCACTAAAGTTATTTCTGATTTTCCGCTCTTTATTGACGGCAACAGCGTCGCATCGGGAGTCGCCAACACAATCGCAACAGGATCGCACACGGTCTCCGAAACTTCCGGCTCCGGCTACACGGCGATTATCAGCGGCGATTGCGCCGCCGACGGCACGATCGCTCTTGCGCTGGGCGAGGTAAAGACTTGCACCATCACCAACAATGATATCGCGCCGGTGGCTTCGAGTCCGTCGGGCGGCGGTTCCTATTCCGCTCCCGTTCCGCCCCTTATCGATGTGCTAAAAGTGCCAAGTCCTTTGGCTTTGCCGAACGGTTCCGGCACGGTAAAATACACTTACACGCTCCGCAATATCGGAACGGTTTCCGTTGGCAATGTGACAATGGCGGGCGATACTTGCTCTCCCATAACTTTGATTTCCGGCGACACCAATGGCAACGCCAAGCTTGATGTTAATGAAATATGGACATACACCTGCTCGGCAACGCTTTCAAAAACCCACACGAATATCGTCACCGCCACCGGATGGGCCAACGGCATAAGCGCGACCGATATCGCCAGCGCCACGGTCGTTGTCGGCGTTCCGGTGGTGCCGCCGCTGATCCATGTAACAAAAGTTCCCAATCCGCTCGTGTTATCCGCCGGTGGCGGAATGGTAACCTATACCAATAAAGTTACCAACCCGGGAACGGTCGCGTTAAGCAATATTCGCCTCACTGATGATAAATGCAGTCCGGTGAAATATATTTCCGGCGACACCAATGGCGATTCAAAACTTGACACCACCGAGACATGGACATATGTCTGTCAAACAAAAATCACCTCAACCACGGTGAACACCGTCAGTGCCAGCGGAGACGCCAACGGTCTGACCGCCAGAGACTTCGCGATCGCCACCGTTGTTGCGACTGCTGTTCCCAAATTGCCGAACACCGGGCTTTCTTCCGGCAAAGATAATACTCCCTGGAATATTATTATACCGGCGGGTATCTTGACGATTTTAACCTCTCTCTGTCTCGTTCGAAGAAGGCAAACCAATTAGAAAATATTGCGAAGAATGGCCAAGCAAATCCCAGACAAGTTCCTGTCTGGGATTTGCGGTCATTGAGATTTTTTAATCAACGAGTCTAATATATGCGTCCAAAGATCTCATCAAAACGAGCAACAACCATCGCCGCCCTCGCGGGGCTTGCCGTTTTTGCGGCTATTCTTCTGCCCTTTATTCCCAAAAGCTCAATGCGGGACGGTTCGGCATCGCTCGTTGAAAATGCCCCCATTCTCTCAAACCAAGAACAAGCAATTGCCGGATTGCCGGCGCGCCTTAGAATTCCGATAATTCATATTGATTCGGCCGTTATCCCAATGGGGCTAACCCCCGACGGGGCGATGGAAGTGCCGAAAAACCCTGTTGAAGTGGCATGGTTTAATCTCGGATCGCGTCCCGGAGAATCTGGCGCCGCCGTTATCGCCGGGCATTACGGCTGGAAAAATAATACGCCGGGGGTATTTGATAATCTATATAAATTGGGCATCGGGGATAAGATATTTGTTGAGGATGAGAAAGGAACCACCGCAACTTTCATCGTGCGCGAAACTCGGATATATGGCAAAGATGAGGCCGCGCCGGATGTGTTTGGTTCAAGCGACGGCAAGGCGCATCTCAGCCTCGTTACCTGCACGGGAGTTTGGGAAAAAACCGAGGAAACCCGTTCCGAGCGGCTCGTGGTCTTCGCCGACAAAGAATAGTTTGCGCAATCCATGGCCCAATTATCCGGCAAAAGGTTGCATCATTGCCTTGATAAGTAATAAAGGAAGTGGATTCAATTTCAGGCGCCGACATCCTTGAAAAAGTTATCAAAGCATCGGTACGCAAGTTGGAAATTAAATACAGCAACTTGCTGGGCGTGGCGCAAACAATAATCGGCACAATAATCAACGGTTTCGTGAGAATGTTCGCGCTCGCGTTCGGATTGGCATTCGGCCTGGGCGGCAAAAACGCCGCCGCGGAAGCGATCAAAAATTTGAAAGACAAACTCTCCGAAAAATAATGTTTTCATAAAAAATGCTCCGCAAACTGGAGCGTTTTTTATGATTAAATGATTTTACATCTTGAATATTTCCGTGGAAAGATATTGTTCGCCCCGGTCCGGAAAGATCGTAACAATCGTGCCGCTTTTGGCCTTTCGCGCGTATTGCCGCGCCACCACCAGTGCCGCACCGGAGCTGATGCCGGCAAAAATACCTTCTTCCATGGTTATCCGGCGCGCCATTTCGCCCGCTTCGTTTTCGCCAATCTCGACGATCGTATCAACCAAAACCTTGGAATGGTCGGCGCAAGGCGCGTTGGCGGCCAATACCGGCGCGGGCGCGTTAGTTTCGATTGAAGATCCGCTGCTCCATATTCGAGGCTGAATGCCGATAACCCGCACTTGCGGATACCGTTCTTTTAATTGCCGCGCGATACCGGAAATCGTACCGCCGGTGCCGATGCAAGAAATGAAATAATCGATCGGCCCGGGTACCTGGCTGATAATTTCCTTGGCAGTGGTGCGATAATGCGCTTGGCAATTTTCCTTATTGATGTACTGGTTCAAAACCACCAGATTGGAGTCTTTGGCAACCATTTCGTTAACCATATTGATCGCGCCTTGGCGCCACATTTCGGGTTTAACCAATATAATTTTAGCGCCGAATCCGGCGATAACCCGTCGCCGTTCTTCGCTGGCGGTTTCGGGTGATACAATAATAGTTTTATAACCCTTGGCCGCGGCCACCATTGCGATTCCCACGCCGGTGTTTCCGTTGGTAATCTCGATTATCGTTTTATCCTTTGTCAGCCGGCCGGTCTTTTCCGCGTCTTCGATCATTGCCAAAGCCACGCGGTCTTTCATCGAACCGCCGGGATTAAAACCCTCCAGTTTGGCAAATGTCTTCACTCCGGGATTGGGATTCAGTTTTTTGATTTCCACCAGCGGCGTATTGCCGATAGCGCCTAATATTGTATTCATGTTTTTATCATTGTAGTAAAAACGCCTCCCGGACAGAGAGGCGCAGATTGGGTAGCTATAATTACCGACAAAAATCCGCCCCCTCAACAGGTGAGAGCAAAACAAACACAAATCGATTTTTTGCCGGATAAAGTCTTCATATTTCTATTATATTAATTCTACCAAGAAAGATTTGATTCTGTCAATGATTGCATGCTTGCTTCGCGATTCCACCGCACAATTTTTTTGCGGTTACGCGCCAAACATTTCCGTGCTCAAATATTTTTCTCCGCGGTCGGGAAACACGGTTACAATTATGCCTTTTTTAATTTTTTGCGCGTATTTTATCGCCATTGCCATCGCCGCGCCCGAACTGGCGCCGACAAACAGCCCTTCTTTTTGCGCCAAATCCCTGGCTGTGGCAAAAGCTCCCGCGGAATCAACATCTATAACGATATCAATTAGCGACCTTGAATGATCCGCGCAAGGCAGGCTTGGGCAGAGGATTGGCGGAACATAACCGTCTTTGATTGATTTTAACCCTTCAATTTTTTCTCCCGGAATGGGCTGGATTCCGACCACGCGCACATTGGGCCAACTCTCCCGCAAACTTCGGGCAATCCCGGTTATCGTTCCTCCCGTTCCCACACCGGCAATGAAATAGTTGACTTCTCCGTCGATCTCATTGATTATTTCCTTGCCGGTCGTCCGATAGTGAATATCGCAATTCTGCTGATTTTCGAATTGGTTGAGCATCACCAGATTCCCGTCGGCGGCAACCATTGTTTTCACTTTTTTTATAGCCGCGTCGCGCCATTCTTCGGGTTTGACCAAAATCAGTTCCGCGCCGAAAGCCTTGATCATTTTTCGGCGTTCAACGCTCATATGTTCAGGCATCATAATAATAACCTTGTAACCTTTCATGGCCGCCACCATCGCGACGCTGATGCCGGTATTTCCGCTGGTCGGTTCGATTATGGTTTGCTCTTTTTTCAGCCGGCCGGTCTTTTCCGCGTCTTCGATCATCGCCAAAGCAATTCTGTCTTTGATCGACCCAGTAGGATTGAAACCCTCAAGTTTGGCGAATATTTTAACATTCGGGTTGGGATTCAGTTTTTTGATTTCCACCAGAGGGGTGTTTCCGATCAGCGAAAGTATTGAATTCATATTGTTAGTGATTAATTATCGCATTTAATTTAATTGTTAAACTCCAAACAAAACGCCTCTTTTGCGAGAGGCGGATGGATTAACAAAACAAAACCGCTTCTCGTTCAAAAGAGGCTCATACAGACACAGGCGATTTTCTTTCCCCGATGATTTTCCATAAATTAACAATAAATTTATATTAACAAAAGATGGTTCATTGTCAATATATCGCTCAAAGAAAGGATGTGGTAAACTTAAGATACAACATCATTTAATCATAAACAAATGAATAAATTCGACGCGATCATCGCCGCGGCCATCGGCGAAGCCACAGCATGGTATTTTATCAATCTTTTGGGTGAACAAGGCGCGGTGGAAAAATTGGGAGGGTTGGGACAATATCTATGGTCGTTGGCGATAATTTTTCCGGTACTGGCCGCGCTGGCGCTGTGGATCGCTTCGCTGATCGGCAAGAAATTCGTTTCTATTTACCAGCTGGCCAAATTTTTGCTCATTGGCGTAATCGCCACGATTTTTGATCTGGGAACATTGGCGTTTTTCATTAATGTCTCGCAAATAAGCTCGGGTTTGGGATTCAACTTGTTTAAAGGCGCATCATTTATCATCGCCACGGTTTTAAAATATATCCCGGACAAATACTGGGCCTTTAAAAAGAAAGAATCGGCCAATGTCAAAAAAGAATTTATTCGTTTCTTCGCGGTTACGCTTATCGGTTTGGGAGTAAATGTGTTTATTGCCAATTTCATCGTTAATGTGATGGGCCCGCAATTCGGCCTACCGGCCAAACTCTGGGCAAACCTCGGCGGCATCGGCGCCACGATCGTAACCTTTGCCTGGAACTTCATCGGCTATAAGTTTATCGTTTTCAAAAAATAAAATGGAAAATTTAGTTTTATACCGAAAATACCGACCACAGAAGTTCGCGGATGTCGCCGGACAAGACCATGTGACGGTTACGATTCAAAACGAGATTAAAAGCGGGCATATCGCCCACGCGTATTTGTTTTCCGGGCCGCGCGGGTGCGGCAAAACCACTACGGCGCGGATTATTGCCAAAGCCGTAAATTGTCTGAACCGCAAAGAGGGAAGCGCCGAACCCTGCAATAAGTGCGCCAATTGTTTGGAGATTTCCAGCGGCCGAGCCATTGACCTGATTGAGATCGATGCGGCTTCGCATCGCGGCATCGACGACATCCGCGAATTGCGCGAAGGCATTAAATTCGCGCCCACCAAACTGAAATACAAAGTGTTCATCATTGACGAATGCCATCAGTTATCCAAAGATGCCTCCAACGCTTTGCTCAAAACCTTGGAGGAGCCGCCGGCACACGCCATCTTTATTC
>JBARNX010000032.1:0-12926 GCA_049641805.1 Minisyncoccales bacterium
AATAGAGTAGGAGGAGGGCTCTCGCCCTCCGTCCCCTCATCGAACCGTGCGTGCGGATTTCCCGCACACGGCTCTCCGATAAGGTGGCTTCGTTGCAAAGAGAAAACAATTCAAACAAGCTCGTCCAGAAACACCAGCCCCAATCCCTTAAAATAGGAATTGGGGTATTTGATATGCGCGCTCAAACACAAACGGTGTTTCTTGGCGATAAAAGAACGCAGACGCATTCTTGTCCAGCCGTCCAATCCCCGAAAACGGGTTTTGCAATTTCCGCTTTTGAAATAATTGCCCCAGCCGCGGATAATCGGATTAAGTTTTTCAATTATCATTTTCACATTCGCGGGCTGTTGCCGCCGCGTTGCGGCGGCTACTTTCCGCCGGTAGGCTTTTATCGCTTTGTCGCTTGGGAACGAATAGGTTCTACCGTCATTGCGCCAAAAGGTATATCCTAAAAAGGTAAAGGCGGTTTGATAGGCGTCGATGACCCGCGTCTTTTCTTGGGCAAAGCTTAATTTCAGTTTGCCCAATATTTCCCCGGCAACCCGATAGGCTTGCACCGCTTGATTGACCGTTTTGCAGAGAATTACGAAATCGTCGGCATAGCGCACAAGTTTCCAGCCGGTCTTGCCGATATGGCGGTCTAAATCGTTTAGATACAGATTCGCCAATATCGGGGAAATTACCCCGCCTTGCGGGGTGCCTGAAACATTGGCACGCACTTTGCCCTCTTCCATAATTCCGGCTTTGATGAATTGATAGATCAATTTTGTTGTATCTCGGTCGGCGATATTTCGCCGGACTTTGGCCATTAATATCTGATGGTTCAATGTGCCGAAGAAATCGGCAATATCGGCATCCACGACATAGCGATATCCTTGCTCTAACAAATCTTTGACCGTTTGCACCGCGCCCAGCGCGCTTTTCCCGGGGCGGAATCCAAAACTCAACGAACTCATATTCGGGTCAAGCAATGGCTGGATGTCATCCAGCGCCGCCTGTTGCACCACCCGGTCGCGGACGGCGGGAATGCCCAGCGGCCGCAGTTTCCCGTTTGCCTTGGGAATAAAAACCCGCTTTACCGGCAAAGGCTGGTAACGCTTTTGCGCAAGCAGGCGCGCCAGCTCTTGGGTTTGCGTTTTCAATTGCGCTTCAAATTGCGCCACGCTTTGCCGGTCGATCCCCGCGCACCCCTTGTTGCGCTTAACTTTGCCAAACGCGGCTTCCAGACTCTTTTGGTTTGAGATATTCGCGTACATATCTTTTGATATTTCTGTCACGACCTTTGTTTGTTTGCCTTCCAATTCCTTGCCTTGAATGATGATTTGCCGCACCCTTTGGAAACTGTGTTTTTTTTCCGCAAAGCACAATTGCAACATCAAACGGCTTGGAATTTCCTTAAAGTCAAACCCCTTGGCAGATGCTTCCAATTGCGAAAGCGTTAATGTTACTATGGGTTTGTCTGACTTCTTGGAATACATCGCGTATGCGAATTATGCATTTTTCGCTCCGTTACGGAATTAAACTCCTTGAAAGAAGTTTCCGATATTCCAAGACCTCCCCGGGTCATTGGCAACGCTGTAACGCACTCCATCCCCACCCTAATCACCCGCCAAGGTATAAATTCGGTATGATTGTCCTTCGTTGATTTTTGGGCAACTCGGACACCTTGGCCGGCCACCACGGGTTCACAGTTCGTTTGAGGCTGGTTTGCCATCCTTGTCCCTTTCAGATTTCTTCTCGCGAAGAACACCCTAGACGCGGACTCCTGCTCCTCGCCGAATTAAATCGAGGCAGACGGGATTGTCCCGCTTGCGCTACCAACTGCCGGGCACACCAAAAACCCGGGTTACCCCGGGATTAAAAATTCGATCATTTTTATTTCCCGCCAGTCAATTTTCTGAAGCCTTCCATGATTTCCACAGGCAGGGCGAAGATCACGGTTTTGGACGGGTCGGGATTTATTTTTTCAATCGTTTGCAAAGTGCGCATTGAAAGGCCGCCTGGAGTTTCGCTCAGCATTCTTGCGGCATCGGCAAGTTTGGCCGAAGCTTGAAATTCGCCTTCGGCGCGAATGATGATGGCTCTCCGTTCGCGTTCGGATTCGGCCTGCTTGGCCATTACCCGCTTCATATCCGCGGGCAATTCGATATCCTGAATTTTAATATCGGTGACATTGATTCCCCAGCTGTTGGTGGCTTGGTCTACGATCTTTTTTATTTCCTCGGAAATTTTTTCGCGTTCGCTCAACAACGGATCAAGTTCAATGCCGCCGATCACATCGCGCAAAGCGGCTTGCGCGTATTGCGCCACGGCCAAAGTATAATCTTTTATATTCAGAATCGCTTTCTCAGCCGACTCAACCTGAAAATAGACCACGGCGTTGATCCCTACCGGCACATTGTCTTTGGTAATCACTTCTTGCGACGGAATATCAGTGGTGGTGATGCGCATATCAACTTTGACCATGCGCTGGATGCCGATCAATATCCAGGTCAGGCCCGGGCTGCGCGTGCCCGAATACTGGCCCAGAGTCAAAACCAGCGCCCGCTCATACTGATCAACAACGCGCAAACCAATGAGCAAAACCAACAAAACCAAGCCCGCAAAAATCGCCATCAACCCCAGCGGCCCCCATAAGCTCATCACCGGCCCGGCAAGAACAATGGCGCCGATGATCAGCGCGACAATACTGGACAAAGAACTGATATCCTGATTGTTTTGTGCCATAAAATTTAATTATTTAGCTTAAATTCGCCTTTTATGATATTCATTATAGCATAGCTTTGGTAGAATATAATTAAATGCAAAATTAAAAGATCAAAATGAAGAATGACAATGTGAAATCATAGAATATCTACACCGCGACACTTTAACATTTTAATTTGTCATTTTGATCTTTGATTTTTACATTTTTAATTTGAGTCCATGGATTTCAATACTCCCATTGAAAAATTCACGCGCGCCAGCCCGGCCTACAAAGCGCGGCTGAAAAACTTGGGCATCGTCACGATGCGGGATTTGTTGTACCACTTCCCGAGCCGCTACCAGGATTTTTCGGCGCGGACAAACATCGCGAATTTGGAAGTCGACAAAACCGCTTGCGTCCAGGGAACGGTTGAAGCGATAAAAATGATTCGCATCTGGAAACGGCATATGACGCTCATCGAAGCCATGGTGGCCGATGCGACCGGCTCGGTTAAGGCGCTGTGGTTCAACCAACCCTATCTTGCCGGCACGCTCAAAAAAGGCACTGTGGTTTGCCTGGCCGGAAAACTGGTGGACAAAAAAGGCGGCAAATATCTTTCCAATCCGATGTATGAAAAAGTGCGCGACAGTTTTGAAACCGAAGAAGACTACACCCACACCGGCCGCTTGGTGCCGGTCTATCCGGAAACCGCGGGCGTTTCGAGCCGCTGGTTGCGTTACATCATCAAACCGCTTCTGGCCGGTTATTCAAAAATGCCCGATCCCCTGCCGGAAAATATTTTGGAATCGGATAATTTTATGCCGTGGAGCGAAGCCATCAAACAAATCCATTTCCCTGAATCAGAAGAACTCGCCGCCGGCGCGCGAAAGCGCTTCGCATTCGAAGAATTATTTTTCATCCAGCTGGCAGTCTTGCGCGAACGCGTGCGGCTGAACAACGAAAAATCATTGCCGATCCCGTTCGACGCAGAATTGGTGAAAGAATTCGTGCAATCCCTGCCTTTCACCCTCACCCAATCCCAGCGCGAAACCACATTCCGAATATTAAAGGACTTGGAAAAACCGCGGCCGATGAACCGCCTCCTGCAAGGCGATGTGGGCTCGGGCAAAACCGTGGTGGCAATGATCGCGGCCTTGGCAACTGCGAAAGCCGGGGCGCAAACCGCGATCATGGTGCCCACGGAAATCCTTGCCCAGCAGCATTACGCGAGCTTTTCCAAAATGCTGTCACCGTTCAACATTGAAATCGGTTTGCTTTGCAGTAAAAATTCCCAGCTTTCTTCGTATGGCTCGGCATCGAAATCCGCGGTGCTGGAACAAGCGAAAAGCGGCGAAGTTTCCATTTTGATCGGCACCAACGCCTTGATCCAGAAAGGCGTTGAATTCAAAAATCTCGCCCTAGTGGTGCTTGACGAACAGCATCGCTTCGGCATCGACCAGCGCGCGGCCTTGGCGAAAAACAACAAAGCCAATTCTAAAAAATCCCCGGTACCCCACTTACTGTCAATGACCGCCACGCCCATCCCCCGCACTTTGGCGCTCACGGTATATGGCGATCTTGATTTGGCATTAATCAATGAAATGCCGCCCGGACGGCTTAAGGTTAAGACAAAAATCGTTTTGCCCAACGCGCGAAAAAATGCCTACGAGTTTATCCGCAAAGAAATCCAGACAGGCCGCCAGGCATTCGTCATCTGCCCGCGCATCGACCCGGAAGAAGACAAGCCCGAACAAAAACGGGACGGCATTTTGTTTGACCCGAAAGCCGATTACTCGGGCAGCGACGCGGTCAAAGCGGTTAAGGAAGAATATGAAAAATTATCCAAAGAAATCTTTCCCGAATTGCGCGTCGGAATGATGCACGGCAAAATGAAAGCAACGGAAAAAGAAGAAGTAATGGCGAAATTAAAAGACGGAAAAATTGATATACTTGTTTCAACCTCGGTGATCGAAGTCGGCATCGACATTCCCAACGCCACGGTTATGGCCATTGAAGGCAGCCATAAATTCGGTTTGGCGCAATTACACCAGTTCCGCGGCCGCGTAGGCCGCGGCGAACACCAATCGTATTGCCTGCTGTTTTCCGACTACCCCACCCGCCGTCTCAACGCCATGCTTAAATTCGACAGCGGTTTTGAACTGGCGGAAAAAGACTTGGAAATCCGCGGCCCGGGCGAAGTGTTCGGCTCCCAGCAATGGGGCGCGCCGGATTTGGCAATGGCCTCGCTGGCCGATGTTTTCCTGGTGGAAAAATCCCGCAACGCCGCCAAAGCGGTTTTGCAAAACGACCCCAGCCTCGCCCGCCATCCCGATCTGGGCGCCCGCATCCAGCACTTCCGCAACCGCGCCCACCTGGAATAATCATCTCAAGCCTGCGCTTTTGTATAGTCCACTTTACAAAATAACCTGTTGTTTTGTATATTTTAACACCAACTATTGCGTTTTTTATGAAATTTGGATATTATTAATATACAAATTTAATTAAAAACAACGACTATGATCATAAATCGCGCCTTTTCACAAATTGAACCACTGCTCAAACCCAATAAAGTTGTGGTTATTTATGGCCCGCGACGCGTGGGCAAAACCACTTTGCTCAACGAATTTTTAAAAACCACAAAATTAAAATACCGCTTGGATTCGGGCGAAAACATCCGAATTCAAGAAATTTTGGGATCGCAGGATTTTAAAAAAATCAGCGAGTATATCGGCAACAACGAGTTAATCGCGCTCGATGAAGCACAGAACATCGAGGGTATCGGATTGGGTTTAAAAATCATTGTTGATAATTTTCCGGGCATAAAAGTAATCGCCACCGGATCGTCAAGCTTTGATCTTGCCGGGCAAATCGGCGAACCGTTGGTCGGCCGCAAATCCACGATCACGCTTTACCCTTTCGCCCAATTAGAACTGGCACAAGAACAAAACACATTTGATTTAAAACAAAAATTGGAAGATTTTCTTTTGTTCGGTTCTTATCCCAATGTTTATACCGCTAAAACAAAGGATGAAAAAATCGAAACGCTAAACGATATCGCGGATTCTTATTTATTGAAAGATGTGTTGGCGATTGACAGCGTGAAAAAACCAAAAATTATTATTGATTTGGTAAAAATGCTGGCATTACAAATCGGCAGCGAAGTTTCGCTCACCGAATTAGCCCAAAACTTAAGCGTCAACCTGAACACAATCGCAAAATATCTTGATATCCTGGAAAAAGGATTCGTGATAATCTCCTGCGGCGCATTAAGAAGAAACCTGCGAAATGAAATCCGCGGCAAAAAAAAGTATTATTTTTACGACAATGGGGTAAGAAACGCCTTGCTTTCGCAATTCAATGGATTGAGCTTGCGCAACGACACCGGCGCGCTGTGGGAAAATTTCATTTTCACCGAACGGCTAAAAACCCGCGCCTATAAAAATATCTACGCCAACTATTATTTCTGGCGCACTTATCAGCAAAAAGAAATTGATCTGGTGGAAGAATACAGCGGAGTTTTGCACGGCTATGAATTTAAATTTAACGATGGCTCAGCCAAACCAAAAGAGTTTATTGAGGCCTATCCGCAATCAACATTTGAAGTTATAAACAAAGAGAACTACCTTGATTTCTTGACAAAGTAGTATTATCCTCTCCCCCGCATCCGCACGCATTCGGAATAACAAAAAAATAACGAACTGTTACATTGAACCACCGAATAATAGACCTACTGCTTCTTAATCTTTGAGTGCATATATATTGCGATATCTCCTACCTCTTCTTCACCGGTTTTTCCGTGATCCAGAAGCTGAAGGGCTTGTTGATGATCAGGCGGGTTTGGGATTCTGGGGCCGGCAAAATTCATTCTTGCGACAAATAATAAATTTCCATTTTTTCCGCAGGAGTTAAACCGAATAATTCTTCGCGGGGAGTATTGTTCCAAAGTTGATTGGCGTATTCAAAAAACGCGGTGAGTGATTTTTCATCGGGTAAATTTATTTTTTCCGAAATCATTTTCACGATCGGACCAAACGACCGGCTTTCATTCATTATTTTTTGAATATCTTCCACCTGCCAGATATCGCCCGCGCCGACCAAATCCAACGCTCGTTGGAATTCATCTTCAAAATCCGACCGCTGGCGGATTTCAAGCCATTTTTCTAAACAAAACGGCTCAATCTTTTGCGCGTCCCGCTCCGCCAACTCTTTTTGAAATTGTTTATCCAATTCGCTACCCTTGAATTTGCGCTCCATTTCTTTAAATCTTTCTTCCATCTTTTCCGTATCCATTCCATCGTTACAATCATCTTCATTGTCCCCCTTGGCAACTCTCTCCAGCAAATGTTCCCACCTTTGCTCCCAATTTTGTTTCCATAATTTGTTATCGGGATATTTTTCCGCATAGCTGATGCCATTGGCCAAATAATAATAATGCCACTTCATTTCATTTGTCGCAATATCATCTTCCACTTGTTCAGCAAACACCAAAGATCTCTTCAAAAGTTCTAAAATTCTTTTATCCTTGGTATTAACCAAAACACTACCAATAAAATCTTGGATATCTTTGTCTTTTTCGAATAATTTTATTAAAAAATTTTTAACCGAAATTTGATCTATGAATTCGCCCAACACGCCAACAGCAAAAATTTTTGCGTGAAACGGATCATTGTCAATTCTCCGCTCGATAAACTCAACCGCAGCGGGTACGACCGAGCCTGGATGAGCTCTTTCTATCAACACCAGCGCATCGTCAGCCGCTTCTTGCGTAAAATCCTCATCGCTTTCAAAAACATCCAACAGACAATAAACCGCCTCTTTGTCGCGCATAATGCCCAAAACAACGATCGCCCAAATCGCCGCCAGCGATTCGCAAATCCGAAAATTTTCAACAATTTCGCGCAATGCCGTTTTTAATTGCTTGTTCTTGTCTTGCCGCGCCAAATAATTCACCGCTTCCTTAATTATCCTTGGATTGTCCGAATCCAAATCGTTCAACCTTTTTTTGATCGCCGGATTTTCAATTTTTGTTTCAATTTCCATAATTTTAGACTGTTGAATAATTACTGCATTTAGGCTCAACCGAAAAATTTGATAAGCTTATATTTGTTCAAAAAATCAATTATTCAACAGTCTCAATTTTATTGGTTATTTTTAAAATTAAACTTCAATTTAACCCGATAAATCTCAAAATCAAGTTCAATAATTATCGGCTTAATCTTAAAGTCAGCCTTTCTTCCTCCCTTTTTCCGTGATCCAGAAGCCAAGAGGCTTGTTGATGATAAGACGAGTCTGAGACTCCAGCGCTGGAAGCGAACCGAAAAATATCAGCGTAATCGGCAGGCACAGCCATTGAAGCAGCATTGATATGTGGCGCCAGCGTCCGTAATGTTTGGGCCGCGGCGGCAACAACAACATACTGATAATGGCCGACACCACCATCCCCACCATTGCCGAGGTCATAATCACCGAAGTTATCATCGGCAAATTATATGAAAGCAAGGTGGCATTGAAATTTTTGCCGCCCATCAACAAAGGAAGCCACCCCAAACCGAATGTCATAATCGAACCGGTCGCCCACGACCAAAAACCTTCAATCATAGTTATAATATGAAAAATTTTTTCCCGCAGTTTTATTCTGGCACTGGCCGGATTCATAAAAAGATTGAAAAAAACATAGGGCAGATTTTCCACGCCCCACGACCAGCGGCGCTGCTGTTTGTATTGGTTGACCATAGTGCGGAATGTTGACTTGCCAAGCACCGCATCCATTGAAACCGGATAATACATGGGAATTGCCTTATAACGGCCGCCATAATAAAAATAGGCGCGCCAGAAAATACGCGAATCGTCGGAAACCACATTATAGGGATAACCCACCTCCAAAAGCGCCTTCAAAGGCATAGAATGGCTTGAGAAGGTTACCAATTGTTCGGGCCGCTCCTGTTGCATCATTTCCCAAAAAGTCGACGAAGTGGCAATTATGCGGCTTACCAGCGGTGCCTCCCAAATGTTGTTGTTATATACGGGTATCGGCTGGTAGCTCTTGTGAAGCCGGTCGGATTCGTTTAAATAATACCATGTCAAACAGGAAAAATACTGTGGATACGGCTTGGTATCAATATCAAAAAGCGACACGACGATATTCTCTTGCGGAATATTTATCCCGGGCAAATATTTTTCTTTAACTTCTTTGAACGCCCAGTTTACATTGGCGCCTTTCCCCTGCAGTTCGCCGCCGATTCCCTTGGGGTGCACCACCAGCCAAAACGCGAAAAATTTTGACCGGTATTCCGGTTCGATCTTGGCCGCTAATTCGCGCGCCGATTGAATATCTTCGATTGCCAGCAAAATAATAATTTTATCTTTGGGATAATCGGCGTTAACAAGCGAATCAAGCGTCGCCCGCACCACTTCAGGCCCCTCGCTGGCAAAAGGCAAAGCAATCAAATGATAAATATTTTGCCATTCGTTTTTATTGTCGCGTTCAAGTTTTGATCTCCAGTCAATAGCAATATTTTTTTTCATTTTCCCGTAACTGGCAATCTGATGGGCCGCCAAATATAAAACTCGGCAAAGCCAGTAAAAATCAAAAGAAATAATGAAAATCGCAACCGCAAACGGCCAAATCCCGGATAAAACAAAACCCAAAATAAGAGTTGCCCATGAAACAAACCCGGGAAGCATTTCCAAAAAACGGTATGCGGCGCGCTGCCAATGATTTTTAAAATCATCGGAGCGCGAAAGATTTAAATAATCGATTGCCATAAATTTGAAGGATAATTGCAACAAGAAAAGATACCGCCCTACTACGCTAAAGCTGCGAAGGGAACTGCCTCGCTAAATAAACGCCCGAGATTTATATATAAAATTTCCTATACAGCGCCTGCACTGCGTAGCCTTGGCGAAGCAGTGGCCCCAGCGGGAATCGAACCCGCGTTTTCGCCTTGAAAGGGCAACGTCCTGACCACTAGACGATGGGGCCAAACGCAAAAATCATAACAAAAAAACTCAAAAAAGTCCACACTGGTCGGAATTATGTCAAATTATCAATCATCTCCAAGCCAATATGCGGATCGTTATATTCCAAATATCCGGGCGTCAAATCAATCGCCTGTTCAAAAAAAGCCCGAGCGCTTGCTTTGTTCTCCATCCGAGCAAAAACCAAACCCATGCGGTTGGAAACAACCGCCGCGGTTTTATCTTTTTTTAGATAATCATTAAATCTGGCCATATACTGCGCGGATATTTGCCCCGTACCCATCACCGCGGATATTTGCCCCTCTTCGGAAATTTCGGCGTAATCTTTGGCGGCCAGCACCAAAACATCCAGCGCCCGGCTGTAATATTCCAATGCGTTTCCCAACTCCCCTGCTTTTTCAAAATTCTCCGCTTCGCGAATAATTTTATTCATCTGGATGTTATCTGTTTCCATATTATTTATTTCCGGTCCGCGGTTCGAATTTCTTTTTTATCGGCTCCAATTCCATCCACCAATCTTCGATATCGGTATTTTTTACGGCCGCAAAAATTTGTTTCGCTGATTCGGTTTTGAAAACATCGGCAATGCTTTCAATCCACAACAACGCTTTTTTATTGCCATTATCGGCATAATACTTGGCCTGAATCGCCATATCAAGATAATCGGCATCAACGGCAACCTGCGCTTCTAAGGTCTTGATATCTTTTAATTCTTCAAAAATCGCCTTCATTCGCGGTGCGACAGACATGCCATTTATCTGGTCTCTTTGCACTCTTTCTTTTTGGTTTTTATGATCATTATAAATCCGCGCCACCCAATTTGCATCGCCCAAACGCAATTCGGCCGTATCGTGAAAAATTGCCAGCGCCACGGCATGATCCGGATTGGCACCCTCCATTGCCGCCAGGACATAAGCGATCTGCCCCGACAACGCGCTATGATCCGCCAGCGATTCCGACAAATTGATTCCAATCCTATGCCACCCTGTTCGCGGAGTCGTTTTCGCCCCGGCCAACTCAAACAAAAAATTCGCCACTTTTTTTATATTTTCCATATATTTTCTATTATATTGAAAGTACGACAATACTAGCAGAAGCAGTTCTGAAAAACAATTTTATTTCAAAATATCCAGCAACTCCTGAAACACAAATATGCGGTTTCTTTTCCTGCCCGGTTCTTCTTTTAATATCCCCAGCTGAATGAATTTTTCTAAAAGATTATAAATCGTCTGCGGATTTTTTGTTTTTAATTTATCTTTTATTTTCACAAATGAAACTATGGGCGACGAAAAAATAAAATCCAAGAGATTAGCCGCGTAAACCGAATTGGCGGCCGTAATTTCTTTTTTCAGGCGGTCGTTTAATTCCAAAATTTTCGAGATTGAATTTTGCGTCTTTAACGATTGAGTTATCAATGCCAGCAAAAAAAATTTAAGCCATGATTCCCAGTCTCCCCTTTCGGTCACTCCGCGCAGATAACCGTAATAGTCCTGCCGGTTTTTTTCAAAATATTCGCTGATATACAATAACGGCGACGACAGCAAATCGCGCTGGTACAAAAACAGCGGAATCAACAACCGGCCCACGCGGCCGTTTCCGTCGCGGAACGGATGGATTGACTCCAGCTGATAATGCGCCACCGCGATCTGTACCAGCAAATCTTTTTCCTGATTCGAATTAACATACTTTTCCCAATTCGCCAGCAAGGCCGGCAATTCCGCCGGCGCGGGCGGCACATAACTGGCCTCCTCTATCCGCGCTCCGGGCATACCAATGTACACTTGTCCGGTCCGGAATTTACCGCGGTCTTTCTCCGCACCGCGCGATAAATCAAGCAACAAATAATGGATCTTTTTAATAAATGATTGGTTAATCAATCTTGTCTTCAACTCTTCCATCGAAAAATTCATCGCCCGGCGATAATTGATAATTTCGGTGATTTCCTGATTCTGGCCGCCGGCAAGCTCGCCGGCGGGTCGGGCTTCATATTGAAAAACATCTTCCAGCGTCGCTTGCGTACCTTCAATGCGAGAGCTCAAAACCGCCTCTTTCGTCAACAACGGAGTTACCAGCAATTCCGGACTCAAAATATTTTTCCGCAACAAACCGTTCAATTCACCGATCGCGCCATGCGCTTCACCGATCACGCGGATCAGCGAATCATAATTTATTTTCGGAGGCAACGGATCTAATATATAAGATTTGATCGGCATAAAAAGTTTGTTGGAATAAATTAAGCATTCGAGTTTTACCAAGGATTCCCTATGTTTTTGTTCCGCGCGACAAGCTTGCGGGCAGGTTTTTTGTTATTCCTTTGAATTGCGAAACAGCGAATTTTGAAATCAATTTTCAATGTAATCGTGGAAATTTGATTGCGAGCGGCGCGCGCTCATCGGCTGCCAGAATTCGCGCGGTTACCGCCGCATTCGGTGAAAATTGACTTCCCAAAAGCTGAAGTCAAATTTCCCCAAATGCTGATTTCGTAATTCAAAATAATAAAAAAACATATGGCACAATTTAAGGAAATTTATAAGTGCGCGGTCTGCGGGAATATTGTGGAGGTTTTGCATGCGGGCGCCGGGGAGTTGGTTTGTTGCGGCCAGCCTATGCAATTACAAGTTGCCAAAACTTCTGATCAGGGAACCGAGAAGCACCTGCCGGTGCTTGCGGAGCTTCCGGCCAATGTTTGCAGCGGCAAGGACGGGGTGAAAATAAAGATCGGCGCGGCGGAGCATCCGATGACGCCCGAGCATTACATCGAATGGATCGAGATCGACACCATCGACGGCAAGTCGGGCAAGAAATTTCTTAAACCGGGCGACTTGCCCGAATCCGAGTTCCAAACCCGGATGAACATCACGGGCGCCCGCGCCTACTGCAATGTCCATGGCCTCTGGGAAATGAAAATGGCCGGCGGATAGCCAATATTAAAAATAACAAGGGTTATACCTTTGTTATTTTATAAAAACTGATTAATTAACTAAAAATATGACAAATAAAATTGACCGGTTCGTTTATTGGGCGCCGCGGGTTTTGGCGGTTTGTTTTGTTGCGTTTTTGGCTCTGTTTTCTTTGGATGTTTTTGAGTCGGGCAAGAGCGCGGCGGAAATCGCGACAGGATTATTTGTGCACAATGTTCCGGTGTTGTTATTAGCCGCGGTCGTGGCGATCTCGTGGAAGCGCGAGATTGTGGGCGGGATTACATTTATTCTGGCCGGAATATTTTATATCATGATGGTGATGGCGGGAGCGTTAAAGAATG
>JBARNX010000034.1:0-15336 GCA_049641805.1 Minisyncoccales bacterium
GTATCCGTAGTTGCATGATACACATGCAATGGATTACCCGGCGCAGTCGTCCCAATGCCCACATTGCCGGCTTCGCTGATGCGCAATTTTTCGCCCCAACCGCCCGCGTTTCTCGTTGAAAACGCCAGCGCGCCGCTCTGCGCGCCATCCGCGTGGCTCACGCCCACCAGATCAATCCCGGCCACGGTTTGCACCGCGCCGCTCAAATTCGCCTGGCCGAAAGCAAGGCCGATGGTGTTGTTGGCAGTGGTATCGGTATTCACAATCCCCAGCAAGCTCGCATCGCCCACATCCGTGCTGGCATTCGCCCCGGCAACATTAAACTTGTAAATCGGCGCAGTCGTCCCAATACCCAGGCGCGAGGTGGCGTCGTCCCAATGCAGGCCGGAAAACGCTGACCACGCGCCGGCGTTGTTGTAGAGCATTTGGCCTTCGGTGCCCACCGGCAGGGCGCCGGCGGCGGTGAGGTTGACCCCGTTCCACAACAAATTGCCCGACACATTGTAGAGCCGGTCGGTTGTCGTTGCCGGAGCCGTAGTCTGCGCCAGCCGCACCCGCCCATTAACATCCAGCGCCTCCACCGGACTGGTCGTGCCGATGCCAACGTTGCCGGAACTTAAGAGTGTCATTTTATCAGATCCATAGACACGTATCCTTGTTTCCGTATCACCACTATCACCACCTCCAAGATAGGTAATCCCGCTACTCCTAAAAGCAACTCTCTTCCCGCTAACTGCTATTGCCCCAGCAACATCTAATGCCTGAGTCGGCGCCGTTGTCCCAATTCCAATGTTCCCGGTGTTTGGGTCAAAAACCAGGGCGTTCGTTGAAGTCGCGTTGCCCGCCCGGAACCCTCCGTTCACATCCAGCGTGTAGGCCGGGCTGGTGGTGCCAATGCCGACATTGCCGCTTACTATAAAGTCACCATCCGCCACGGTCGTGGTTGCATATGTGGAGCCAATGGCACCCCCGCCGGAAACACTTAACTTTGCCCCCGGAACATTTGTCCCAAAGCCAACATTTCCGCTGGAATTAATATATAAATCATAATTAGTCGAGCTTCTGCCTAATTGAAATTCTGCGCCACGAAAACGCAATTTTTTATACACAGAATTAGTCCTATCATAAGCTAGAATATCGCCCCAAGTTGAACCGTCATAAGACATTTCCATCCCTGCACCGCTTGTCGGGTCGCCCGCACCAATAACTCTTGCAGCTCCATTCACATCCAACTTCGCCCCCGGTGCGGTCGTCCCGATGCCGACATTGCCGCTATCTCCTTTAATCACTAAATCAGTCGCGTAAGCAGAGCTCCTATAATGCACAAATGTAGTGTCAGAAGTTCCCGTATATAATCCATAACTACCCCCATAAGAACCCATTTTAATATTCCCCGCCCTTGCCCCTACTTCAGTCGAAGCTGAAATAGCTCCAACCACATCCAAATCATAAGCCGGCGCTGTCGTCCCAATTCCAACCCTTCCCGCGAAAGTAGAAGTGGCACTGGCGTTCAATGTGCCGTTCACATCCAATTTGTAGGCGGGGCTCGTCGTGCCGATGCCTAGGCGGCTGTTAGTGTCGTCCCAATATAATCCGGAAAAAGCCGACCACGCGCCCGCGTTGTTGTATAACATTTGCCCTTCGGTGCCCACCGGCAGGGCGCCGCCGCCCGTCAAGTTGATTCCGTTCCACAACAAATTGCCCGACACATTGTAGAGCTTGTCGACAGTCGTCGCCGGCGCGGTAGTCTGCGCCAGCCGCACCCGCCCATTGACATCCAGCATTTCCGCGGGAGAGGTTGTGCCAACGCCGAAATAACCGGCGGTAACATAAGTATTCCCGGTTCCGTTAGGCGTGATGGCAATACCGCCATTCAAAACCGTGGTCGTAATGCTTGGCGTAGATATTCCATCAGAAAAAATTACCGGGCTATTATCGGTAGTCCTAAATGTCTTCTCTCCGGTAAGAATAACATTGCCCTTAAGGCGAATCTGCCCGCCTCCGGACGGAGTAGGATTAAGTTCAATGTCTCCATCGCCGGTAGTTTGTAAAATTAAATTTTGGTCAATATCAGCCGAAACCACAACACTGTCGGACAAATCGGTTTGCAACACTTTCTGACCATTGACATAAATTGATCCCGGACCGACATATATGCTTTCCCAAAAATTCGTCGCAGAACCAAGAGAATAAGCCACATTGGCCGACGGCACGATGTTGCCGGAAATAACCATATTCCCGGCGACATCCAGCATTTCCGCCGGACTCGTCGTCCCAATGCCCACATTGCCGGCTTCGCTGATGCGCAATTTTTCGCCCCAACCGCCCGCGTTTCTTGTTGAAAACGCCAGCGCGCCGCTCTGCGCGCCATCCGCGTGGCTCACGCCCACCAGATCAATGCCGGCCACGGTTTGCACCGTGCCGCTCAAATTCGCCTGGCCGAAAGCAAGGCCGATGGTGTTGTTGGCAGTAGTATCGGTATTCACGATCCCCAGCAAACTCGCATCGCCCACGCCCGTGCCGGCATTCGCCGCCGCAATATTAAACTTGTAAATCGGCGTCGTCGTGCCAATGCCCAGACGGCTGTTAGTATCGTCCCAATATAATCCGGAAAACGCAGTCCACGCACCCGCATTGTTGTAGAGCAGTTGGCCTTCGGTGCCCACCGGCAAAGCGCCGGCGGCAGTGAGGTTGACCCCGTTCCACAGCAAATTGCCCGACACATTGTAGAGCTTGTCGGTTGTCGTCTCCGGCGCGGTCGTCTGCGCCAGCCGCACCCGCCCATTAACATCCAAAATCTCCGCCGGGCTGGTCGTGCCAATACCAACATTGCCGGTAATTCTTTGGAACGACATAAAAGGCGTTTGCCAAGCACCGCTGTAATACCTATCCAAATGCAAATCAGTGTAAGTTCCCGCATCCACCCTGAAACCATAAACATTATTGAATCTTAACGCCTGGTTATCGCCAAAATCATTGTCAGCGGTACTCATAACCTGCAACTTTGCCCCCGGTGTCGTCGTCCCAATCCCGACATAGCCGGCAAAGGTGGAAGTGGCGCTGGCATTGAATGTGCCATTCACATCCAATTTATAAGCCGGACTGGTCGTGCCGATGCCAACATTGCCGCCGAATGGCTGAAGATATAATTCCCTGGTTGTTGTATCGACCCCGCTGCTACCCTGAATACCAAAACCGGAGCCGGTTGTTGGACCCATTGTAAGTTGAGTTGCTGTTCCGGATGCCGCGCCAATCGTTACTGCCGCCCCAGTCTTGATTGCCGAATAAAGCGTTGAGCCATTATTAACTTGCAGTAATGCGCTTGGCGTCGTCGTTCCAATGCCGACGTTGCCAGTACTTAAAATTCTCATTTTCTCGGTCGCACCAGTGCCACCACCCACGCTGGTAGAAAAATAAAGGGCAGCAGGCGAACTGTTAACGTCTGGAGAATCACCTGTTTGTACCGCGCCAAATAACGCAGAAGCCCAAGTTTGAATAGCTGTTCCATACGCACCCTTAAACTGAAAAGTCCCTAAAGTATCACCGCTTTGGCTTGAAGTACTGCTCGCCGTAGTTCCTCTGCTTTTTCTAAACTGAAAAATAGGAGCATAATACGAAAGATCATTATGCACCGTAGCAGTGCTTGTAATCAGGGTATCGCTTTCCGCAGCATACCCCCCAACCATACGAACCGTCCCTGTTGTATACATATCCCCCGCAACACTCAATTTATAGGTCGGCGCGGTCGTCCCGATGCCGACATTGCCGGCATTCTTGACGATCATTCCTGTCCCGATACTACCAAGGCTAACATCAGCTCCACGCGGATTAATGTAAAAAGGCTTAACAGTAGCGGCCACTTGAACTCCTTGTAAAAAAGCGCCATCAATCGACATATCGTACCCGCCATACATCTCATAGTCCGGGGAGGTTGAATTCCTAAACACAAAACCTGCGCCGGACGAAGTTGTGTATGAAGAATTGGCCGAAACGCCCAATGTTCCGTCAACATCCAGTTTTGTCGCTGGCGTTGCCGTCCCAATGCCGACATTGCCGCTCACTATCATTGACCCGGCTCCCGGATCGGTGCCAACATACCCATTTCCCAAAGAAAGGCCGCCATTAGAACTTAATCTTAATTTCTCTGTTCTTGACGCACTGCCTGTGGCCGTAGTTTCAAAGGTAATGTATACTCCATGACCGCCAGAAGTAAATGATTCGGCCGCATAGCCAAATATTCCTGCGTTGTTAGCCAACGCAGTACCATCCCATCCACCCCACCCAAAAAATCCCATTCTGTCCCCAGCAACCACAGGCAAGGGGGCCAAAACAGTGCCGCGGTTACGGCGGAAGAAGAATTGTGACCCAGCCGACGCAACATCGCTATATGTATCAACTCCGATTTGCGCAGTGTTGCCATCTTCAACTATATGAAGTTGCCCCAGAGGCGCCGTCGTCCCAATTCCCAGGCGGCTGTTAGTGTCGTCCCAGTATAATCCGTCAAAGGATGTCCACGCGCCCGCGTTGTTGTAGAGCATTTGCCCTTCAGTGCCCACCGGCAAAGCGCCGGCGGCGGTGAGGTTGACCCCGTTCCACAGCAAATTGCCCGACACATTATAGAGCCGGTCGGTTGTCGTCTCCGGCGCAGTAGTCTGCGCCAGCCGCACCCGCCCGTTAACATCCAGCAACTCCGCCGGACTGGTCGTCCCGATACCCAAATTGCCGAGATTATTTATTCTCATTCTTTCGCCAAATGTACCGTTATTTCTGTTAAAAAAAGCAATATCTGTTTTTTCCGAACCGTCAGTATGATCTATCCATTGCAAGCCAATGCCGCCGTCAAATCCATAGGCGGCGCTATCGCTAAACAATAATCCCGACCAATTATTAGCGGTAATATCGTTATTTACGAGCCGCAGTTCATGGTAAGACGCGGCAAAAGAAGCGTTTGAATTGGAATTAGAAATATCTAATTTCGCCAAAGGACTGGTCAACCCAATGCCAATATTCCCATCTCTGGTTATCGTCATTTTTGCATCAGCGCCGATAGAACCCTGAGCAAAACTTAATTTATCATCATCTGAATTATCAATACCTATATGCCAAGAATGACCTATCGAGTCACCCGTTGTATCATTATCAATTCCAAATCCTATCGCCGCATCACCCCCCGACTCCCTTGCGTGTAATGAGATAAACGCACCGGCACCAGCAGAATTTATTTTGTCATTTTGAATTCTTATATTCTGAATTAAATCCGATTCTCCCCTTATGTCTATTCTATTTATTGAAGTAACGGTTCTTGGTTCCGTCATTCCTATCCCGAGATTTCCCATAATGGCAACATTCCCATCCGCCACAGAACTTGTCGCGTACGAACTGCCAAAAGCCGCGCCACCGCTAACGCTCAATTTACTTCCCGGCGCCGTCGTCCCGATCCCGACATTGCCGGCGTCATTGATCACTAATTTTGCCGTTCCCCCGGAGTTGTCAATTCTGAAAATTGACGGCAGAACCGCCATCACCACATCAGAATTAGAGGCCGAAAAAACAGAATCCGCTGTTAATGATGTATTGCTGGCGATAGCAGTGATTGTTTTAGTTTCTCCGTTGATGGTGATTCTGTCGCCAATGCCAAGTTGAGTGGTAAAAAAAGTATCCAAACCGCTCACCGTCGCGGAACCGGCGGTGGTGCTCACCGTGCCGGATGAATTAAAGGTAGCCGCGGCTTTTACCGTCAACCGGGAAAGTTTGTTGGTGGCCCCTCCTATCCCGATATTTCCGTTGCCATCAATATGAAATCTGGCAGTGTTTGTGATGGATCCGTTGGGCGTGGTGTAAATGGAATATGACGACCCGTGAGCCGCAGCAGTCCAATTTTCCGTCGCTCTGGCAATGGCAAATGCCGCCCTTCCGTAAGCCGCACCGTCCCAGCCATAAAAATTGTGATAGCCCAATTCCGCATTGGCAAACACCGCACCGTCAATATCGCTGTTATTACCCCGTTTGTAAGTGCTGATGCCACTCGCGGAATTATTTTTGGTCCAGAAATATAAATTAAGATATCCATTGGAATTTTTTGATCCGAATTTGCCTCTTGAAGCGACTTGAAGCTCGCCGCCGCTGGTAATCTTAAATCTCTCATTGCTTTCATTATCGCTGGCCGCTATTAAATCCTTATCGCTGAAATATGCCGTTAACCCGGAGGCGGTTTCTCCCAGATACCGGCCTGAAATTATAAGATTGGCATCATCGGTGATTGAAGAAACCGCAAATATCTCCGAACCGATCTTAATCGCATCCCCCTCATCCAATTCACTGGTAAACAATGTTCCGCTTCCCACAACATACGCTCCGCCGGAAGTTACCGCCACCGTGCCGGTGAGAGGGGAAAACGCCTCCCCCTTGATATCAATAATCGCATTTGGCGTAGCTGTCCCGATGCCGACATTGCCGGCGAAATATCCGGCGCCGTCGCGATCAACAAAAAATTTCTGAACGCCGGCAACGCCAACGCCCAAGAGCGGCGCGCCGGCAATAGCATCGGAAGGATTCACCAAAACGCTGGATTGGGCAAAGTCTGTCGACAACGGCTGATAAGTGAACACCGCTTGCCCCGAAGTTGACATTCCTGAAGTGTTGATATTGGCAACATAAATATCGTTGTAGCGGTGCGTGGCATCGCCCAAGCTCGCGCCCAAATCGGTTGCCGGAGAAATGTCCCCTGAGGTTGATATTCCGGCCAGCGCCGCCTTACCGTCCGAATCGATCGAAGCCACCACATTGCCGCCCAAATCCGCGATCTGGAATTGGTAAGTTCCGGCATCATCGCCAAGAACCACTCGGGCATCGCCGCCGGTGGTGAGTTTCAAAAGATTCGCGGTCTTGTTGTCGATCGATTCCGCGCCGGCGCCGAAATTCAACTGGCCGCCGGAAACCGTGATGTCGCCGGATAACCGAATGTCGCCGGTCGCGTCAACCGCGTATGTCCCATCAGCCAATTTGGTCGCCGTGGCGCCTTTCACCGCGTACAACGCCTGTGTCCCATCAGCAATATCCACCGTGGTCGTACCATCGATAATTTGAGTTTTTCCGCCCGCGCCGGCTTGTAAAATTAAATCTTTGCTTGCGCCCGTAGTAATCCGGCCGGCATCGACAAATGACAATTGGCCGCTTTCCAAAGTAGTGGACGCCACATCCAATTTGCCCGCGGCGTAGATGTCATACCACCGCGCGGCCGCCGCGCCCAGATCGTATCCGGCCGCGGAATCGGCAAACGGAACAATGCTGGCGGTATTATCCGTATCGCCCACCACCAGATTGCCGGTACCGTTGGGCGCGAAAACCAGATTACCGTTATCGGTGGTGTAGAAAGTTCCGCCGCCGGTCAAAGTGATGTCGCCGTCCAGCACCAGATTGCCGGTTGAATCAATATAATTGGCGGCGGTATGAAATTGCACCGCGCCCGTGCCATTTGGATTGATGAGCAAATTCGTATCGGCATCGTTGGTGGAAATAGTGGAAGACTTAATGGCAATGTTATCGGCTTGCAAAGCAACCCCTGATCCGCCTTGGATCACGGATAATACCGCGGCCGTGGTGGTCGCGGAAAAAGCCGCCGCGCCCGAATAAGTCTGGGTGCCGGACACCGTGAAATTGCCGCGCACGACCGCATCGCCGCTTGCACTAACCGTGAAATTGCCGCGCCCGATATCAAGCGAACTGCCGGTGATCGCGCCATGGCGGCTTATCGTGGAACTGCCGCCGCCGATATCCAGCGTGTTCGCGCCCAAATTGTCCGGCGGATTGAAACTCTGGCCCAATGAATAATTCGGTCGGTCCGAATCCATCTGGCGCAACAGCTGGTTTAATCTGTTCTTGGTTTCCTGATCAGCGATAACCGTATTGGTATTGGTATTGTTAACGACAGTGTTGGTATGAATGATTTGGATTTCTTTTTGAACATACCCGGAACTTTGCGGATTGCCGCTTTCTTTAACGGAATCGTTATTTTGAATAATTTGCGCCGAAAGGCTTTGTTCCGGTTGCGATAATATCCCGGCGGAATCGCTTGCCGTTCCCCGATCATTGTATGTTTGATCGCTTTGAATGTTTTGCACCAATTCCGTATCAACGATCCCCAACCAATTTCGCACCGCGGAGCGGATATTATTTTTTACGCGGTCGAAAAATGAGAACAACGACGCCTGCCCCGCCTGTGCCAAAGCTTCGGCGTGGCGATGGCCCGCCTGTGCCAAATTTTTAGTAGAATAAAGCCCGTTTTGCAAATATCCGGCCGCGATGCCTCCCGCCGCGGAAACTCCGCTTCCGGCCGAATAAACGCCTTGCGCCAAAGACCGTGCCGCGGCTTCGCCCAAGCCCGCGGTTTGTTGGGCCGAATTTTCAACAATATCGCGCGCCGCTTCCGCGGTTTGGAATGATTTTGCCGCGGCCAACTCCGTACCGAGCCGAACCGCGCGCAAAACCGAATCCGCGGCAATAAACATAGTTTGCGCCGTTTCATCAACCGCGGCGCGAACCGCGCGATCGACGCCGGTTAAGGCCGAAGATATGCCGCCAAAAACACCGCGGGCGGCACGATCGGCCCCCGTGGACAAATCCGCCAGAATCGAACCGGCGGCAATCGCGCCGCCGCGTAGCGGCTTGCCCGCGATCGCGCCAACATTGCCGGCGATTGCTGAAGCTTTATCCCCGGCCGAATAAACGCCTTGCGCCAAAGACCGCACCGCGGCTGATTTTGCGTTCGCCAGAGCGGAACCAAAACCGCGGCCGCTATCCAAAACAAACTCCAACGCGTCGGGAAATACTTCGTTTTCAACCGCGGTAATTCCTTGGGCAAACTGACGCGGCGCCATCTGTGCGGTTTGCGCAGCATCCCGGAAAAAATCGGCGAAATTAAAAGCGCGGTCCCTCAAGAAATTGGACGGATAAAATTCAACGGCGGCCCAAACGATTTGATACGCGCTTGCGCAACACAAAAATACCAAAAACGCGAACGCAATTTTCGTGAAAATTTGCGGGTTTTGATTATTTGGCTTTCCCTCCATGATCCGTTTACCAAGCACAACTTTCCTTAGTTTAAATTATACTCTAAATACGCCGCGGGCGCCACTGTGGATAACTAACGGTTTTGAAGCAAAAAAAACAAACGCTTTTTACCGCCGCGGCGTTACCGATAAAAAACAACCCCTCGCCCGGCAAACGCAACCCCTGCGTTGTATTTTAAAGGTCTAACCCTCGCGTAATCGCGAAGGTTAGACCTTCCCCGAAAGTTGAAATCGAATTTCAACAAATTCGCTACCCGGTGAGCGCTTGCCGCTCCGCTCCTTGCAAAAATTTAAAAATATGGTACAGTTTATTCTATTGTTAAAAAATAATCCGATTTAAATCAATGCCAATCATCAAATCCGCCAAAAAAGCTTTGCGGCAAAACGCCAAACGCCGGATCGCGAACAAAGTTCGCAAACAGAAAATAAAAACCGTATTGAAAGAAACGCGGGTTTTGGCAAGCGCGAAAAAAATCGAAGACGCCAAAAAAAATCTGCCGGCGATATTCAAGGCTCTGGACAAGGCCGCCAAAACCGGCACGATCAAACCCAACACCGCGGCCAGAAAGAAATCCCGCATTGCCAAACTGCTCGCGAAAACAAGCGCGTAAATCATAATAAGCTCAAAACCCCCTTCAAAAATGAAGGGGGTTTTATGTTCGCAAAAGCAGACAATCAGGCGGCAAGCCGGGCCAATATCCCTTTTTTTAATTTCGCCATTCCGTGTTCGCTTATCGCCAACTCTTTGATGCTCTTTGTTTTTTTAAGCAATTCCATAAATTGCCGGTTTTGGGCGCCAAAACCGCATTTATCAACCAAACGCTTGTAATTTTCCCAATCGAATTGCGGCAAATTCGCCAAACTGAAAATATCCAATTCGTCTTTCCGCCCCTTCGCCGAACCGAGGCGATTTTGCCAAGCATGCAATTTCAACAATAACAGCATCTCGGCGCCGGGCACAGTAAAGCCTTCTTTTGAAATTGTGTTTTCCCTAATTTGAGCGACACTGGCGCCAAGATCGGAATAATCGTCAAGATAAATATCGACATCGAATTCGCCGGTCTTAATTTCGTATTTTTTGAGCCGCTCATTCTTCAAAACGGCGTCTGATTCTTTTATTTTCGCCAATTGAGGATAGTCGACGATCATATCGATATCTTTTGATTTCAGCGCGCGGGTATGTAAAAAAACCGCCCAGCCGCCGATCAGAACAAAATCATATTTCCCGCGAAGCTCCTGAAGATAACCGTAGCTTTTTTGCGTAATAATCTCGTGATAAAATTGCATGGTTAAAGAATAATTTTCTCCTTTAATTTTTTCAAAAAATCCTTGGCATACCAATCTTTAAGGTTCCAAAGGTCGCAAAAAATCTGCGATTCCGGCGCGATTGCGCCGTATTTTTCAAGCAAACAATCGCTTTTCAAAACAAAGAAGTCGGGTTCTCCCTTTTTCGCAGGAAATCTTTTTTTTATTTCTTCAAAAACGCCCGGACCGGCATAAACATAAACCTTGTCATAATCGGCCGGCGCGTCCTGGTATTTTTGAGCATAAGCGCTGTAAGCGGCAAAAATCGCGCCGGCGGGCATCATACCTTCAATTTCCTTGGCAGCGGCGGCAACATAAGTCCGGTAGACAATTTCTTTCTCGATATTCCTTTGCGTTGCCCAAATATATAAAAGCTTTTCCAAGTCAATCAGCGAAAAATTTCTTCCGGTCACCTCGACCGCCCCCTGGCCCCGGGGAATTTTAAGCGCGTTGAAAATCGTGCTCAATGACACCCCTAAATTCCCGGCCAGCGCCTTTTGGGTAAATTCAAATTGCCGGTTTGTAATCGCCTTTTGTAAAATTTCCCGCCAAATTTGTTCTTTTTTATTCATATGTTTCGATTATTCTCGGACAATTTATGTCTCATTTCTATTATAATCGAAACCAAAGGTAACCGCAAGCGCCCTGATTCAAATGTCCGCGATCAACAAATCAAGACCCGTTTCGGGACTGATCTTGCCGATTTTTATGTCAAGATCGGCTTGGCAGATTTTGCGGTAAATATCTTTCAATTCATCCAAACCGAAACGCCGCGCAAGAGCGGCGGTTTTGCCGAAAACATAAGGATGCATATCCAATTTCGCCGCGCCGGCAGACTTTACCAAAACAAGGTTTTTGAATTGAGACGCGATCATCGCCAACAAATAAAGAGGATGGTCGCCTTTGTTGATATGTTCTTTGATCAGCTTCAGCGCCTGTTTTTTGTCCCGGGCCGCCACCGCGTCGATGGTTTTGAAGATATTGGAATCGGCCGCGAGCGGAATGTTTTGTTCCGCGTCGCCGACCGTTATCGGCCGGCCGGCCGTAAAATGGGCCAGTTTCTGAATTTCATTTTCCGCGGCCCAAAGATCATTGCCCGCCCGGCGCGCGACAACTTCCGCGACCGAAGCGGACACCGGACAACCCAAAGATTGGAATTCTCCGGCAATCCAACCGTTTAATTTCGCGCCCTCAAGCGGCGCGAATTCCTGGACTTCAGCGGTTTTCTTGAGCGCGGAAAGCAAGCGGTCGGTTTTCAAAACTTTGCCCTCCTGGCAAAAAATAATGTTGTGCCCCGAGCCAGAAATCTCCTCCATTCTCTCAATCAAAGCTTCTTTGAAATCCTTGTTGCCAATCGGATTTTTAACGACAAAAAATTTTTTTTCCCGAAAAAGCGAATTTTGCCGCAAACCGGAAAAAAAATCTCCCAATATCGAACCTTGGCCGGACGCCGCGTCAAAAACTGAAAAATCAAACCCTTTGGCGCGTTTTTTATATTCCTCGATAATCCGACCTAATTTGCGGCTGATCCGGAAAGTATCCGAACCATATAAAAAAATCAACACCCTAGTTAAATTAAAATTGAAAAATCGGTTTGGCGGGCGGTTCCACTGAACCGACAATGGAAAATGACAATGTAAAAATTGCAAAATGTCGAGATAAGGACATTTTAAAATTTTAAATTGTCACTTTGATTTTTGATATTAACATTTTACATTAACAAAACAACTACACGGAAAACCTCGCTTTGTGCAAGGCTATGCAAACCGCAACGGCCATCGTTTATTTGATGATGTTTCTGACTTTCTCGATGATTTCTCCCGGAGTAAAGTGGGCCTTGATCAAATAATCGGTCGCGCCCAAGCTCAACCCCTTGTCGACATCTTCTTTTTGGCCAAGGTTTGAAAGCACGATCACCGGTATCGACACCGTGAACGGATCTTCCTTTTTTTGCGCGAGAACTTCAAATCCGTCGATGCCGGGCAGAATCAAATCAAGCAAAACCAAATCCGGTTTGGTTTCTTTTATTTTTAAAACTCCTTGCTCGCCATCGACCGCCTCGACCACATCATACCCTTCGTTGGATAACTTTCTGACGATCAATTCGCGCAAGAATTTATCGTCTTCAACAATTAGAATTTTTTTTGCCATATTGTGGTAAAAGAATAGCTTTATCGGCTTATTTTTTGATGTGTTTTTTTATTTTATCGACCACTTCCTTGGGATCGAATTCCGTCTTGACCAGCCAATCGACGGCACCCAGTTTTTTCGCCCGGTCCAACTCCAGCGGCTGGCCGGAATTGGAAACAATGATCACCGGTATATTGGCGAGATCGGGATCTTTCCGCATTTCCTCCATCACATCAAATCCGCCTTTCCGAGGCATAACAATATCCAGCAATATCAAATCGGGTTTGTCTTTTTTCATTTTTTCAAGACCTTCCTGCCCATCCATCGCCAGAATCACTTCATACCCGATCCCCGCAAGCTTCTTTCCCAAAAGCCGGATAATCAATTCTTCGTCTTCGATTAGTAAAATTTTTTCCATCGCGCTTTTAAATTCTTTTGATTCTTTATACTATTGTAACCTCTTCGTCAAAAAGGCACAAGGCTTTGCCTATCCTCCGGACGGCGCCGCCGGACTGCCAGCGATCGGCAAAGTGAAAAAAAATATCGTTCCCTTTCCTTCTTCGGAAGAAAACCATATCTTGCCTCCGTGCGTTTCCACAATATTTTTGGCGATAAACAATCCCAGGCCGGTACCTTCGGTTTCCATTCTTATCGCGTTCGAACCGCGGAAATATTTGGTGAATATCCTTTCCTGCTGGTCTTTCAATATTCCCATACCCGTATCCCGCACCGAAACTTTAATGCTTTCGCCTTCGCGCGCGATCTCCAAGAAAATCGACCCGCCGGATGGCGTATATTTTATGGAATTTTCAATGAGATTGGAAACCACCAGTTTCATTTTCTCGACATCAATTTTCACCTGCGGCAATTTTTGCGCCGATTTTAAGAATCGCAGTTTGAGATTTTTCTGCCGCAACAACTCGGCATAGGTTGCGGCAGTTGTCGCGGAAATATCTTCAAAATCAACTAGCGTCAAATTATATAAATGCCGGCCCTCTTCGATCCGGGTAACATTGAGCAGATCATTGATCAAATTGATCATTCTTTCGTTGGATTGGTAAGTCTTGTCCAGAAAATCCCGCTGCTCCTCGGTGATCGGGCCAAGGTCGCCGTCCAAAATCATTCTTAATGTCCACTTGATCGCCGATATCGGAGTGCGCAACTGGTGGGCGGCAATCGAAACAAATTCGGTTTTCATTCTTTCCACGGTTTTCTCGCGGCTGATGTCGTGGATAATCACCAATGTGCCGATCTTGCCAAATTGGCGGCCCACTTCCAAACAGCTTATTTCAAGCACCATTTTTTCACTCAAAAAAAGCTCTCTTCGGGATATTTTTTTCAGCGTCTGGCCCACCAAATCGGTAAACGGTTTGAATCCGGCGATCAGTTGCAAATCAACGATTTTTTTGCCGATTGCCCGCCGGATATCTTCCTTGGCCACGCCAAAATAGGTTTCTATTTGCGGATTTGCCAGCGCCAAACGATCCGCGGCGTCAAAGAACAGCAACCCGTCGACGAAATTGGTGATGATGGCCAAAGTTTTTTCTTTTTCTTCCTCGGCGCGCCGCCGCAAATCTTCCATATCCTCAAGCATATTCATCAGCGCCACCCGCGAGTGCTCCGATTCTTCCACTTTTTCCTGCAATTCCCGCGTCCGTTCTTTAATTTGTTTTTCAAGATTCTCGGTAAGTTCGCGCAATTCCCTGGTTTTGGCGCCCACTCTGATTTCCAAAATGCTTTTGGCTTCCTCCAGCTGCGCTTTGACTTCGTTTAATTCGCGGATTTCAAAATCCCTCTCTCCCTGAAGGCGGATGAGGTCGTCGTCGCGCGAGGAAAGTTTTTCGCTCAAACTCCCCAGCTCGGCCGTAAGATTGTCTTTCAACGCGCGATCCGCCGGAATCGCCCCGGATGAACTTCCCTGTTTATTGTCAATTGGTTGAGTCATCTTTGTTCGGCGGCTTGATTTTTTTCCGCTGCCCGGCGCAAATCTTCAATTTCCTTTTTTAATTCTATCATTTTAAGTTCGCGGCTGACAGTAATCCGCTGAAACGCTTCAAGCGCTTTAATCTTGGCTTCCAAATCATTGGTTCGCCCAACCACTTTTTCCTCCAATGTCCGGTTTAATTTTTCCAATTCCCTCGTCCGCGCTTTGACGCGCACTTCTAAAACCGAATTAGCTTCCTCGAGTTCGATTTTAGCCAGCTCAAGTTCCTTTGTCCTCTCGGACACCTTTTGCTCAAGAATTTCTTTTTCCCGGTATTCCTTGATCGTGCTCTTCACGGACAAATAACCAAAAACACAAAACAGGATGGAAAGTACCACCAGCAAGGCCTGTTGCCACAAAAGACCCACAAAAAACGGCATTATCACCAAACTGACGCCCATCAAACCCACAAAAATTTCCACTAAAATAACTTTTATTCCGAATAATTTTTCGCGTACGGCTTGATAAGCGAGATACCCCAAAAAAATCACAACCGCGTAATCCGCGAAAAGCGAAAAAAATCCCGCATACCCGAAACCGCCGGAAAAATACGGCCCGATCACATTGAACAGCAAATTAAAAATGCCGAAACCGCCGGCGCCCAGCGCCGCCAAGCGCGCTTTTTGGCGGTTTTGCGAATCGGCAAAACGGCGGTTGCGCGAAAGCTCGGAAAACGAGAACGCCAGCGCGGCCGCCGCGGCAACGGCATACGCCCAGAACAGCGGACCGGCCTTGATCCAAACCGCCAGCGGCATGGACGGATCGAATCCAACGCCGACGACTACGAGCGGAGTGAAAGATACCACGAAAAAAAATGTCCAAACCGCGATCAAGATATTTTCCCAAGCG
>JBARNX010000051.1:0-2058 GCA_049641805.1 Minisyncoccales bacterium
AAGAGGCGGTGCTGATCACCGGAGTGCGGCGTTCGGGCAAATCATATCTTTTGAAGATGATTTGGCAAAAAATCGCCGCCGCGGCAAAAAACGGCAAAAACGCGTTCTTCTGCGTCAATTTTGAAGATGAGCGCCTGCCGGGTTTTTCGGCGCGCGATTTTGACCTTTTGCTTGAAACCTATTATGAAATGTTTTTGCCGGCGGGCAAAACAAAAAAGATATATCTTTTTTTTGACGAGATACAAATAGTTGAGGGCTGGGAAAAATTCATCAACCGCCTTTTGCGCGATGAAAGGTTCAAGATATTCATCACCGGTTCAAACGCCGCGTTGCTCTCAAAGGAGATCGGCACCGCCTTGACCGGCAGATTCTATCCGCTGGCGCTCTATCCGCTGTCGTTTAAAGAATTTTTGCGCTTCAAGCGGGGGGAGTTGCCGCCGGCGAGCCGCCATAAGGCGGAAACTTCGGGTGAAATCAAAAGGATATTCAACGATTATCTTGAGAACGGCGGATTCCCCGAGGTGGTTTTGCAGAATTTCCGGCCGTTGTTGCAGGAGTATTTGAAAAGCATTGTTTATCGCGACATTGTTTTGCGCTACCGGATAAAAAACGAAACCAGCTTAAAAGAAATCGCGTCTTTTGTGATTTCCAATATCGGCGCCGCCGCCAGCCTGGAAAATATCGCCAAAATGACCCGAATGAAAAATTTGACCACGGTGAAAAACTATTTGTCATATCTGGAAAATTCATTTTTGTTCCACCGCGTTTCAAAATACAGCCATTCAATAAAAGAACAGATATACAATCCCGACAAATTCTATTGCGTTGACACCGGCCTTTACAACGAAATTGCGTTTTTAAACAGCGCCAATCGCGGCAGGTTGCTGGAAAATATGGTTTTTATGGAATTGAAAAGGAGGGGGAAGGATGTCTTTTACTTCAAGGGCGCCAAAGAATGCGACTTTGCGATCAAGGAGAAAACAAAAATCACCGGCGCGTGCCAAGTGACCAAAGAATTGTCGCCGGCCAACGAAAAACGGGAACTGGGCGGCCTGCGGGAGGCAATGGACAATTTCGGGCTTGACGAAGGCCTCATTATCACCGAGGGGCAGGAGGAAGAAAGGAAGATTGACGGCAAGAAAATCCGCGTGGTTTCACTGTGCAAATGGCTTCTGGAATGATTCTTCGCAATTTTCAAACCCATTTTCCAAAAGGGTCCGGCCCTTTTGAAAAAGGGTCCGACCCTTTCAAACCTTGGCGCGCTTCCGGCAAGAATGATTTTTTGCTATCATTAAGATATGAAAGCGGCGCAAAACAATTACGCGTTCATTGACGCGGCAAATCTTTTTTACGGCGGAGAGAAAAGTTTGGGCTGGAAAATAGACTACCAAAAGCTTTTGCGTTACTTAAAGGACAAATACAAAATATCCAGAGCTCTGTATTTTGGCGGAGTGGAGATCCACCGATTCAAATTTGATTATATGGACAATGACGCCGTTTCCTTGATTGAATTGGAAAAATATTCGTCCGAATTAATAAAAAAGGACGGCGGGAAATTAAGCGAAGCGGAGTTGATATTATTGGGCCGGCATTTGCAAAGAATCCGTTTTTATCTGAAATTGGATAAATTCGGATACGAAATGCATCTTAAACCGGTTAAATTATATGACCAGGATGACGGTTCAACAAAGAAAAAAGCCAATTGCGATGTGGATATGGCTTTTTGGCTGATGAAAGAGAGGGATAATTTTGACCGGGCGTTGATTTTGTCCGGTGACGGCGATTTTTTGCCGGTTCTAAAGTATTTGAGAAATCACAATAAGGAAATTCTAATTTTATCCCGCGGGCCGAGAACCGCCAGAGAAATCCGGCAATTTGCCGGCGCTCATTTTCGGGATTTTGTAAGATTGGAATCGCAGATAAAATTTGAAGAGTAAAACATTAAAGCGGACATACGAGATATCCGCTTCACGTTTAGTGATTAAATTTTATCATCTTAAAAAAATATGTCAAGCGAAACAATCAAAAACAAGGCGCTGGATTTTGCCAAATACCACA
>JBARNX010000061.1:0-33602 GCA_049641805.1 Minisyncoccales bacterium
CCCCGAACTTACCCGAAGTAAATTGGGTTCTTGCGTCGAGGTATTAACCCCGCCGCAACCAGAGGATGTTTCCTCTGGACTCCTCATTCTTTTTGTTCCCCGCAGCAAGCTGACGGGGTATAAAAAGAATTAAAAATTGATTGGCTTGCCGCGCAAACATATAAAAAAACGCGCCTATCGCGCGAACCAATAACAATCTTACCTTCGGAAACATATAAAAATAATCAATGAGATGGTTTCAAAACCCTATTCGTTACGAAATCGTTTTATTCCGAGCGAGCCGAATGAAGAACGAGGAGGCATACTTGAAGCTAAAGTCTGCCGACGAGCGATGAATTCGGCGTAGCCGGAATAAAACGATTGCAGTAGGATAGGGTTTTGAAACCATCTCGATATATATGGAACCAAACCCTAAAATCGAGCGGCGAATATCTTAACACCACTAAATGTATTCCGTCCGCCGGAAAAGAAGATTTAAAAACGCATCAAAAACAAATTGCGGCAACGAGGACTTGAAAAATCGGGCGCAGAACCAGATTGATGAAAATGCGAAAGCAAAATCATTAGTTCAGTGTAGCGATAATGAAAAAAAATTCAAGTGCCAAGACGCAAACTTATCCACAGGATAAAAAAACGCGCCCGGGCGCGAAACGCGGCGGCGGCACAGAAAGCAATCCGCTTAAAAACCGTCAAACCAGCTTGCGGTAAAACCAGCGTTTCGCAATCGCGTATTGCAAATAGCCGAATATTAAAATAATTCCAAAAGTGAAAATCAGCGGTAACAATTCAGGCTTTTGTAATCCGAAAATCACGGACAGCGGAGGCCAATAAACCGCGGCCGCGATCAAAACAGCGGAAACCGCCGCCACGATTCCCAGCGCGCGGCGCCGAATCTTTCCGGGAACAAAACCGTAGTTTAGCGGCGCCAAAACAAAATACCAATACCCCAGCGCAATCAGTAAAATCATTACCGGAAAATTGGAATAAGCATACCGGACGCCAGCCGGCTCTAAAACAAAAACCGATGTGGCCGCGAGCGCCATAATAATCCCGTTAACAACGGAAAACAACAGGATTTTTCCCATAAATCGCGATTTGGGATTGAATCCTTCGCTCGGAATCGGAAAAAATGTCCAGTAAAACATCGGCAGCCAAATCGTAAAATAATTTATCACCGTCATATTGCTGGGCGAAAGCGGATAAGTGTATCCCATTATCGCCAAAGCCAAGAACAAAACCAGCCCGATCACCACTTTATTCAAAAAAACGCTGGCGACCAACTCAATGTTCAAAATCACCGCCTCGGCCAAAGCCACGCCTTTTGGCAGTGCAGAGAAACTGTTGTTCATCAATACCACTTGGGCGATCTGGCGGGTCGCTTCCGCGCCGTCGAACATGGCCACGCCCAGATCGGCCTTTTTAATCGCCAGCGCGTCATTAGCGCCGTCGCCCACCATTGCGGTGTAACCCGATTTTTTCAACAATTTGATTATTTTTTCTTTTTGCGCGGGCTTGACGCGCGCGAACAAATGGAACGCCGGCACTCTTTCTTCATATTCAATATCGTCCCACGATTCCATCTCCGGCCCGGTGGCCACCATATCGGCGTATTTCATTCCCGCCTGCAACGCCACCGCCTGCACCGTACGCGGCCCATCACCCGAAATCACCCGAATCCTCACATCTCGCTTTTGAAAAAAGTCTATGATCTTTTCCGTTCCGGGCCGCAACGGATCGCGCAAAATGAAGAGCGCCTCTGGCCGCAAGTTGTTTCCGCCCAAAAGCGAACCGGCGGGCAAACCATCGGCCGTGGCCAAAAGAATCAACCGTTTGGCCGCGGCCGCGTAGGTTTCGATATGTTTTTTCAAAACATCATTCTCATCCCCGGAAGAAAAGTGTCTCATTAAAATATCCGGCGCGCCCAGCACCACGGCAACCGGCGCGTCCGCGAAACGCAGCCAAGCAATACCGTATTTCCTTTCCGAAGAAAAGGGCAGCGAAGCCTCGACCGCGCCGGAAAAAGAAATCGCCGCGCGAACGCGCAGCGCCGTGGCCATTTCGGAAGTGTCGCGGTTGGCAAAAATATAACCGGCCAGCATCTGCCCGATCGCAACCGAATCGCAACCGTCGTAAACCACCACTTCTTCCAATACCGGCTTGCGCTCGGTAAGCGTGCCGGTTTTATCAATACATAGATTTCTTATCCGACCCAACTTTTCCGTGGCGTTGATCTCCTGCATCAGCACATCGTCTTTCAGCATCCTGATGGCTCCGTAAGTGAAAAAAACCGTAATCGACAGAACCAAACCCTGCGGCACCAAAGTGCCGGTCAGCGCGCCAATATCGCGCACCATCGAAACAACCGCGTCGTTAGTTTGAATGCCGTGCGCCACCACATAAGAGATAACGAACAACAGCAAATACGACATGTATTTGATGAACGCGTTTAAATTTTTCTGGATCGGACTGGGATCGGGTTTGTATTTTTTTATCTTTTCGGTCATCCGCATCAAATAACTGTCCTGCGGCAAAGCCTCAACCCGCATAGATCCAAAACCCGACATAACAATACTCCCCGCCAAAATCTGATCCCCTGTTTTTTTCTTGATATAATTCGATTCGCCGGTTATCAACGCTTCATTGGCCTCAATACCGCCGCTCTCCAAAATCAACCCGTCGGCCGGCACATGGTCGCCGATATCGATTTGCAAAATATCATCTTTCTTGATCTGTTCTGATGTTATCTGCCGCTTCTCGCCATTGGACTCCGCGCGGATAACCCGCGGCGCGGCCAATATCTGCAATTTTTCCAGCGCCACCTTGGCGCGCAAATCCTGCACAATGCCGATAACCACATTCAAAACCAAAACGCTGCCCAGAAACAAACCTTCCCGCGCTTCTTTAAAGACCAAAAGCAACCCCGAAGCAACAAGAAAAATCGCGTTCACCAAAGTCACCGCATTGCCGATCACTACCGGCCTAAGATTCTTGGCGATTATCCGGCAGGTCAGAAAAAAGCCGCCGGCCCGCTTTTGATTTTCATTGGAACTCATTTTTCTTCGCGGTATTAAGGTTGGAATAAAGTTTCGGGAATGAATCTTACTTCGCTGATTCCGGCGAATTGTTTTGCCGTGGCCTCGATCTGAAACCACAGCGTTGCGCTACGGCAGGAACCGCCGCCGGTTTTGTTTTGCGGATCATCGAATTCCAAGGTTAAAATTCCATCCTCAAGATTCGCCCCCCTAAGCGCCAATCCGGACAAAGGGAATTCGGCGGCCAGACCGGTTTTCTTTTCATTTTCGGTCAACTGCCCTTTGATCAATAAATTTACCGCGTCCTGAACCGGCGTGCTTGTAACCGGAATTTGGCGCGATACCGAAACCAATCCCCGGCGCGAGCACATTACATTGCCCGTGGAATCCTTGTCGATTTCGGACGCGTAATAATAAAGTTCGATATTTCGAGTTTTTATTTCGTCAACCGGCGCGATGGCTCTTGTGTGCCAAAAAATCGCGGCCATAACGGCGATTGCGACGGCTAGAAAAAATATTAAAACAATTTTTTTCATATTCCAATCCGTTTCGCATCCATTTTAACAAAAATAAAACGATTAAGTAAGCGGCCGGGCTTCCAATTTCAAAACAAAATCGTCCCATAGCCGGTCTTTGGGCGGCGGGGCGATAATGGCGATTTTGGTTTTGGCAACCGGATGGACGAACTCTATGCCGCGGGCGTGAAGATTGATACCGCCGTCAATGTTTCCGCTTCCATATCCGTATTTCACATCGCCTCTTATCGGACAACCGATCTTGGCCAGCTGGGCGCGTATCTGATGGTGCCGGCCGGTTTGCAAATCTATCTCCAGGCAATAATAACCATTGCCGATTGCGGCCACGCTATAAGAAAAAACCGCTTTTTGCGAATTCGAAACTTCCCGATCATACGCCCGCGATTTATTCTGCGCCGTATCGCGCACCAAATAATGTTCCAGTGTTCCTGAATCCGCGTCCGGCCGATTTTTCACAATCGCCCAGTAAGTTTTGCGGATTTGCCTTTCCTTGATCATTTCGTTCAATCGCGCCAAAGCTTTACTGGTGCGGGCAAACAGCACCACTCCGCTCACCGGCCGATCGATCCGATGCACCACGCCCAAAAAAACCGCGCCCGGCTTATTATATTTTTCTTTAATATAAGCCTTAACTTTATCGCCCAAAGTAATATCTCCAGTTTTATCCCCTTGAACAATATCCGAAACCCGCTTGTTGGCCGCGATAATATGATTGTCTTCGTACAGTATTTCCATAATCCGCGTTTTTTAAGCTTATTTTATATCTTTTGGCAGAAGAAACAACCATCGGCTCGAAGTTGACAATTTTTTTGAAAAATCATATATAGATACTGTTGCCTACCGAATGGTAGGTAATTAAATAGAAAATACATTGCTGTCGGGGTATTAACCCCGCCATCAACCAAAGGATGTTTCCTTTGGAATCCTCATTCTTTTTATTCCCCGCGACAAGCTGACGGGGCATAAAAAGAATTAAAATCCATATGGAAAATGAACGCAAAAACGAGATAATTTCGGCGGCCAAAAAGTTGTTCGCCTTAAAGGGGTACTCGCCCACCTCAATGGACGATATCGCCCGGGATGTCGGCATCACCAAAGCGTCGCTTTATTATTTTTTCAAAGGAAAAGAGAAAATATTCGCGGCCATTATCGAGGAGGTGATTGCGGAAATCAAATTTTCGCTTGGCGCGGAACTGAAAGTTTGCAAGTCCGACCCGCGCTGCTTGGCGGAAATGATCGACCGCATAATCGCCACCTGTCTGAAAAACGGCATTGTTATCCGACCCGTGGATATGAAAGTCGCCGGATTGCATCCGATCGTGTTTGCGAAGATATTGCCGATGCTCGCCGAAATGAAAAAAAATCTGGGCAAAGTGCTGGCCTGTTACGGCGTAAAGCATTATGATCTGGCCGCCGAAGTTCTGGTGAACTCGGTGCATGCCTATGTGTTGCAAAGCAAACACGGCATAAAGATTGCGCCGCAAAAAGCTTACAGCGAGTATCTGGCATCTCTTTTTATCAAACAATAAACATTCAACATGAACATTTTTACAATTTTAGCCAAACACAAAATAACCGTAATTTTTTCAATCCTCGCGGTCGGCGCAGCCTCTCTGGCAACCATAAACGCGCTTAAAACGCAAACCTCGAGCCAAACCGCGGAAAACACGCCGATGGTTTCGCTGGTATCGGCAAGCGATTACCAAAAACAAAAAACCGTGGATATCGGCAACGGAACCGTGCAATCGCTGGGCCAAGCCGACCTGCGATCGCAATTTTCAGCGCCGATCACCCGGATAAACGCAAAACTCGGCGATAAAGTTGGCGCCGGGCAAGTTCTGATACAGTTAAAAAACGACGACATCAACGCCCAGATGGATCAGGCTCAAGCCGCGCTGGCATCCGCGCAATCGCGCTTGGACGAACTGAAGCGCGGCAATCGCGCCGAAGATATTGCCATTTCGCAAACATCGGCCGGCGAAACCCAAACCGCCCTGATCAATTCGATAAAAGACGCCTACGCCAAATCCGACGACGCGATTCATAATCATATTGATAAATTTTTCCAAAATCCGCGGGGAATAAATGCCGATTTCCTGATAGTTTTCAACATCGGCGGCAACCAGGCAACCGTGCAACCGTCGAATTCCGATCTGGCAAGAGATGTATCGAACAAAAAATATGTTCTTGAGTCAACTTTCAAGACATGGCAATACGCCACTTCAAAACTGCAGGCATCCGCGGATAAAGACGAGATTGAAATCGCTCTTGCGGCGGCGAAAAGCAATTTGCAATCGGAAATTGATTTTATGAATCTGATGGCGCCAATAGTAAACGATCTGACGATCGACAACACAACATATAAACAAGTTCTCGACGGATACAAAACCGAATTTTCCGCCAGCCGCAGTACCGTGAGCGGCGCGCTCGCGTCTTTGCAGGGAGCGGAAACTTCGTGGAGAACCGCAAACAAATCATTGGATTTAAAGCTCGCCGGATCATCGGAAGAACAGATAAACCAAGGCCAGGCCGCGGTTGACCAAGCACAGGCTTCGGTCAATGCCTTACGGGCGACTTTGGCGAAAACCGCAATCATTTCCCCTATCGCCGGCGAAATTTCGTACATCAACGGACACATCGGAGAATTCGTTTCGGCCGGGACGCTGGTCGCTAGCGTAATCAATCCCGACGCGCTGCAAGTGAAAGCCTATGTTTCCGAGAATGATTTGCCGTTTGTTTCCGAAAACGACACGGCAATAATCGGGAACAACGCGACAGGCATCGTGCAAACAATCTCTCCCGCGGTCGATTCTCAAACCAAAAAGGCCGAAATCAATGTTCTTGTAACCGGAAACTCGCAAAATCAAATCGTTGTCGGCCAGAGCGTAAGCTTAAAGATCGCCAGCACAAAACTGAAACAAACCGGCGACGCCTATTTGCTGCCGATAGAAATGGTCCTGTTTTCCGGAAACGGAAACTATGTATTTATCGTTAACAACGGCCTGATAGAACAAATTCCGGTAACAACCGGCGAAATCGTGGGCGAAAATGTCTATGTAGCCGAAGGTATGGCGCCCGATATGAAAATCGTTTCCTCGGCGCGCGGGCTTAAGGCGGGAGACAAAGCCAACATTCAGTAATTTCAAATTACAAATTTCAAATGCCAAATAAACGACAAACCGGCTAAAATATCAAAAAATAATTGCAAATTTTGAAATTTTGACATTGGACATTTATTTGAAATTGGAAATTTGACATTGGATATTTTTAACATGGGATCAAAACCAACATTCGATCAGCTCTACTTGGATCGCCTCACCTTTGACCAAAAGTTGAAGAAGATGTGGCTTAGCTTTTTTGTTTACCGGTTCCGGATAATCGCTCTGCTGATAATACTTATCACGGTCTGGGGGTTATATTCGTTTTTCCAACTGCCGCGCGAATCGAACCCGGAAGTAAAAATCCCGATCGCGGTGGTAACTACAACCTTCCCCGGCGCGGCGCCGGCCGACATTGAAGAACTGGTTACGAAAAAAATCGAAAACAAAATTTCAAGCATCGCCGGTATCGATACAATAACATCGTCATCGGCGAATTCGGTTTCCAGCGTGGTTGTCCAATTCAACGCCGATCAGGATCTGGACGGCTCAATCCGCAAGGTGCGCGATGCGGTGGCCAACATCCAAGGCGATCTCCCCGGCGACGCCCATGACCCGATGGTATACGAAGTGTCGATGGACGACAGTCCGGTATTGACGCTCGCGCTAAGCGGCCCTTACGACGGATCGACTCTTTACGATTACGCTAAGGATATAAAAGATGAATTGGAAAAAATTCCCGGCATCCGGGAAATCAGCATTGCCGGCGGCGACCAGCGCGAAATTGAAATTGATTATTCGCCGGAAAAATTAAATCATTACGGAATCACGGCCGCCCAGGCGAACGGCGCCGTGCAGACGGCAAATATCAATGTGCCATCCGGCAATTTTGACGGGTCAACCTATGTTTATCCGATACGCACCGACGGCCGGATTTATAATACCGCGCAATTGCAAAACCTGCCCGTAGGCACGGCTTCGGGGAATCAGATATTGCTCAAGGATGTTGCGAATGTCCGCGAAACCGCGATTGAAAAGACCATGATCTCCCGCATCTCGTCGGAAGGAAAAACGCCGACCGACGCGGTCACGATCAGCATCGTCAAACGCACCGGCGGCAATATCATTGAAACTGTCAACCAAGCTAAAGAAACGGTAGCCGGTTTTGTTAAAACCATCCCCGAATTAAGCTACAGGGTTACTTTCGACGAAGCTAAATACATCCAAGAGGATTTTGACCAGCTCACTCACGATTTCATCATCACCCTTTGCTTGGTGATGGGCGTGCTGTTCCTGCTTATCGGGTTAAAAGAAGCTTTCGTCGCGGGCCTAGCGATACCGCTGGTGTTTTTCATCACTTTTGGAGTAATGGATATCACCGGCATCACATTAAATTTTCTTTCAATGTTTTCCCTGCTTTTATCGCTGGGATTGATCGTTGATGACGCGATCGTGGTGGTTTCAGCCACGAAACAATATATGCGCACGGGAAAATTCACGCCGGAAGAAGCGGTTTTACTGGTGTTGAATGATTTTAAAGTGGTTTTGACCACCACCACGCTCACCACAGTCTGGGCGTTCCTGCCCCTGCTGTTTTCCAGCGGCATAATGGGCGAATTCCTGAAATCGGTGCCAATCACGATCTCGGTCACGCTCACCGCGTCGCTGGCGATCGCCCTGATGATAAACCATCCGATGGCCGCAATCCTGGAACGGGTTCGTTTCACGAAAAATTTCTTTTATATTTATTGCGCGGGGACATTGTCGCTGGCGGCAATCCTGCTTTTTCAAAACAATCCTTCCGCGATTGCCGCGGGCATAATCGTTCTGGCCGGTTTGGGATTGATACTTTATTGGTATGAAAAAGGCGGGAAATCGGCGCTGGAAAAAAACAGCCGGCTGGCACGCATGGAAGCGAAAGACGATGATTTGATAAAACAAAAAATGGCCGGCGGCAAACCAACCGAAAGCAAAAGTTTTCTTTCCCGGCTGGCGCACGGCATAGTAAATTTGAATGCCGCCCTGCCGCTTTACGAAAAATATCTGGCCAAACTCATCGACGATAAAAAAATACGGCAACGATTCTTTGCCGCGATTGCCCTGCTTTTCGTTGCCGCGGCGGCCCTGCCGATAACCGGCATCGTTAAATCGGAATTTTTCCCGGCCGACGATTTAGGCTATATGTATATCAATATTGAAACGCCCACCGGTTATAAACTTTCCGAAACCGACAGAATTACCCGAAAAGTGGAAGAAAAACTTTTAGACTATAGGGAGATCGATAATTTTGCCACCACTGTCGGCGCAAGCGTATCAACTTCGGTATCGGGCGGTTCGGGCGGATCCACCAATAAAGCGTCAGTCACCATAAACCTTGTCGAAAAAAGCAAGCGCAAATTGAAATCCTACCAGATGGAAGAAATCTTCCGCAATGATCTGGCGAATATTCCGGACGCCAAAGTAACCGTAGTTTCATTGCGCGGCGGCCCGCCCAGCGGATCGGCGTTTGAAGCCCAAATCAGCGGCAAGGATATCTCCGAATTGCAACGCATCGCCAACGATTTAAAACCGGTTCTGGATTCGGTGCCGGAAACCGTAAACAGCGGCATTTCGCTCAAAGAGTCGGTCCCGCAATACACATTCAAACTCGACCAAATGAAATTGGCGCAAAACAATCTGACCGCGGCCTATGTGGGTTCGGTGTTGCGCACCGCGATCTCCGGCACGGAAATCACCACAATCCTGCGGGACGGCGATGACATTTCGGTTGTCGCCCGATTCGATTCCGCGCAAATCCCCGATCTGGAAGCGGTGCAAAATTTGCAAATAATCAACGCGGCCAAACAAACGGTTTATTTAAAAGATGTCGCTTCGATCTCGCTTGATCCATCGGTCGAAAAAATCACCCGCATCGACCAGAAACGCACCGTAACATTATCCAGCGACATCACCGCCAACACCACTTCCAACGCGGTTCTGGCCGAATTCGAGAAAAAAGCGGCTTCATACAGGTTGCCCGAAGGTTATCAAATAACTTACGGCGGCGCCAACGAAACCAACGCCGAATCGGTGCAATCGATTGTCGCGGCGATGAGCTTGGCATTCATTTTAATCATCGTAACCATGGTGATACAGTTCAATTCGTTCATCAAAGCCGCGATCGTTTTGATGACCGTGCCGCTGGCGCTGATCGGCGTGTTTATCGGTCTGGCGATACTGGGAATCCCGTTAAGTTTTCCGGGTTTGATCGGAATTCTGGCGCTCTTCGGAATCGTGGTGAAAAACGCGATCATTCTGATCGACAAAATCAATCTGAATTTGAACAACGGCATTGGATTCCGCGATGCCATCATCGACGCGGGCAAATCCCGGTTTGAAGCGATATTCATCACCTCGTTTTGCACCATCATCGGCATCGTTCCGATCACTTTGTCTTCCGCCACTTGGCAGGCCTTGGGAACCGCGATCATCTGCGGTCTGTCGGTCTCCTCGTTATTCACTCTGTTTATGATTCCGGCCCTCTTTGCCAATTTCGTAAAGCGGGAAAACTAAAAAAACCGGCCCGGGTCAGCGCGCCATCGCCGGTTGTACGGTCTTGCGTTAACGGTATTTCGCCCACTAAAGGCGCCGATACCGTTTTTGGCGCGGGAGATAATTTGATCTTAACGCAAAACATTCGTTTTCCGCTCCTTTTTCTTCCAACCCAAAAAATCAACCCGCAAAAATTATTTTTATGATGCCGCACAGGCGACGGCCGCGCGAAAGCAAATTTTCAGCAGAAAATTATGCGCGTCATAAAAATAATTTTTGCGGGTTGATGCCCCCTCTAATACTTCTCGCACCGCAACTGGTAAAAAGCCCGAGCGTGATCGCAGGACGGGCAAACTTCCGGCGGGATTTTGCCAAAATGAATGTAACCGCACTCGCGGCAAACCCACCAGGAATCAGCCGCCTTGCTGAACACCGTGTCGGCCTCGATTACTTCCAAAATTTTTTGATAACGATTTTCGTGATGCTCTTCGGCCTTGGCAATCGCCCGCAAGCGTCGGGCGATGTCGGGCAAACCTTCCTCGTCGGCAACCTGCGCGAACTCGGGATACATTTGCGTGTGTTCGTAATTTTCGCCCGCGACCGCGGCTTTCAAATTATCTTTGGTTGCCCCGTAAACCGTAGGCACCTCGGCCTCAACCATAATCCTTTCGCCCGCCTTGCCGGCCTTGGTTTGCAGTTGGTCGATAAGCTTGAAAAGCCAGCCGGCATGCTCGCGCTCGTTGTCCGCGCTCATCAAAAAAACCTCGGCGATCTGCTCAAACCCTTCCTTGCGCGCGATCTTGGCATACATCGTATAACGGTTGCGCGCCTGGGATTCGCCCACAAACGCCTTGGCCAGATTTTTTAGAGTCTTTTCCATAAAACATTCAATTTTCAATTACCAATTTTCGATTTTCAATAAATTATCAATGAACAATTTTCAAACAGATACTTACCCTTCCGTTTGATCATCAAAACATTAAAAATTCATTGGAAATTAGTAATTGGAAATTGGAAATTATTTTAAGCATTCTTATATTCTTTGCGTTCCCTATATTCTTGTTGTTTGCCTGCGTTCCATTGCCCGACCGGCCGCAGGTAACCGCAGACCCGCGAATAAACTTCGCAAGGTTTGTAATCAGTCAACCGCGGACTGGTTTTATAACAATCGCTGCACTTGAAAACCTCATACTCCTTATCGCCTTCTTTATAAGAAAGCAACACGCCGTTTTTTATCTGATCGCCCTCGATCTCGATATCGGCTTTGCAATCATAACACTTTTGATTTGGTTCCATATTTTTTTTATTAGTGTTTCTATTGTAGCGAACCGATAACTGCTGTCAAATGCTTTTTTGTAATAAAAAAACGCCTCACGGCTTTTAAAAAAATTGGAGGTGATTTTTTATTTTGGAATCACCTCCCTATCTCCGATAACTATGACGATAGTCCATGCGTCGCTGTCTCTTAATTTTACTTTGGCAGTGACCAACCCATCGCCGCAATTTGATCTTTTAAATTGGTCGATGATTGACCAATTTTCCATAAGCCATATTCTTAGAGCTTTATCGGGATTGCCTTTTTTGCAAACAACGATAGTATCGCCATCCGCCATCATTATTTCATCCCAAATTTTTTTCATGGCTTCGCTTTTCACATTTTCCTCTTCCAACTCACCCTGCTCAAGATCACAGGCAGGGTCTAAATACTCAATCCCTAAGTTCATACTCCCAACTCACAGTTCATATTAAAACATTTATTTTATTAAATGTAAAGAGTTTCTTAAAACACAATAAAAGCATAAAATGATTGATAAACTTAATCTTAATTCTATGTCGCTTGCCCAACTTCATAATTTTTTCAATCCCAAGACCGTCGCGGTCATCGGCGCCAATGACCGGGAGGATTCGGTCGGATATTCGATTTTCAAAAATATTAAAAACAGCGCGTTTGGCGGCAAAGCGTTTCCGGTGAATATTAAGGCCAAAACCGTGCAAGGCGTTAAAGCTTATGCTTCGATTTCCGAGATTGGCGAACATATCGATCTGGTAATCATTGCCACACCCGCGCCCACGGTTCTGGATTTGGTAACCGAATGCGGCAAAGCCAAAGTCAGCGGCATCACGATTATCTCCTCGGGCTTTAAAGAAGCCGGCGCCGAAGGCCAAAAAATGTTTGACCGGATACAATCCGCAGGCAAAAAATACGGGGTTAAAATTCTGGGACCCAATTGTCTGGGATTCATCAATCCGCGAATTTCGTTAAATGCCAGCTTCGCGCCCGAAATGCCCAACCCCGGGAATATCGCGTTCGTGTCGCAAAGCGGCGCTTTGTGCGATACATTTTTGGATTGGTCTTTGGGGGATAATGTGGGATTTTCCTATTTCGTTTCCATCGGATCGATGGCTGATATCAGTTTCGACGAACTAATCGATTATTTCGACACCGATCCCAATGTAACCAGCATTCTGCTGTATATGGAATCGCTGAACGACGCGCGAAAATTTATGAGTTCGGCGCGCGCGTTTTCCAAAACCAAACCGATTGTGTGCCTAAAATCCGGCGTGGACACCGCCGGCGTAAAAGCCGTGGCCTCGCACACCGGCACGATCGCCGGCGACAATAAAGTCTTTCAAGCCGCGTTTACGCGCGCCGGCGTGATTCGCGCCGCCACCATAAGCGAACTTTTCAACTACGCCAAAACTTTAAATCATTACCGGAAACCCGCCGGAAACCGCTTGGCTATCGTCACTAATGCCGGCGGTCCGGGCGTGATCTCCACTGATTTCTTGACCGGCAACGGCGGGCGTTTGGCGGAAATTTCACAGACCACTGTTCAAACTTTAAATGCCCAACTGCCGCCGGCATGGAGCAAAAGCAACCCTATCGATGTTTTAGGCGATGGCCAACCCCAACATTACCGCAGCGCGGTACAAGCCTGCTTGAACGATCCGAATGTTGACGGAATAATGATCACTTTGACTCCGCAAGCAGTTACCAAAAGCGGCCAAATCGCGCGGGAAATTGCCAACCTTCCCGATATTAACAGCAAACCGGTGTTCGCGTCATTTATGGGCCAGCGGCGTGTAAAAGACGGTGTTCGGATATTGCTTGACGCCGGTATCCCGGTTTATCGCACGCCGGAGAAAGCGATCGCCTGTTTTTTGGGTATCAACGAATGGCAAAAAAATCTGGAAAATATCCAAACTCCGCCCGAAGCGATTCCGGCACAATTTGTGCCCGACACCCAAACCGCGCGAATAATAATGGAACGGGCCGCGGAAGAAAAAAGATTTATTCTCACCGGCGCGCCGGCCCGAAAATTTTTAAGCTGTTACGGTCTGGCCGCCAACCCCGCCTATTTGGCTAAAACCGCGGCGCGGGCGGCGGCAATCGCCAAAAAAATCGGTTTTCCCGCGGCTATAAAACTGGAAGCAACCGGGCTGTTGCACAAAACCGAAGTTAACGGCATAAAGCTTAATATCCGATCGGCGAGCGAAGCTAAAAAAGCTTTTGATCAAATTATGGAAAGCGCCAAAAATTACATTGATCCCAAGAACATCGAAGGCATAACCGTGGAAAAAATGGTTTCCAAAAAATTCGAGCTGATTGTGGGCGCGAAAAAAGACCCGATGTTCGGCCCGGTAATCGTTTTCGGAATGGGCGGCGTGGCCGTGGAAGTTTTTAATGATGTAACTATCGGCTTGCCGCCGCTGAATATGGCACTGGCAAAGAACCTGATGGAGCAAACCAAAATTTTCACCCTGCTCAAGGGCTATCGAAACATGCCGGGCGCCGACATCGCCGAATTGCAATTCTTCCTTTACAAATTTTCCTATCTGCTGACTGATTTTCCGCAGATCAAAGAAATCGATATCAACCCGCTGGCCGCGGACGCGGAAGGTATTCTTATTGTTGACGCGAAAGTTGTTTTTGATCCCGAAGCTATTGCCAATCCGCCCAAACCATACTCGCATTTGGCGATTCTGCCCTACATCAAAGAATATGAAAGCCGCATAACGATTGCCGGCGGACAAAAAGTGCTTCTTCGGCCCATTATGGCCGAAGACGAGCCGCGCCACCGAGAATTCCTGAACAATCTTTCCGAGGAAAGCAAACGCTTTCGGTTTTTCAACGCGCCGGAAAATTTCGACGCCAAATTCGCCCGCCACTTCACCCAGATCGATTATGAACGCGAAACCGCGATTATCGCCGAGATCGAAGAAAAAGGCAAGAAAATCACCATCGGCGCGGGCCGTCTAATCGAAGAAGAACCCAATGTAACCGCGGAATTCGCGATCGTGGTGGCTGACGCTTGGCAAAGAAAAGGATTGGGCAAGAAAATCACCGACCATATGATCCGCATCGCCCGCCAGCAGGGATTGAAAAAAATCTATCTTAGCTTTCTGAAAGACAACTACGCCATTAAAGCTCTGGTTAAAAAAGAAGGATTTGCGATCGTTGAAAACCCGGACAGCGGTTCCGCAGAATTGAATTTGGGTTGATATAAGGATTATTCTATCGCAACCGCATCGCCAACTTTCGCGGTCAGGCGTTTCATTTCGCCGCCGTTCACCTCAAGGACATACCTGGCCGGCAAATCCGGACCGTACAGCGGACAGGTATTTTTGATGCAAGGCGAGATATTGTTTGAAATAAAAATTATTTTTTTATCCGCGCCGATCCAAACCATATCCAAGCTGATCAAAGTATTTTTCATCCAAAATTTATGGATTCCGGCGGTGCCGAAATCAAACAGCATCCCTTTGTCTTTATCCAAGCTTGACCGGTACATCAAACCACGCTCAATTTCCTGCGAAGTCCTTGCCAATTCCACGCCATAGCATTGTTCGCCAAAACAAACCTTGCCCGCAATCCGTCCGGCTTCGGGAGGAGTTGGCGATGAAACCGGATTGTTTGCCGCGCCAATCTCGGTTTCCAAAAGCGGCGCGGCCTTGCCGTCACCCTCGGTAGTCCCGATATTGTTTTGAAAATCAGTCAATGCCGGCGGCTGTTCTCGCGCCTCCTGATCCGGCGCATCGGTGCCGCCGGAAGGCGTTTTGTGATCATTCAAATAAGCAAAACCGAAAACCGCCGCGATAATTACCGCGATCGCCGCCCGGGGAATAAATTTATTTTTTGCATTGATTTGATAAAAATTCATATTTTTAGCTTTATGCGCGTTTCGGTTCGATAAATCTGTTTCTAAACTAACTTTTTTAGAAAAAATTATCAATGCCGCAAAAAGTCCGCCGGCGCAAAATTCCCTGCAATAATAAATCTCAAATCGAGATGATTGCAAGGCAATTTAGTTAGTTTACTTGACTAAAGTAATTTAGTTTGATAAAGTGATAATATGAATTGGAAAAATGAAGATAAACAAAATCTGGTCAAAGCGTTTCTGGCGTTTAAAACTATCGGGGAAACCCAAGCTTTTTTGCGCGACTTGATGACCGAAGATGAAATCAAGGAATTTGCCAACCGATTGAAAGCCGCGCGAATGCTTTCGGAAAAAATCCCCTATTCGGCCATCGTAAAAGCCACCGGCCTAAGTTCAACCACGGTCGCCCGCGTCTCCAAATGGCTCAAAGGCCCGCTGGGCGGTTACAAAACCATTCTGAACCGTTTGCATCGCCGCAACCAACACTCCCGGGCGGAGATTGGCCGTGGTCGGTTTTAAATTTTACAAATTTTGCCACTATCAATCCCTTCCCGGAAGGGTTTTTTGTTGCGCATCCTTCGGGGAAGCGGTTCTTTAAAAAAACGGAGTGGTCGTGAAATGAAAATAAGCAAAACGAATTCGATTAAATTGGATGGTGTCGTTCCATCAAACGGCAAAACCCGCGAATGCCTGATATGCGCCCGGAAATTGCCCGTCGGATACCCGGTCAGAGTATGCGGCGACTGTCTTGAGATGGGATTGCGCGGTTCAATTTGCTTGGTCGCGACGGCCGAATACGGCAAAATCGCCGGTTTTGTTCTGGGATTTGAAATCGTCACCGATGAGAACGGTAAAATAATCAATCTTTTTGCGGATAATTATTTTGGCGACTTCATCGGGATGCCGGAATCGAACAATATCCTGCGCGACAAAATCTTTTTTTTCGTGGACGATTTGGCGACTGTCGAGGAAAACGGAACAAACGCGGAAAAAGAACTGGTCGCCAAACTGATATGGCCGCACGGAAGAAGGAACATCCTGATCAAAATGATTGCCGGCTCGCGGCTTTTTGAAACCTGCAAAAGCTTGGGAGGCAAAAAAATATTCGAACAAAACAAAATCTGCCTCCAGATAATCGAAGCCTCGAAATAAAAATTCCGAGGCTGTTTTTATATTATCCTATCAACACCCGGCGAAAGCGCCTCCTTCAAACCATCCATATCTTCAACCTTGACCTCGATAAACAATTATACACGAAGAAATCGCTTCATCGGCGATTCCATAAAAACCACTTTTAAAATATTTTACCAGACTTTGTTGAATTCCCAACCTTGTTTTTTGGCGTTCTCGAAATAGTTGCGCAAGATTGTTTCGGAATTCCGGTCAGTCTGGTTTTTTCCGATAATGTAATGCATGCAAAGCAACAATCCCAGATAAGAATCTCCGTTTAATTCATAAGCATCGCCCGCGCCATCATACTTGCAGTTCAGGCAAAACACCAAGCGGTCGGGATTTGGCTGCAACAACATACCATGCGCCGCGTTAGAATATCCGCCCGCGTCCGCGCCGATGCCGTCCAGCGTTTCGGCAATTTTCCGCTTGGCCATTCTGCCGATAATTTCGTATTTATCGTCGGCAAGAAAGAAAATGAATTTGTATTTGCGCAAATCGGGAACCTGCAAATTTTTCATCATGTCCGCCAAGCCGGCAATATCTTCTTTTAAAATCCCATACAGCATGGCCGCGTAGGTGCTCACGTTATAAGTCGGCGGTTCCATGATCGCGGGAAACACAAAAATATCTTCGGGCTTTAGAAATTTTCCCGCGGGCGGTTCGGGGTTGGAAGTAATCAATTTGGGCTGCCAGCCGTTTTCCGTGAGCCACTGCGCCATTTTAACGCCGTCTTTCGCGCCCGACGCGTTAACGATATATATATTTGAATCGCGCTCGGGATTGTTTTCAAAAAATCTTTTGTAATCAACCACGGAAAATCCAACGCCGCCGAAATTCTGCGCCAGAATTCGTCCCGTGTTATCGGCATCGCCCGCGCCCACAAAAACATTGCGGCTTGATTTTACGACTTTTAATTCCGGATATTTCCAGTTCGCCAAATTTTTGGCCGCCTCAACCGCGTAATAATCCAATTTTTCAATTTTATCGATTTTTTTCTCTTCCATGATTTTAATTTTATTCTTTTTATACCCCGTCAGCTTGCCGCGGGGAACAAAAATAATGAAGATTCCTTAGCGAAACGCAAGTAATCTTGAAGGAAACATCCTTTGGTTGATGGCGGGGTTAATATCCCGACATCAATATATTTTTTTATTTACCCGCTAGGTAGTTTATTTATTAGCAGAATAACCTGGCAACTATTTTTTGGCAAGCTCGCGTTTTGGCATTCCCGGAAAAGTTTGTATTATTTTCATCTATTGGATTAAAAGCTGTTCCCGACGAACTAAAATTCCCGGCATAACATTCTCTTTGGCCTCCACTGCGGCAAGAATTGGAATTAAAACGCTTACTAAAATACGGGCGGCTTCTTTTTAGGGAAACCGCGCCAAAATTGCCTTGCCTACATCTTCTCGGGAACTTTGATGTTAAGCAAGGACAAACCTTTCTTGATCACTATGGCTACACCTTTGCTCAATGCTATCCTCGAATTCCGCAGCCCTTGATCTTCAGTCTTAAGAATCGATGTCTCACCGTAGAAGCTGTTGAAGAGAAGAGCCAATTCCTCCAAATAAACACAAATTAAATGGGGAGAATCATTTTCCTGGCTTTTTACAACAACTTCTGGGAACATCATCAGCTTCTTAGCGATGTCGAATTCAATCTTTGTTTCGAACGCTATGTCGCTTTTACTTAATGCTTCCCAATCAATCTCGCTGTAAGCTTCCACAAGCTTCCTCAAGATCGAATTGATACGGGCATACGTATACTGCAAATAGACTGCGCTGCCGCCTTCAAGATTCAGCATCTTTTCCCAGTCAAAGGAGATGTTCTTGACCCTTGACTGGCTCAAGTCGTTGTAAATTATCGCCCCGAGGCCGATAATTTCCGCCACTTCATCCATGATAGCTGATCCGGCATCGGAATTCTTCTGGGAAAGGATTTGTTTCGATTTCTCGATCGATTGGGAGATTAGCTCTTCCAATTCAATGAGAGTTCCTTTCCTGGTTGACATTTTCTTGCCGCCAACCAATACCATGCCGAACCCGATGTGTTTGGCGCGCGTCTTGGCGGGCAAATACCCGGCAATTTCAGCGAATGCGAACAATTGCTTGAAATTAAGCTCCTGTTCGCTGCCCACAACATACAGGATGGCATCCGGGTTGAACTCCTTAACGCGGAATATGAGCGTTGCCAAATCCCTGGTCAGATACAATGTTGTTCCATCCTGTTTCCTTAACAGAAAAGAAGGAATACCTGCCATATCTACTACTACTGCTTCCGAGGTTTCCTCTTTCTTGCAAAGGTCGCGCGATAGGCATTGGGCCACTAATTCATCAGCTTGAGCCGTAAAAAAGCTTTCGCCGATGGTGGTGTCGAATTCAACACCCAATTTTGCGTAGACACGGTCGAAATCTGCCAGGCTCAAATCCCTGAAGTTCTTCCAGAGGGCGACCATTTCCGGGTCTTTCTCCTCAAGACGCGCAAATAACTCGCGGGCTTTGTCTTTTATTGAGGAATCATTTTCTGCGACCTCGTGGAATTTTACATACAGGTTTTTGAGCTCGTTGATGGGATCTTTCGCAATCTTGCCCTTGTCGCCCCATGTTTTAACGGCATAGATAAGGGCGCCGAACTGGGTGCCCCAATCTCCCACATGGTTGTCTTTTACCACACTGAATCCTGTCGCGTGGTAAATATTTGCAAGTGCCTGTCCAATGATAGTGGACCTCAAGTGGCCAACGCCGATCGGCTTTGCAATATTCGGAGCCGAGTAGTCGATAACAACGACTTTGCCGGCATTGACATTGCTTTCGCCATAGCGTTCTCCTAGATTAAGGATATTTGCAAGGATCTGCTGGTAGAGCTTTGTTTTGTCTGTATCCAAATTCACGAAAGCCCCCACAACAGATGCTCCCTTTATTAGTCCTTTACTGCCAACGAGCGCATCAGCAATCTTTTTTGCCGCCACATTTGGTTTCTGGTTCGCGATCTTCGCCAACTTAAAAATTTCCAGCGAAAGATCGGAATTTATATGGACTGGCGGAACAGATAGATCCACCGATACACCACAGATGCTGAGCGTTTTATCGATAACTTTGGCTATTTCGTCTTTAAGCTGCCCTAAGGGATAGATGCTTGCATCCACATATTCGCGAAGCTTTTCCTTCTCAATCTTCTTCTTTGCCGTATCTACCGATACGGCAACCTCTTTTTCGTAATCTGCCTTCATGAATTTAACCTCCATTGATTTATTGAGCGCCCAAACACAATTGAGCTGTATAGCCATAGCTATAAGTCAAAATCATGTTAAAGAACGCTTACACATAAATTAATATGTGCAACATTACGTTTATATTATACAATTTCATATGAAAAAAGTCAAAGCGTTTCGCCATTACTAAAAAAATTATCCTAAATCCAGCAATTTGGGTCTTCTTCCCAAAGATCTTTGAATTCATCCAGAGCGTCTGCCCGGCAACCGCCGCATTTAAGCTTATATTTGCATTTTTTGCATTTGCCTTTTAATTTATTTCTTGTCATAAAATCTTTGAAAATATCGGAATTCCCCCAAATCTCCAAAAACCTTTCTTTTTTAAGGTATCCGGCAGTAATATCTGAAAGCGCAGCGCACGGATGCACTTTTCCTTCCGGCGATATGTAGCAGGATATTGATCCGGCCGAGCATCCTCCCATCACATCCAGGCGTTGTTGGGATTTTTGCAATAATATTTTATGGGGACAACTCATTAACGAAATTTTTCCTTGGTTACTGTTTCTCAATTTCCTGTCGTTTTTTACCAGATAATAAAGCAGCTTCTTATAATCCTTATGCGGAAATTCTTCCAATGAAAGCCCGTAATGCTTTGCCATGATGGAACGCGCGATTACTAGCATATCTATGCGTTTTTTTACCATCATGTCGATTAGCTGCGGTATCGTTTTCAAAGCATTTTTATCCGCGACATATATGATTTCAACTCCAAGCCCGTATTTTTTGGCAATGTCGATTGATTTTAAAGCTGTCTGATAACTGCCCTCTCCTAGTAATAAATCATTCTCTTTTTCTAAGATACTCTGCATTGGCAGCATTATCGCCCGAACTTTCAACTCAACAAATTTCCTAGCATATTCTTCTTTAAGGCGTCGCACATAAATACCAATTGATTTAACCCCTTTCTTATTGGCATAATCGATAAAATCAAAAATATATGGAAAATCATAAATATTCCCGCCAATGTTAATGTAAAAGCCAAAATTGGAAAAGAAATCATCTAGAAGATTAAAATAATCCTTCTTTTGCAAGGAGTTTTTGCCAAAATTTATCAATAAGTCGGAGCTTGGATGAAAATTAATTTTCATTTTTATGTTTGTCCGGCAGCCAGCAGCCCGGATCGGCAGCGTATATGTCTTTTTTTGTTAACATGGCAACGGCCCGGCAGCCCTTGCATAAAAATTTATAATCGCATCTTCCGCATTTGCCCTTTAGCCTTTTTGATCTCCGGATATTTGAAAAAAGCTCCGATTTCCAAACCTTCCTGAGCTCGGCTGCATTCTTTACTTTACGATATTCGTCAATATAAGCGCATGGAGCAGCAATATTGCCCGGCATAATGCAACAGGAAACAGCCGCCGCGCCGCATCCTTTCCAGATGGCTTCATTTGATGTTATATGCGTTTTTGATGTTTTTCTGTGTTTTATTATCTCTTTTGATAATCCCAAAAATGATTTGCTTTCCAAAAATGGCCAATCTTTAACGGTATAAAACGGGCAACTCGGCAGCCTCATGAATGAAAATTGCCCAACGCCGTACTTTTCACAAAATTCAATATACCTTTTTATATTCTGCCTATTGTTTTCACTTATTGAAAATATTAAGGAAGAATAAACATCTTCCCTTTTAAATAACTCCAAATTTTTAATTATACCGCTATAATTATTCCGGTATTTCGCATGTTCATTTTCCAATCCATGCATTTTCATTTGTATTTTTTGCACCCCCTGCTGTCGCATCTTCCTTAATTCCGAAAGCGAAATCCGCCTTTCAACATTAACCGATACCTGAAATTCCAGCTTGCAACTTATCGTCAATATCTGCCAAAAATCCTTGTGGTCTATCGAATTACCGTCAAATATTATATAGTTTGTACCGATCTTTTTGAAAAAATGAAGAAAATCAATAAAACCGCCGGTATTATACTCTTTATCTGCCAGTTTACGCGATGCAATTCCGCAAACCGGGCAATTTTCTTGGCAGGACAGCGAGAGGTAAACGAAAACAGTGTCGATGCTTTGTTCCATGCTTCTTTTCAACGATCCAACGGCTCCGGGAATCCGTTTTAAAAAATCCCATTGCATTGACCCCACCGGCTTTTTTTTAATGTCAAAATCAATTTTTTTTGTGATTTTATCAATATGGATGTAATTTGGCATAAGCCGCCTTATAAATGATTAGTGCCTCATTAAAGGATCTTTGCCCGCGAGATCACCGGAAACAATATATGAGGCTACGCGGGATCCGCCTTTGCATTTGTCCAGCCATTTGCATTGCTTGCATTCTATAGGCAATAGTCCATATTCCCTGAATTTCCTGACATTTGCGCTGTTCCAAGTTTCAATTATCGAATCATTGAATACATTTCCCATTATCTCTCCATAGGCATAATCTGCGAGAATATTACCTTCCGGATCGATTATCAAAGTCGAATGGCCTTCTCCGTAAAATGCGCCTGAACAAACCACCGCCGCCTTCTCCTCGTCGCCAATAGCGCAAAAAGGAAACGGATTGTTCAATACTTCGCCGTCGCCATATTTATCGGCAAATTTATCCTTTATTGCGGTCAGCTTTTCTATCAACTGCGCACAATCATCACCGACATATGTAATCTTATTTTGCGGCGTTGGAATCTGCCTCAGACAAAACCAATAGTCAACGCCAAGGTTATATGCCTGGTCGGCAACTTTCTCCAATTCGTTGATGTTTTTTTTGGTGGCAACAGTGCAAGCCCACAGAAAATCCTTTTTCCGGTTTTTTAAAAGCTGTATCGCTCGAAGTTTTCTTGCAAATCCGCCGGGAAATCCGGTTTGGATATCGTTTTCTTTTTCACCGATCGTTGGCAGGGAAATTAGAACCATATCAACATCGCTCGCCAACTTTTTTGCTACCTCTGAATCTACTAATGTTCCATTTGTATTAATCCGCACTTGAAGCCCTCTTGATTTGGCGTGCCTAATCAGCTCGAATATATCTTTTCTCATCAAAGGTTCGCCGCCCGTAAACCTTATTTGTTTGATGCCTTCATTGGCAACTTTATCAATGATTAATTTGGATTGCGAGGTATCCAGATCATTTTTTCCTTGCCTTCCGTCTTTTGCGAAAGTATTTTTATTATGGCAAAAAAAACATTGGCAATTGCAATGTCTGGTGGCTTCAAATCGTATTTCTTTTGGTCTTGTCAACATTTTGGAAAAATTATAACCAGCAGCCGGGATCCGCGCCCATAATATTCCCACAATCCAGATAAGCCGCCGTCCGGCAGCCGCCGCATGCATTAAGATGTTTGCATTTACTGCATTTTCCTTCATATTTTCTGGCGCGGATTTTTTTAAATAAAGCGGATTTGTTCCACAGGTCGTAGATCGTGGAATCATAAATAGATCCTACTGTCAAAGGCATTTGTGAGCATGATGTAACAGTGCCATCGGCATTAATATGCATCGATATTACGCCTGAAGGGCAACCCCTGATCGCATCCTTTATGTAAGAATGCTGCTTCATGAAATCCGGATATTTTTGGGCAACTAATATAGAAAGCGGCGTTTCCACCTTTATATTGAAATTTTTACTGTCAAACAGTATCTTTTGTTCGTATATTTTCTCTATCAAAGACTTTCTTTCCAGCGGAGAAAGCTCCAAATCTTTCAAGTCCTTGCCTCTTCCCACCGGCTTGAATCTGATAAAGCCTATGCCGGCGGCGCCTAATCCGTAGAATAATTTTATAAGTCTGTCCACATCGCCCATGTTTTGGCGCGAAATTACCGTCATTATTCCAGTGTCAATCCCCGCTTTTTTGGCGTTTTTAAAGCCTTCAATCGCTTTTTTAAAGGAACCATGCCCCCTTATGGCATCATGATTGTTTTCCAACCCATCGATGGATATTTCCATGTGGTCAACGCCATTTTTCTTCAAATCTTGAGCATACTTTTCCGTCAGCAGCTGGCCGTTTGTATTCAAAAACAGCATCATGCCCCGCTCTTTGATCGCCCTAGTTATTGAAAGTAGGTCATTTCGGATCAAAGGCTCGCCTCCCGCTAAAGAAACCAGACATGTACCCAGTTCGTTTAACTCGTCCAGGATTGATAGGATCTTTTTTAAAGGAATGTCGGGAATCTTGGAATCAAATGTGGCATTAGCGTAACAATGTCTGCATCTTAAGTTGCATCTGTTCGTAATGTCCAGCCCAACAGTTAAAGGCCCTTTTAAATTTATTCCTTCCATTTTATGATTTTTCTTTTCATTAAATCATCCAGAAAAACCTTTATTTCTTTTTTAACTTCTTGTTCGTCTGCGACCAGTTCGTCCGCAACTAATTTCGCTATGTCCGCGGCAGAATTTTTGCCGTCGCATTTATTTAAGATATTGATGCCATCCTCGGTTAATAAATGAAACCCGCTCGTATCCAAGTTGAATACAACATACCCTTTGTCTTCCTTTTTAATCCTGACATTGCCTTTTACCGGAGTTTTATCTGCCATGTTTTTAAATTAATTATTTAACCAGCAAGAAGGATCCTGTGCGCAAACATCGCCGCTGGCATGGAATGCGGCCGCCCTGCATCCTCCGCAAATGTTTATATATTCGCATTTGCCACATTTTCCCTTTAAATTTCCCTTTCGCCGCCTCAATTTTTTAAAAAGGCTGTGGTTCTCCCAGATATCCCTCAATGATTGCTCCCGTATACTGGCAATTCTTTTATACATCCGGGTGCAAGGAGTTACGTATCCATCCGGGGTAATGCACGATCCAAGGATGCCAGCACTGCATCCGCCGCAAACATTATCGCTTTTTTTGTAAATATTTGTCAGTTTGTTAAGTTTTTTGTCGGTAAATTGCAAAAGCGGATCGTTTGACCAAATCTTTATCTTTGAGTTTTTCTCCCTTAACTTGGCCAGTTTCGAAAGACTTGTTTTTAATTCTTGCGGTGACAATGTTTGGTCCCGCATATCCGCGCCCCTGCCTTCGGGAACGAATCTTTCAAACGCTATCCCGTCAACGCCTAGCGAAGAAAAAAAATCCAGCATTTTCTCCATGCTGCCGATGTTCATTTTCGACAATGTTGTCATCACGGAAACTTTGATTCCAGATTTCATGCATGCTTTAATCCCGTTCAAGGCCAGCTGAAACGCATTATTCAAGCCCCTGAAATCATTGTGCTTTTTAGGATCATGGGAATCTATTGAAACTTGGACGCTGTCCAAGTACGCATATTCTTTTAACTTTTTGGCAACGGCATCAGTAATCAGCGTGCCATTGCTTGTTATCATTGTATGGATTTTTTTCTTGTTGCAATAACCCAATATTTTGAAAAATCCTTTATGCAAAAAAGGTTCGCCGCCGCTTAGAATAATGTATTGCGTGCCAAGCTTATCCAGATCATCAATCAACCTTTTGATTTCCGCAAGGGACAATTCATTTTCCAGCTTTTGCCCCGCACTAGCATAACAATGCTTGCATCTTAGGTTGCATTGATTTGTAATATGCAACACGCACAAATTATGAATCATACTAAATAACGCCTACCCACTATTCGTTAAGTAAACAATTCGCAACGAAAGGTTGATAAAGCTGATTATAGAAGATTACCGTTTCTGCAGCACCCAACAATAAACAGGTCAACTATTTTGAGATCCAAACTCTTCCTTGTTTTCACCGCTTTCTTTGTATTTTTTTTCATGCGATTGAAAAATTAATTTAATTATTAATTATTATAGTTTCTATTATTATTATGTCAATAAGCCTTGGCAAGCGGCAGATGCACGGTAAAATGAGTGCCCACGCTTTCGATGCTCTCCACGGTAATCTTGCCTTTCATTTTTTTCACGGTTTCCATGGTGATCCAAAGCCCCAAGCCGGTTCCCAAAATGTTTTTGGTTTTTTCATTTTTCACGCGATAGAATTTCTGGAAAAGATTGGCCTGTTCTTCCGAAGAAATGCCGATGCCGGTATCGGCCACGGTAATTAAAAAATTGTCTTTGTTTACCGCAGTGGTAATTTTTATCGCGCCCTTATCGGTATATTTCAAGGCATTGCCGATTAGATTGATCACCACCTGCTTAACGCGGCTGGCATCGGCTTTGACCGCAACCGGCGATTGCACCGGAACATATTCCAAGGCCAGATTTTTTTTAATCGCTTGCGAACGCATTTCTTCAACTGACTGTCTGATCATAGGATCCGGATCAAATTCGGCAATCTCCAGCGGAAAACGATTACCCTCCAAACGCGAAACTTCAAGCATATCCTCCACCAGACGCTCCAAACGCCCGGATGAAACCGCAATATTTTCAAAATAGCGCGCGCTTTCGCCGCCCAAAACCAAGCCTTTGTCTGATTTCATCAAATCGAGATAACCTTTGATCGCGGCCAGCGGCGCGCGCAATTCATGGCTGGCCATGGAAATAAACATATCTTTCATTTTATCGACTTCCTTGAGCTTGTTCAGGCTGAACGCGTAATCCAACAGCCTGATCTGGTTGGCCAGCAACAATACCAGCGCCAGAATCGTGAGCGCCAAAACCCAATAAGAATATGTGATAACGCCGTTAACAATGGCATCCGAACCGTTAAGCGACAGCGACATTTCAACCAGCCCGATCTTGGCATCATCCGGGTCCAAAATCGTTTTGGTTACCGTCCAAAAACGGCCGTTTTGGCCCTGGTCCAAAAAAGCGATGCCTTCCGGCTGGCTCCACGCCAAAATGTTCTGCACATCCTGATTTCTTGTTTGGCCGACTTGTTCCGGATCGCTGGAAGCCGCCACCTCAAACACTCCTTGTTCGCTTGCGGGCCGCAAAACCGACAGCGAAAGAATATCGCTGTTGCCGCGCATTATCTGGTCGATTGATGATTGCAGCGCGGCCGGATCGGCCAGCTGCCCGTAAACGAATTTGCCGAAAATATTTTCCGCCAGCACCGCCTCTCTCTGCGTGATGGTATCAATCGCTTTTTCGTAATTGGTGTTGGCAATATAATTGTTGGCGGAAAAAGCCGCCGGCACCAGCAAAAGGAGAGTCAGGGAATAACCGATGACAATGTTTTCTTTTATATACTGGAGCGCCCGGTAAAAAATTCCGGAATCATTTTTTTGGTCTTTGTCCATTATTTGGTTTTACCGATATTTCTTGCCAAACCGATCGCAGCCAGCGCCAGAAACAAACCGCCCAGGCCGGCGCCAAAAAATATAAAATACCCTTCCCACAACCGCGACTTGGTTGGCGCCGGCGCCCTTTCCTCGGTTACAATCGGCGCCGGATAAACCGCAGTCGCAGCTTCTGCGGTTTGCACGAACGGCAACGGCTCGCTCTTGGCAACAACCTTGCCGCGATTGTCGTTCACCGCCACATAAACTTCGTGGCTACCGTCTTCCATCGGCTTATCAAGTATGTACGACCAATTGCCTTCGGAGTCGGTTTTTACGGTCATAACCACGGGATCGCTGAAAATATAGATCGTAACATAGCTGTTGGGCAATGCTTTGCCGGTTATCTTCAGCTCTTTTTTTCCGGCGCCGCTTTGGATCATTTCCACATTGCTCACCTGGTATATTTTGCCGGCGGCCTGGCCGGTTTCTTTCGGATTTTCATAGATTATCGCATCGCTGGATGTGGCCGTCGCGGCCGCCAAAGGATTGCGGCCGCTTTGGATTTCGTCGGCATCCACCCGGCCGTCGCGGTCGGTGTCCGGACTGTTGGGATTGGTACCGAAACGGTATTCGTCGTTATTGCTCATGCCATCGTTATCCGGATCGGCATCGCCGCCGCACTTATTTTCATTCTGGCAAATTTGAGCGCCAAAATAATATTGCTGCCAGGCGCCGTCGGTGCGGCCGTTAAAATTTTCCGGCATGGCCTCGGACGGCAAAACCGCCAAAACCGATTGCGGCGCGGCGGACGGCGCGGCGGATGATTGCACCGGCAGCGCCAAAGGCGATTCGGCGCAATCGCGCGCCAATTCGGGGGCAACCGCCTCATCGCAATCCAAGGGTGATTTTGAGATCACCATCCGGAATTGCCGTTTTGAAACGCACGCGCCCCACGCGCTGTAAGAATAAGAGCAGGGCTTTTTTGGTTCAGCGGCCGCATTCCCGCCCGCAGTTTGGTTTTTATTTAGATTAACTTCGGCCGTGCCGGAAATCGCCGGCCGCAAGTAATTGCAGGACTGCTCCAAAACCGGCGGCTCTTTTTGCGCGCAGTTTTGCGGCAAAATCGAAACTAATTTGCGGTTCTGCCTGCCCGCCGAATTGCAATTGCCCCATTCGCTGTAACCATAAACGCATGAAGCCGGACTTGGGGCGGCAACCGCCGGAGGGATGCAATCTTTTTCCAAAATCGGTTCGGGCCCGGCCGCACAACCGGCCGGTGACGAAGAAACAATTTTTCGGATTTGTTTTCCAGCCGAATCGCACGCGCCCCAGTTGCTGTAAACATAGGAAACACAAGGCGCCGGATAGATGCAAGCCCGCGCCAATAATGCACTGCCCGTATCGTTGCATCCGGCCGGCAATTTGGCCAAGATCGATCTTTCCTGTTTGCCGTCGCCAGAACATGCGCTCCAATCAGTGTAGGTATATGCGGCGCAGGCAACGGTTCCGGCGGCGCAAGGCTCTTTTATCACCGGCGCAATCTCCGGCGAACAACCGGCGGGAGCCGCGGTGTACGGCCGCGTCCGAAAACCCGAAGCATCGCAGGTCGTGCTCCACAATCCATAACTGTAAATACAGGGAACGCGATAAGTGCAAGTCTGGATTTTGGTTTCGGGAATGCCGGAAGGAAGAACGCAGTCTGCGGGAACTCTTTGGGTAATTGTTTGTTTTTGGATTCCGGCAGAACCGCACGCGCTCCAGTCGCCGTAGGCATAGGAGGTGCAGACAGAAGCATCATTGGCGCATGTTTGCCGCAAAGCCGGTATCAGCGTCGTATCAAGCGGCGGCACGCATCCTGCCGGTACGGCCGCGCAAACTCGCGTTTTAATTCCCAGAACGCACGCGCTCCAAACCCCGCAATCATAAGTGCAAACCGTGCACTTCCGGGAAGTCTCGAAAACCGCGCTGCCGCTTGCGGTTGCCGCGCATCCGGAAGGAATGCTGGAAACAACCGTCCGGCTCTGCATCCCGTCAGCGCACCCGCTCCAATCGCTGTAAGCATAGCCGGTGCAAGGCGCCGCCGACACCGGCAGCACAGCATCGCAAGCCCGCGCAGTAACCGGCGCGTTGGAACAAGTAACTCCGACCGGAGATGTTGAAACCACAGCACAAATTTTAGTATTATTAACACCGCACTCGCCGCAATCTCCGTAGATGTAAATGCACGGCGCAGTAACATATATCTGGCCATTGGGAGAAAATGTGCGAACGCCCGGGTTTTCGCCGGTATTGCAGGTGCGCAATTTAACATAAAAATCGCTGCCCACATAAGACGGCTCTCCGTCCAAACACATGCCCGGATAATTGGCAATGTCAAATGATGCCGCAAAAATTCTACTGCCGGCAAAAAATGCAATCCCAGCGAAAAAAAGAACGGATGTCAAAAAAAACAGCGAATGCAAAATCTTTGCTATTTTCATATTAAAACTTTTTTATTTTGATCTTTAGTGATTCCTTGGTAAATTATTCTATTTTACCACAATGCAATTTTCAAAAACAGCCCTCTTGGAAAGGCTGATTATTAATAAACGAAAAACTAATTTTATCAAAAAAATGTTTTTTTATAAAAAAAGAGGCCAAATCTAATTTGGCGCACTGTCGCGGGCGGTTTGCTTGTTCATTTTTACAGCACCGTCCAGCATGGCTCCATTGATCCAGTCCTGATCATAGGTGCCTGTTTTAGGTCATTTCGCGGCAAGGTAGATGTCTTGCTTGCTCCAAACCTTGCCATTCAAAGAATTTATCTTGGCCCAGTTCACCGCCATCTGCGAGTCGGCATATGGACCGGTAATCTTGGTTAAATCTTTGATACTCATGTCGCTCCGGACATCGCCTCTTGCGATGAGACCAATCTTGTTGGTCAATGTCGAGGAAATGTCAGTGTTACTGAACGCATTATTGCTGATTGACATGATGTTATCGACACGACCGTTCGTCCAGCCATTAAGGCTGTTCAAGATGGTATAGCGGCTGGATTTCCCTCGAACCGAAGCGGTTTGCTCGTTCGAGAGGTAACATCCGCCAGCGACATTAAACAAATTATGGATAATGCCGTTAGCAGACTCTATAATCTCGGCGTTGCTGTTGCTGTAGGTAACCAGATTATCGGCTCCTTTAATATCATTGACAATCGCCGCACCGTTCGTGCGGGTGATTTGACTGTCAACATTATTGATCCAGAGCGAATAACCTTTGACATCCAGAAAGTTAGCTATTTGCCCGTTGGATGCCAAGTTCCCCCGCGTTCCCGTAATTTTATATTCAATGTCGGTTCGCAACACCGACAGCGGCGCCCCCTTCCCGTCGGCAGTCACCATACTGCCGCCGATCAACTCAACTCCTCCGTTACTATTCGTTGTAACGAAGGGTCCGCCGCTTATACTTATATCGCCGGTACCCATAACCGTTACGCTCCCGCTGACACTTGATCCATCGGGACCAACCACTTTCTCGGCCCCTGCCACGCTCGCCGATGCCAGCACAAATAAAAGTGCCAACATGAAAATTTCCATTTTCATTTTCGTATCCTCCGTTTTCTCGGCCGCTCCTTGCGTATTTTATTCTATTTAATTGGCAAGGAGCGCTTTTAACACTGCCAAGACCCTATAATAAAAAGAAGGGCTTGCCAAGCCTCTGCATCTTTTTAAGGGTCTATCCCCTGTGTAATCGCAGGGGTTAGACCCTTCCCAAGGAATCCGAATGCAAAATTAAAGGGTCTAACCCTCGCATTAACGAGGGATAGACCCTTTAATTTTAGACCCGGTAAACAACCACTCTGCGCCCAACAAAAATCAAATAAAAAACAGCCCTTTGCAATGGGGGCTGTTTTTTGCATTTGCCGATTAGTCGATAAAGGTCAGCGCTTTGCCGTAAGCCGTACCGCGGCCGGTGCGGCCGATGCGGTGGATGTAATCTTCGTAGGTCTGCGGCAAATCGAAATTGATCACATGCGTTACGCCGTTGATATCCAATCCGCGCGCGGCCACATCGGTGGCCACCAATACCTGTATCTGATCTTTCTTGAACATTTCCAAAGCCTTCACGCGGCGGGAATAGTTTTTGTCGCCGTGAATCGATTCGGACTTGAAGCCGTTCTTGGACAATGTTTTGGAAAGATTTTCCACGCCGTGCTTGGTGCGGCCGAAAACCAGCACCTTGCTGAATTCTTCTTTAACCAATAATTCGCGCAAAACTTCAGCCTTGTTCCGGCCGGCGACTTTCACCACATCCTGCTCCACATTTTTCGAAGTGGCGCGGCTTTTGATGGAAATACGGACCGGGTCGCGCAAAAACTCGCCGATCATTTTTTCGATCTCGTACGACAGCGTCGCCGAGAAAAACAAGGTATGGCGGTTTTGCGGCATTCCGGCCATCAAAAACCGCATATCGGCGATAAATCCCATATCCAGCATCCGGTCGGCTTCGTCCAATACCACGGTCGAGAATTCCGCAAGCTTGATGCGGCCGCGATCGATCAGATCTTTTAAGCGTCCGGGAGTGCCGATGATAAAATTGTTATAGTATCTCAATTCCGACATCTGCCGGCCAAGGCTGGCGCCTCCCACGCAGCAAACCGAATACATTTTCAAACCCTTGGCCAGGCTCTTGAATTCCTGGTCGGTTTGCGCCGCCAATTCGCGCGTCGGCGACACGATCAAAACCTTGGTGCGCGGATTTTTGATAACCTTGTTGATCAGCGGCACCAAAAATGCCGCAGTCTTGCCCGTGCCGGTGTCGGCAATGCCGACCACATCGGTCCCCTCCAGTATCCGGGGAATGGCCAGCGATTGGATCGAAGTAGAGATCGCATAGCCCTTGTCCGCGATTGTTTTCTTCAATTGCGCGGCAATTTCAAAATCATTGAATTTGCAATTCACATCGGTCGCGATACCGGGATCCTCGGCGGCGATCGCCTTATTGACGAACTTTGCCGGGTCGATCTTGACTCCCCGGTTGAACCCTCTTTTTGAACCGCCAAAGCGGCTGTTGCTGAACTTGGCCGGCGCGGTAAAACGGCGGGCCCGCGAACCGAACTTGGAAGCCCTCGGTTTCATAAAGTACCCCGAGAAACTGTTTTTGCTTTCTGCTTTCGTTTGCATCTTATCTATAACTTCGGGTCTGTTAAGCTTTTGTCAGTGCCGTTGCAAGCCAAAAAAAGCGACCAATCATTTTTATCGCCAGTTTTTGAAGCTTTTGTCCTTGATGTAAAAGCTTAACGAGAATAGGTTTCACCTAAACAAAACTAACGAGAATTTAAGTTATGGCCAAATGATATCACAAAACCATCTCAATGTCAAGGCCGCGGCGCGCAAAGTCCGCCCGCGATGAACAAAAATGTAAAAATGATATAATAAAATTGGGTCTGTAAAATAATTATGCAACAAACACACATGAAACAAAAAACAATGGTTTTGAGCGGCGTTATTGTTGCCGCGCTGGCAATAAGCGGCGGTTTGTTTTTTTACTTTCAAAACAAAGAAACAACCCCGATTCCAATTTTGCAATCCGAAACAAAAAACGAAGCGGCAAAAGCCAAACCCGCCGAAGAGTCCATTACTCCTTTGCGGCTTGATTACGCCATCAGTAATTTCGGCCCGGGCCAAAACAATACGATTTCTTATTACATAGAAAACAAAACTATATGCGACAACCGGCCGGCCTATTTGGGATTGATGGAAATCCAATCGAACGACAAAAATTCACAAACGCAATACGCCAAATTCACGATCTATGCCGATAATGGCCAAATGGCCGTCAGCACCTGGGTCAACGAAACCGGCATGGCTTTTGACGATGCCGTATCAAGATATAACGACCTTGATTTACCGTTAATGCTCAACGGACTGTTCGCTTATGCCGGTAAAAATTTCAACGATAGCGAATACTGGCAAACAACTTCGCCGATATTGTTGAAAAATGTTTTCACGGGACAATCCACGGGCGATTATTCCATTATCCCGCAAGAAAACGGCGATAACGGCGCGGTTCCCTGCAAAAAATTCAAGATGGTGGTGAAATCAACCAACACCGACGGGTTTTTCAATGCTTGCGTGGCGCAAAAAATCGGCGATATCAACTTGCCTTTTGTTGTTTCTATGGCCTTTGAAAACGCGCAAGGACCGGGCTGGACGCTTAAAAATTTCACCAATGAAAAATCCAAGATCGCCTGGATACCGCAATGCTTGGCGCCGGTCGCGTGCGAAAATATCATTCAACCCGCGCAATCGGAACGCACCGCCTGTAATTTGCGCGGCGGCCAGATTGAAACCAACTTTGATCAACAAGGATGCATTACGGAATACAAATGCATGACGCAAGCCGAAATCGCCGCCGGAACAATCGCAAGAATGCAAAACCCGCAATGCTCCGTCAGCCAAAAAGTTATTGATAAATACCTTCAATGCCGCAAAAACAATATGCCCAATTTTGATCCGGCCGAATACGACCAGCAAGGATGCCTGGTTGATATTGCCAATTGCCGGCAGTAAAAATCATTTTAAAAAAACCGCGGTGTGCCGCGGTTTTCAATTTCGCTCAATCACGCTATGGCGCCGGAACCGGAACCGCATCCAATTTGGGATTGTTCGGGTTTTTGAAAAACGCCGGATCGATAATAGTATCAAAACAAGTGCGGCCGATACCATGCACCCATCC
>JBARNX010000064.1:0-10072 GCA_049641805.1 Minisyncoccales bacterium
GTCTTGGACGGAAAGAAGGAAAAAACAGCCTTAAAACCAACAAAAAAACAAAGGAATGAAACAATCGCGACATCCTTAATCCAAAGCCATTTTTAAGCCTGCTGGAGCGGTACTGGCGAATGAAAAATCAAAAGGTGAGCATGGACAGGTCTTGAAATTTTGCAAGGCGTACAACCGATGGATTTGATATGAATTTTGTTCAACAAATCTGGATAAGCAAACACAAAAGAAAGCTATCAAAAGCTAACATTTAGAATCTCATCGCCCTTTCAAGGGCAAACCGCAAAAGGGATTGAAACAAAAAAGGCCGAATCCCCTATTTTTAAAATAAGTAAATTTTTTAATAATGATCTCTCAAAAAGCATTAGATGAATTTAAAGAAATATATTTTGCCGAATACGGCGAACAAATAAACGATCAAACCGCCCTGGAACTAGGGCTAAATCTTTTAACAATGTTTAAAGCTATTTATCGCCAAATACCCAAAAAATGGCTTGATGACCCATCGCCCCAATTACGGGAAGAAGAAGCGGCAGTAATTAATAAATAGTAAGATATTTTAATAAAAACATAAGGGTAATATTTTTATTTTCTTCAGAAAAATCAATGCGAACACATTAAACACATTGGCTCAAAAACCCTTTATTTTCTGAACAAATTAAGCTATAATTGGGGTGGACACCGTTTTTTTGCTTTTTAGGGATAAAAAGGGGTAATTTTGCCTATCTGTCCCTAAAAAAGACGGTGTCCAAGGGCAGGATTATCCCTTTTTGTTATATAAATACATGGACACCACAAATAAACAACTAAAATATTTTCTCTATACTCGTAAGAGTACAGACGAAAAAGAGCGTCAAATTTTGAGCTTGCCTTCGCAAAGAGCCGAAGCATTAAAAAGATTTGGCGATTTAAAAATTATCTCTTTGCCCGGCGAATCGGTAAGCGCATTTGAACCTTATAAGCGGCCAGTTTTTGCCGATATGATCGCACGCATTAAAAAAGGCGAAGCTCAAGGAATAATCGCCTGGCATCCTGATCGCCTCTCGCGCAACCCAATGGATGCGGCGCAAATCATTTATTTGGTAGACACTGGAAAAATTAAAGATTTAAAATTCAATTCTTATTATTTTGATAATTCTCCAGAGGGGAAAATGATGTTGCAAATCACTTTGTCGCAGTCAAAATATAGTAGCGATAAATTGAGTAAAGATGTAAAAAGAGGGCTGGATAAAAAAGCATCCACCGGATGGAGGCCCGGCCTTGCGCCCTTGGGCTACCTTAACAGCAAAATCAAAGACAAAGGTGAACAAACAATCCACAATGATCCCGAACGGTATCAACTCGTAAAACAAATTTGGCAGATGATGCTTACCGGCAATTATACAATCGCTCAGATTCATAAAATCGCTACCGATGAATGGAAATTAAGATTGCCCGCCACAAAAAAACGCCCAACAAGAAAAATGCGTTTAAGTGGTCTTTATAAACTCTTTACAACAACTTTTTATTACGGATATTACGAATGGCCAAGCGAAACCTGGCACAAAGGCAATCACGAGCCAATGATTAGCGAAGATGAATATGATCGGGTTCAATTTTTGTTAGGCAGGAAAGGCAGGCCCCGGCCAAAAACGCATAAATTCGCTTTTACCGGATTGATGAGATGCGGTGGTTGCGGCGCATCAATTACCGCTGAAGAAAAATTTAAGAAACAAAAGAACGGCAACACCCACCACTACATTTATTATCACTGCACCAGAAAAATAAACCCCCATTGCGTAGAAAAACATATTGAATTAAAGGAACTCTCAAAACAAGTAGATGAGCTTATTGGAAAACTCACTATTTCCGAACGGTTTAAAGATTGGGCTATAAAATATCTTCACGAGATCAACAAAGATGAAGCGCGAACAAACGAGCTAACAATCAGCACGCAGCACAAAAGGCATGAATATATCATAAATCAACTTGATAATTTAGTTTTAAAATACACTTCCGCCGAGAATAGCGAAAGCCAAATCATAACCGAAGAAGAATATGCAAGATTGCGATCAAGGTTGCTTAAAGAAAAGAACGAGATAGAAAAAGATTTAAACAATGTTGGCGAAAAAATCGAAGAATGGGTAGAGCTAACCGAAAGAACCTTTAATTTTGCCCGTTATGCCCGCGCATGGTTCAATAAGGGCGACTTAGACACCAAAAGAGCCATCTTTGCTTGTTTAGGTTCGCACCTCCTCCTACAAGATAAGAAATTAACCCTACAACTCAAAAAGCCCTTCAATTACATCTTTGAAGGCTTGCCGAAAGCAGAGAACGAATTAAGCAGGTTAGAACCTGTCAAAATGACCTTAAATAAAGCAGAAACTGAGGTTTTTACCCTCAATTTTCCGATTCTGAGCGGGCGAAGAGAATCGAACTCTCGTCTTAACCTTGGCAAGGTCACATAATAGCCACTATACGACGCCCGCGAATTTGCGCCAACGCGCAATTTTCAATTCTTAATTTCCAATTTTCAAAAAAACATAAATCCAACATCAAAACCAAACACGGCTCTATTTAACCGCAAAAAAGGCTGAAAGTCAAATCACAACTTGCGCCAAATGTTAAAAATTCAGCGCGGCGCCGTACGCGTCCAAAAATTGCGGAATGGCAACCGCCAAACCAATCAAAGGCAAAATGATCATAACCGCGGTTACGACAAGTATCCATAAGAAATATTTTCTCGTTTTCTCGACCGAATTGTAAATATCGTCGAGTTTTTTGCCTTGATCTTGCAACTTTTTTTGAATATCATCTTCCATATTTATCGATTATCGGGAATCCCTTTTCTTCTCAAGTCTTTTTTTAACAATCCTCACCAAATCGTCAAGCGTGTAATCGATCTTCACCAAATAATCATAAGCGCCGTTGGCCAAAGATTTTTCCACCGCCTCGGCGGTATTCAAATTGGAAAGAATGATCACCTGTGCCGTTTTGCCCCAAGGATCTTCTCGCAGTTTCTTTAGCATTGTGATGCCATCCATCTTGGGCATTATAATATCCAACAACACCAAATCAGGATGCTCGGCCAGCGCTTTTTGCAAACCCTCGTCGCCATCGTGCGCCTCAATCACGGAAAACCCGTTTTGGCTTATTTTCGAACTCAAAAGATCGAGCAGAACGATTTCGTCGTCAATGACCAAAACTTTTTTTGTTTCGCTCATATTGATTTGATTTTGTTACGGCAAACCGGCAAAATCGCGTCCGCCGATTTTGATGCGGCGCCCTCCCGCATTCATCATAACAAAAACTTAATCAAAAATATACACTCTGTCGAGCAACGCGCGCATAAAACAGGCTCAATATTCCCCTTTTATTTATTCGCCAACAGCGCCAGAACCTGCGTGAGAATTTGCATTAAAATTTTAACTTGATTTTCGAGCGCCGCGATCCTCTGGTTCATTTGCGCGTATTGAGTCGCGCTAACGGCCGAAACCTGCGCTTGCGTTTGGGTTTGAGTTTGAGTTTGGGCAGTCACAACTTGAGTTGTGGGCGCGGCCGCGGTTTCTCCCGGCGCGGCTTCATCGGTGCATTTATTGTTGATAAAAAAGGAAGTGCCGTCGGTGTATTGTTTTTTCGCGATATTATATTTGCAATTCGCGTTTCCCGTGGAAATATAACCAACGCCCGCCGCCTCGACATCGGCCGCACTCATTTCCTGATGGCACGCCGAATCTTTAAAATAACTCACACTGTCGGTGTAATAACTTTTTCCCGCCACCTGCGAACACGCCGCGATCGCCGCCAGCGGCGACAACGCTAAAGACAAAATTGAAAACAATGCCGCTCCACATATTTTTTTATTCATATTTTTTTGGTCAAGAGTTACGCAGTTGGCATTAAATACGCACAAAGCAAGAGTCTATCCCTCGCTAACGCGAAAGCCAGTCCCTTGCGGGAAGATTTAACTGCGCAAGCATTGTTATAATTATAAAACAAGTATTCCAAATCAACAAATTTCAGCGCCGTAACCGCCCACTGGGAATAAAATTAAAGGGTCTAAAAGTCTGTTTATGGCGGCAATCGCCTCCGGCAACGGGATGACAACGGCGGCGCCGGCATTCAACAGCTCTTGCTTTGAATGATTCGTCGGCAACCCGATGGGAACGGCGCCATTTTCTTTGGATATTTTCATATCAGTCAAGCCGTCGGCGACAAAAAGCAATTTTGAAGGCGACCATTTTTTTCTTATTTCTGCAAAATGGGCATATTTTGTCGGAAATTGTTTGTTTGTGCCCAAAACCAAATCAAAATAATCCGCCACGCCGTTCAATTTTGTTAAGTATTTTATTTCTTCCATCGGCACGCCGCTGGAAATAAAAGTGTGATCAAAGTTTGCTTTCGCGAATTTAATCAAGTCAAGCGCTCCGGGCAACAATACCGCCAAAGGATAAAATTCATTTTTGAGCAAAGCGCTAAATTCTTTTTCAACCGATTCATATTCTTTATCGGCAAGCTCTTTGCCGAATTTCTCTTTATAAACGCCATTAAATATATTCCTTCTCCCCGAAACATTGCCATGAAACCAAAAATCCTCCGCCGCCCTTTGGGCAATACCCCACCTTCTTGAAACCAAAACGCCAAAAGCCGCCGCTTTCTGCGGTTCTATGTTGATCATCACGCCGTCATAATCGGTTCCAAAAACCTTCATATTTATAGTTCTAGAAATAGTTGTCCACGGCGAATTTGAATTGTTCCACAAATAAATCCTTGAAAAACCTAGCGCTGTTCTGTTCGTAAAATAAAACCACGGCTTTTTTATAATCGGATTCATTAACACTCCGATAAGAAATCGGACAGACATTATCGGCCAAAAGCACGGCATTGGCAATAATTCTGGCCGTCCGCTTGTTACCGTCTTCAAACGGCTGGATATATGAGATCATCAACGCCGCGGCCAATGCCTTTGAAAAAGGATCGGCCAGCGAATTTATCTTAATAGTCGCCAAATCCATCATTTTGGCAATTTTTGCCTTGCCGGAAAGCGGCGCGTATCTTGTTCCGATAATTCTCACGGGAATATTTCTTATGCCGGAACGAACGCCCAACCCCCTTGTTAGCAATTCGTGGATTTTTTCAACTTGGAAAAGATCTATTTTTTTGAATTTGTTTTCTTTCTCAAAAATATGATCAATCGCGTTTTTGTGATTCAAAATCATAATTGCCTCCTCCTTTTGATGGCCCTTGGCCTCAATCCTTTCTTTGATCAAAATTTCAGTATCAAACAGCGAATAAGTATTGCCTTCAAGCCGGGAAGATTTCCAACTCAAATCAATGGTCAATCTTTCCACTTCTCTTTTGGCGAATGATTCGTCCGCTTTTTTTATTTTTTCAAGATATTTAGAGTTTATTTTTTTCAATTCGTTAATTTCCCGTTCCGAAAATAAAAGCGGCAGTTCATCAATGATTTTTGGTTCGAAAACCGGTTTTATATTTCTTCGATCTTGATCGGCGGCAAAATAAATATCCGGATCAAAAAAGGCGTTAATATCGCCACTGGCGCTTATCGAATAGCGAACCGCCCTTCCTTTGCCTTCCTTTTTGATCAATCCTGCGCCAAGCAACAATTCCAAATCGCGCAAAACCGTAAAGCGCGTTACCTCATTTCCCAAAAAAGCCGCAATCTGGGAATTGCCAGCGGCTTTATTCTTGGAAATAAAATCCATTATCTTTTGCTGTCTTTGGTTTAATTGTTGCATAATTTTACCCTAATTGTAGCATTTTGATACGATTATGCAACAATTCATCCGTTTCTGTCATGTTGGAATTGTGACTATAAATCCACCAACCCCAAACTGATCTCCAATGCTTGATTTACTTTTTTCATCACGACCGGACCAAAAACCGCCAATCTTTTAACTAATCGCTGTTTGTCTATTGCCCGAATTTGGTTAAGCAGAACCACGCAGCGCCTATTCAAATCGCTCTGCCCGACCTCCACCAGTACCTCGGTTGGATAAATCCGTTCGCCGATTTGGGAAGTTATCGCCGCGACAATCGTTATCGGACTGTAACGGTTGGCAATATTATTTTGGACAACCAAAGCCGGCCTCGTTTTCCGAATTTCCGAGCCAATCGTTAGGTCAAAATTAACCAAATAAACCTCCCCTCGTTTTGGGATTATTTGCTGGAGCATATCTCATCATCAATCGAAAACCATTCCTCAACCAAATTCAAATCCCGCGAGGCGTTAACCATCGCCCCCTCTTTTATCTGCTTCTTCAAATTAGCCCCGCTCATTTCCTTCACGAAAAAGCGAATCGCCTGGTCAACCAAGCGGCTCCGGTCGCCTTTTTTGGCAATTTTTTCGAGCAACCTGACCGTTTCTTTCGGAAGAGTAACATCAACCCGCTGATAAGCTGTAGAATTGGTTTTTATTTCCATAACCCCATTATACACACTATCAATGTGTAGTCAAGTTTCCGACAAAACGCCTCAATTTTTCAGAAGATTCCAGTTTTAAGAAATCTTCGGCGGTTAGCCACTTGAATTCATCGTGTTCATAACTAAGAATTACTTTATCGGAAAATGCTTTTGCAATATAAGCAATCGTTACCCAAAAATCGCCATCTTTGTTTATATGCGATTCAACATCAAAAAGGTTTAGATTTTTAACCTCTAACCCCGTTTCCTCCCTGATTTCCCTGATAATCCCGTCAATCGCATCTTCGCCAAACTCCAAATCGCCGCCCGGAAAATCCCATTTACCGGGGTTAGAAGGTGCAGTCCCTGACCTACGGAGAACCAAAATCTTACCTTCTCGATCAAAAATAATTGCTTTTTGCGAAACCCCTATTTTCTTCATAACTTTATCCTACCAAAAAGCCGCTTATTTAGCGACTTTTTGAAGCAGGGTCGTCTGGCAACCGATCTTCGCGCCTGTTTAGCAGAATAATGCGGCCCAATAATGTTTAATTTATAACCATTGCCACTATTTTTTCGTCAAATTTATTAAGTTCGCTTTTTATCAATAGATACTCGTCCCTTAATGTTTTAGGTATAGAATCAAGGCTAATTATTACGAAACCTGCTTTCGTATAAAAACTGGCTGTTTTTGCAAAACACAACAAATAAATCGGCCGTCTTTTATCTTTTGTAAGAATTCCTTTTATCAATCCACTGCCGATACCTTTATTCCTATATTTTGGCGTCACAACTAAACTACCCAATTCCAAACAATCATTCATTTGCTTAATTCTTATACAACCGATAATTTCATTTTTTTCTTTAGAAACTAAAAACTGGCTATATGAAATTTCCCTACTGTCGGCTCTCTCGCTTTTTACTAATGCCATAATTGATGGTAAGTCTTTTTTTGTTGCCCTTTCGATAGTCGTACTCCAATATACCAAAAAACCGCTTCTTCAGCGACTTTTACGGTTCTAATCCCCTTGAAGTCAGGAACCATCCACTCTGATAACCGAAGCAATAGAAATCCTCCAAGATGAAGCATATATGGACGATCTACGCTACAAAATCGCCGCCGTCAAAGAATTATTATGGTTAAAATTATAGTATATTTTAAATCTCCAAGAACTTGGATAATCCTCATTTTGAAAATAAAAAAGTCCTAAAAAAATCCCTGGACCAAGGGGTCACGATGCTAAAACTCATCGAGCGTCATTCTTTCTACTGGGCTTACGATAACTCCCCCTTCAATCGAAGCGCAAACGATTTGATATGTTTCTTCGGCTGGACTTCTGGTGAGAATTACGCCATCTTCTCCCATATCAAGTGCGTAAAAAAAATGGGGTTAATATATTCACCCCCCACCGCCTACGCTTCACTTTTTATGAACAATATACTTACAGATCGCTACCAAACTCATTCTTGCTCTTTGCGACGATCATCGGTGTACCCGACAACCAGAAAAATTATCAGCAGCAGAGTGATTGAACACTCGGCTACCCTCAGGCTGATTGCCGAACAACCATAAAGAACCGTGCAGATGACTATCCCGGCCAAGACCATATCCCGTATCATCATTTTGTCACGCCGCCTTTTAACCATTTATTGCATACTTTCTTAAAAAATACCAGCGCAGCATAAAAATGCACTCGCTAAATCCGGATAAATCTATCTCAAATAATAACAAAATTTAATTTGGCTTACGCACGCAAACATAGGCGGCCGGCGGTGTTGGCTGACAGTCGCCTGCAAGCTTGGAACAGGGCGGACTTTCCTGATATACGGTCTCTTTTACCAGCCCTTCACAGCAATCGCGTGCCGAATTAAGGTCCGTTACCTCGCTTTCTTTCACACATCCGGTCAATGCAACACATTCAAAAATCGGCTTGCAATCGGAATCGCATCCCTTCATATCAACGACACTATCAAGACCGCAAGAAGCTGGCGCGCCGCAGTCCGTGTAATCCCTGCAACAATTGTTACCTTTTTGAGTACACATCCGCTCAGCACACGAATAATCCGTTATACAACCGTTCGAATCGGAATTCGCAAGAACCGCATAACCTTCAGGACAATTTATTGGAGCCGGAGAAGGCGGACAAACAACGCATATGTTTTTGCTTTTGTCGCAATAACCATCGCAACATGTATTCCCCGCTGTTGGGCAAGAATCTCCCGTTTTTGCGCAGTAAATATCGCTGGGTTGGCAATCTTGCGGACAATCTCTCAAAGTTTCACCTGTATCGCAAATTTTATTGCCACAGGAAATCGATTCAAAATTGTCATTCTCTGCCGGAATATTTGTCATAATTTCGGATTTAGCATTATGGATATAACACCAGATTGCCGTTCCGCCCAAGGTTACAATCAAAACTGTTGCCAAAATTATAATGATTGCGGCAAAAACGCCCTGATTGGTTTTATCTTTTATTGATTTCATAATTTTTTCAAATTATTTGTACACATCGTGATCGCCGATTGCAAGAAGCGCCGCGCGCGATTTTGATTGATAGATAAAAACAATCCGGTATTTGTAATTCACCGAAAAACTGTAATATTTTGATAATTTGTCTTTCAATTTATGGACTTTCGATTGCTTGTGGTTTTTTTCATTTCTAAACAACTCTATTTTTTCTTTTATTTCCTCTTTCAATGAACTTTCAAAACAAGCATATTGTTTTATAAAAGTCGGTTTATATTCGATTTCCATGGATTTTATCCAAGTTTTTTCGCCAATTGGTCCAAATCGCCGCGAACAGACGGCTCTTGGTCGGCCTTCAATACGGCCGCGATGGCTTCTTGTTCGGCAAGCAAACGCAACGCTCGGCGCACCACCGCGGCTTTATTTTCCAATTTCCCAAGCCGAACCTGGGATTCAATGAACTCTTCCAAATCCTTAGTCAAGGGAACAGATAAAGTTGCCATAGATTTTTGATTTAATATGATATTATAATATGACACAATCATATCAATTCGGCGAATCTTGTCAAGAGTTTTTTGAAACGGGATCGTCTGGCAATCGATGTTCAAACCTGTTTAGTGAGTTTATAAAATAAAAAGGCATTATTTTAATCCAGCTTTCATAAAATTCGTGGCTGGATAATAATATGCCAACTATCAAGATCAAATTCTTCGGTTGGTTTGATTTTGACCCATTTTCCATCAGGCCCAACCCACCAAACCTTCTGAGCTTTTTTACCATCGCCTTCGTAACCGAATGACTTGCCACCAAGAATTCCTTGGCATTTTGGGCAACGCCACTCCGCATCAATTGCTTCAATGGGAAAACCTTCAAGCGTTATAAGATTTCCGCAATGTTCGCAAAGACCTAACCCGGCCAATAGATAAACTGCCATTTAATGTGCGCCTCCTTAATTTAAGCATATATTAAGGTGATCGGGGTTGTCAAGACACGGAATTTTGAAGAATCAGATGGTAAGAATTTTTTAGAAATTTTTTCGTAAATTCTGGAAATGCACTTCCGCCGGGGTTTGATAGTCCAATGATTGATGGCGGCGCAAATTGTCGTAGAAAGAAAAATATTCATTTAAACCGGTGCGGGCTTCCGCCACATCCTGGTACGAGTTTAAATAAATGTTTTCCTGTTTTACCGTACGCCACAATC
>JBARNX010000019.1:0-10351 GCA_049641805.1 Minisyncoccales bacterium
TTTATATTTTCTAAAGGAATTTCGCCTCCCGTGGTACGAACCCACGGGCGGCGACCAAAGGATGTATCCTTTGGAATCCTCATCCATCGGTTCCCCGGGCAAGCCCGGGGTCTACCTCTGGATAAAAATTTTACTTTTTAGCGTTAATGGTTTAAATAAATTGATAGAGCAAGCAAACGCTGGAGTGGCGGAACGGCAGACGCGCCGGCCTTAGGAGCCGGTGGGGAAACCTGTGAGAGTTCAAATCTCTCCTCCAGCACTAACCAAATGTAAAATTGAAAAATCAAAATGGAAAATGACAATATAAAGTTTAAAATTAAAGATGCAAAGACATTTTTAAATTTAAAATTGTCATTATCAGTTTAGTAAAACTGCCCGCCAAACTAATCTTTGATATTTACATTTTAATTTAAAGAAAAACCGCTTTATGGCGGTTTTTTTGAAATTATTCTTTAATGGTGAGTTTCTTTTTCTTTTCGCGCTGGATTTTTGGGATGCGGATGGTCAGGATGCCGTCTTTCATCGCCGCGTCGGCGCGGGAGGAATCAACTTCCGCGGGAAGGATAATTTTGCGCGAGAACGGGCCCCAATAGCATTCTTCAATAAAGTAATCGCCGGTTTCTTCGAGGGGGTTGGCGCGGTTGCCTTTGATGGTGATGACATCGTCCTCGATAAGCACATCAAGGTCTTCCACTTTTATGCCGGCGATCGCCGATTGCAGTACCAGATCATTTTCAGTTTGGTAAACATTGACGGCGAGCCGGCCTTCGTTGTCCAGCCATTGGCTTTCGGCGCCATCATCCGCCGCGGTTATTTTTTTATTCGCCATAGTTTTTTGAGGATCATTTTGAGAGTAATTTTGCGTTTCCGCCGCTTTGTCTTCGGCGGGCGTTTGGGTTGTTTCGGTTATTTCATCCAAATTATCGGCGGTGATCAGTTTCTTCGGCCGGCCGCGGGTGCGGGTTTTTTTAACCGACGCCGGTTCCCGGGCGGGGGAGCCGTTTTCGCCGGGAATATCCGCATTCTCGCTTTTGTAAGAAGCGAAAACCGCTTCCGCCGCGATTTCTTGCGGTTGGCTTTCTTCAACATTCCCAACGCCGTCGTTTCCCGCGTTTTCCTCGGGCGCGGTTTCGCGCATTCCCTTTTGCAGTTTTTCAAGGAAAGACATAGTTAATTTAAAATTTAAAAATCAAAAATTAAAATGACAGTGCAAAATTAAAAATTTTACATTTTAACTTGTCATTTTGATTTTTGATTTTTAAATTTTGCATTTTTTATGTTGCACACGCTTTTCATCCGCAACAGCCACTGGAATTGGATATAGAGAGTCAGGGACAGCGACAGTATTATTGCCAGCGGGACAAACAAAAACAATATATTGTTCTCGCTTTCCATTATAGAAAAATTATACAGGCCGTGCAAGCAACTGACAATGAAAAATCCGGCGGCCAATATGCCGATTTTTCTTTCTCTGTGGCAGAATGCCGCGGCCATATGGTAGCCGATGACTCCCGAGCACAGGGTGTGCAACAGAATCGCGCTTATTGACCTAAACAGCGACAGCGATATCAAAAAGGCCGCGCCGCCGTTTTTCAGAAGGGTGGCGCTTCCCATCAGTTGTTCTTGCACCGTGGGAAGCAGAAACAAAAGATTTTCAACTGCGGCGAATCCCAGCGCGGCAACCGCCATATAGATCACAAAATCCGCCGGTTCGTCCAGGTGGCGGTTTTGATTGGCGGCTTCTTCTCTTATCCAGACGGCGCCGTATTTGGCGAATTCTTCAATGAATGCCACGGCAATGATATTCGTGGCGATCAGCGAAATGTATCCGGACAGGCCGAAAAATCCGAATACATTGATCAGAAAAATCTCGATTAAAACCGCGGGCAAAGTTGCCAGAGCTCCCAAACCGAAAACCCAGATGATTTCCTTTTTCGGTTCCGGGTGCCGGTCGCGCCGCAAATAAAAAAGAAGCCAAAGAAAACACGGCAAAACTCCCGCGATGAGATAAACCAAAAATGATCCCGCGGCGTTTGATATGTTTGCCAGGGCAAAGAAAGCGGCGTCAAAATTAATATTCGCGGACATTAACTCCATTCTATTCTTTTTCTCTTTATTTTCAAAATCATCGCCGGCTAGGGTATAATATAATTATGAATTTCGCGAAAACAATTTTATCTTCAATCGCGTTTTTGCTATTCGTTTGCGGTGTGTTTGTTTTGCCGGGCTCGCGCGGTTTCTTTTCCGCGCCAAAACCGGATTTTACCGGTATGCAAGCCGATTTGAGCGTGCCAATTTTATCGGGCGGGGAGAACGGCGCCGGCGCCGTTTTGCCGGAATTTGAAGCGGCGATGGCCGCGCCGGAAGATGGAACAGGCGTCGAGTTGCAATTAAAAGCCCCCAACGCCGACGAAGTTTTTTTCTATGCCCAAGGCCGGGTGCCGGCAACGGTTTTGCATATCGGGAAAGCCTTGCCGGGAGGGGAAGGGATTTGGAAATATAAATTAGATTTCAACGGGCAGATTTTGCCAAACGGAATTTACGATATCCGCGGCCGGATATATCGAGGCGGAAAAATATACGACAGTCCTTCAATCAGGGTTGAGATTGGCAACCAAACCGCCGCCGATGGCCGGAACACCGCAATTGCGGAAAATATCCGTCAAAGCAATCAGGCGATTGTCCATGGCCGGGAAGTTTTTCAGCAAAGCATTCGAGCTGCCGCGGACGGAATTAACGCTAAAACCGGCAATGGCCAGGCCGAAAGCATTGCCAAAATTGCCGATATCGTCGCGGCAATTAAACAGCTTGGCTATTCGCTGGAAAAGTTTGAGGAGCGGCGAAGCGATATCGGCGTCCGCGTTCGCCGGCTTGAAGACGATATCGTTAATTTTCCGGAAAATGTTTTACAGTCGATTAAAAATGAAAAATTGAATGAACTGGAAAATCACAGAAACGAAATCAGGCAAATTGACGCCAAAATCGCGGCGGATAAGGAAGGTTTGGAACAAAAAATCGCCGCAAAGCGGAATTTGGCCGGTTTGATCTTAACGGCCGCGGCCGGGGATGAAGGCGTTGGCCGGATACTGGCTGATCTTGAGAATGAAATCTCCCGGCAGGAGGAAGAAAATATCAAAGAACGGGAAACTCTTCTCAATGATACCGACGGCGACGACTTGGCCGATGACCGGGAAATTCAGACGGGCGCCGATCCTTTAAATCCCGATACCGACGGCGACGGCGCGCTCGACGGCGACGAAATTTCCCGCGGCTATGATCCTCTAAAGCCCAATGAATTCGCAAAAACCGATTTTTACGATCCGCGCTTGTCGCCGCCGCTAAAAACTGATATTTATGGAGTGGAAAAAGTCGAAACGATCAAGCTCGGCGACGGCAGTTTGGGCATTCGTTTTGAAGGCCGGGCCTTGCCGACCGCGTTCGCGGCGATTTATATTTATTCGGTGCCGATAGTCTCGATGGTGAAGGCGGATGCTTCCGGCCGTTGGACATATGTCCTTGACCGCGCCTTGGCTGACGGCCAGCATTCGGTTTACGCGGTTTTGTCCGATATCGCGGGAGAAATCGTCGCCCGTTCCGAAGAATTTGTTTTCATCAAGGCTGGCGCCAGCGTCGCGCGCACGACAACAGATAAAATTGTCGTGCCGTTGGCAAATGTGCAGGAATTTAAAAGCGATTTTATATTCTGGGCCGTGTTTTCGATTGTTTTGTCCCTTGCCGCCGCCATCGCCGTGATCGGCCTGGCTATTCGCCGCTCCCGCGAATCCGCGAATTAATATTTGTTTGTATAATTTGCGCGCGCTGTTATTTCTGCTAGGAATTTGGTTGGCTTTAATTATAGCTATGCTAAAATTCAACTATACTTAAATTCTAGCAAAAACTATGTATATTGAGCGTAAATTGGAGGGCAAAATTCTAAGGTATTTGGAAAAACCCGAGATTATTGCGGTTTTGGGGCCGCGCCAATGCGGCAAAACAACGATGCTCAAAAAGATATTTTCCGGACTCGACAAAGCCGATTTTATCAGCTTTGAAGATCGGGGCGCGCTTAATCTTTTTAATCGCGACATTGAAGGCTTCATCGATTTATACTGCAAGAATTACAAGTATCTTTTTATTGACGAGTTTCAATACGCCGAGAGCGGCAGCAAGAAATTGAAATATATTTTTGATGCGCAGAAAATAAAAATAATCATATCGGGATCATCGGCGGTTGATTTATCGGTCAATGCGATAAAGTATTTGGTCGGGCGGATTTTTATCTTAAATCTATATCCTTTGAGTTTTGAAGAGTTTTTGAGTTATAAAGACCGCAATCTGCTTGAAATTTACAAAAAAGCGGCCGCCGGTGTTTTGCAGTCCGGTGAAAATAAGATTTCCGGAGAGATTCATAATAAATTAAGGAAAAATTTCGAGGAATATGCAATTTACGGCGGGTATCCCCGGGTAGTGACATCAACTGATGCCGAGGAGAAAAAAGAAGTTTTGAAAAATATTTACAACACTTTTTTTCTAAGGGAAGTGCGCGATGTTTTGGGATTGATCGATGATTATAAATTGGAGAGATTGATAAAGGGATTGGCTTTGCAAATCGGCGGTTTGATCGAATATAATGAGCTTGGGAGTCTTTCGGAATTTTCGTATGCGACGCTGAAAAGATATTTGAATTTTCTGGAAAAGACATTTGTTTGCCGCCGGTTGGTTCCTTATTTCAAGAACAGGCGCACCGAAGTGATCAAGAATCCCAAAATATATTTCATTGATTGCGGAATGAGGAATCAAATCGCCAATGATTTCCGGTCGATGGAGGAGCGGGGCGACCGCGGCCAGATTTTGGAGAACGCGGTTTTTTCCCAGTTGGTGAAAAATGATTATAATTTCAATTATTGGCGAACCAAAAATAAAAACGAAATCGATTTCATTATCAAAATCGAAGGCGGCGGTTTGGTTGCTTTGGAAATCAAAAGCAAGGCGAAAAGTTTTGGTTTCAATTCAATAAAAATATTCAAAAAGGATTATCCAGAGTCAAAAGTGATTATCGGCTATTTTGATTCTCCGGGTTTTGCGATCGCGGATGCAGAATGCGCTTTCCAACCATTGTATCTGTTCTAACTTGAAAATTATGACCAATGAAAATAAATATGAGAAACCGCATAACAAAGAGAAAGATGGTCATTGTCATGACATTTTTGAATTGATTTGTTTCGGTAGAAAATAAATCATTAAGGAGCTGGATGTTCGCAGAATGGCAGGGGAGCGAAAACAAAACGCCTTTTGAGGCGTTCGGGTTGGGCGAGGATTTTAATTCTTTTTATACCCCGTCAGCTTGCTGCGGGGAACAAAAAGAATGAGAAGTCCAGAGGAAACATCCTCTGGTTGCGGCGGGGTTAATACCCCGACGCAAGAACCCAATTTATTTAAATGACCGCCGGAATTTTTTTAAAAAGAGCTTTTTTAAGAGCTCTTTTTTTAAAATCCGATTATTAAAAGAAGTTACGCGGCCGCCGCTAACCCTGCGGCTGATTTTCCGGCATCGCCAAAAAATTTATTTTTCTGGCCGTAAGTTCATTGTTGGCGCCAATTTGTCCGGCACTTTCAATGATAGCGATATCGCCGATATTCATATCGGAAATTTTCGCCGGAGTTGTGCTTTGGTCGCCGATTTCCTTTTGTTTGTTTAGCGATGTGTTTTCGTTGATGCGCGCGATATAATTGTAATTTTCGTCATTCGGATCCATACTCATATTTATGGATATGGCTTCTTTCTCAATTTTAATTATTGTTCCGGTGATTGTCGCCGAATTATCGGGTTCAATGATTTTTTCAACGGTCTTTGCGGGACTGTCCGCGACAATCGGATCGCCATTGTCGACGGTCTTTGCCTTCGAATATATTGCTTGTTCCAATTGGCCAATTCTTTTATCAACGCCGGCGAGATAACCGATAATAACTGCGGCCGCGACAATAATTATTGCCAGAATAATGATTGAGGCCAAATCCATTGAATTTTTATGGTTCATTTTATATGTTCATTCTTTTTATGCTCCGTTGGCTTGCCGCGGGGGGCAAAAAGAATGAGAAGTCTTTAGCAAAGCTCAAGTAATCTTGGAGGAAACACCCTCCGGTTGCATCGGGGTATCAACCCCGCCGCAAAAACCAAATTTGTTGCTATTTTCTCTTTTTGCGGTATTATTTTTTATTTTACAAACTTTTAAAAATTTAAGCAAACTCCTCAATATATAATAAGAGCGTCCGGCCACGATCCTTATTATCCGACCGACGATCGATGTTTGCCGTATTATGAACTTTGCCAAAAAATGGATGTTCCGGTTTTGTTTCATACGGGGGAAAATTCGGGCGACCGCGAGTGCGCCAAGTGGAATGATCCGAAATATATCGTTCAAGCGGCGGCAAAATATCCCAATTTTAAAATTATTATTACGCATTATTATTGGCCCAAACTCGATTATTGTTATGAAGTAACCAAAAATATTCCCAATATCTATTTTGAGTTGGCCGCCTTGGCCGATGAAGAAGTGGTTGAAAAAAGCGGGGGAATGGAAAAGATCAAGGAAATTCTCAAAAAAACAATTTCCGACCGTCCGGGCAATGTCATCTTTGGTACCGACTGGCCGATGTGCAAAATCGAAAGACATATCGAATTGGTCAAGTCGCTGGAATTGGGAAAAGATGCGAAAGAAAAAATATTTTGGGAGAATTCAATGAATGTTTATAAAATAACACCATAGTCCAAAAGGCATCAATTTCCCAGCGGCAACTTTCAAATGTGGGAATACTGCAGGAATTTGATCTCTACGGAATTATAAAAACCTTGTGAAGCAGGCTGAATGTTTATAACCAACTAAATCTCGCATTGACTAAAACTAAAGTGAATGCGATAATAATAATATGAACAAGACGGTTGACATTACAATTGATCCGGCGGTTCGTTTTGGAAAGCCGTGCATCCGGGGCACAAGGGTGGCTGTGGCCGATATTATAAATCTTCTGGCCGCGGGATTTGCCATTGATGAAATTCCGGACGAATATCCGGGAATTACAAAAACCGATGTCTTGGCGGCACTGGAGTTTTCCGTTCGGATGATGGAAAAACCGGAACATTTAACCGATATTTTTATCAATAAAGCTAGGGCCGCAAATTAAATGCTGACTATTTTCGCCGATCATTGCGTGGGAAGATTTTTTATTGAGCCGCTGCGTCAATCGGGCAATGATGTTTTAAGAGCAAGCGATATTGGGATGGACAGGGCGACCGATGCGGAAATATTTGAATACGCGTTGGTGGAAAAGAGAATTTTAATCAGCTTTGATCGTGATTTTATCAATATTGTGCGTTTTAATGTCAAGGCCGCCGCGGGAATCGTTATTTTTGAGATTGACAGACTAAGTAAAGAGACAATTCAAAAAAGAATAGTTAATTTTTTCCAAAGCAATAGTGCGGCGCGGCTCAAGGGCCGTCTTTTTGTTATTGATTTGGGCGGATCGGTAAATGTTTGGCCGGAAAGTTAGTTTCAAGTTTGGGAGATTGGTCAAGTCGCTGGAATTGGGAAAAGATGCGAAAGAAAAAATATTTTGGGAGAATTTAATGAATGTTTATAAAATAGAGCTGTAATTCCAAAAGTATTAATTTTCCGATTACAAATTTTAAAAAATCTCGTTAAACAAATCCGCGGGGTTTTTGGCGGGGGAGCGGAAAACAAAAAATACCTTTTGAGGCATTTGGGTTTGGCGGAAAAATACAAAAAATTCCCAAAGAAACCATTCTGGAAGTCCGCGAAGCAATGAAAATCACGGATTGCGAAGTTAAACTTTTGATTTCGTATCTCATTGATTTGCGGCAAATCCCGATAAATTTACCGCTCAATCTATAATGCAAATTAAGCCACGGATCAAAATATTTGCCGTCGGTTTTTTTGTTGATATATTCGCCAATTTGTTTTGCAACAAGATCAGCGACAGTGGTTTTGTCCGACCCGGCATAGCCATCAATAACCACGATCAACTTGGTATGGTCTTTTACCCATGCTTTTATTTTTCGTTTATTTTTTTGGCTGCTTGTTCTGATTTGACCATATTTTATCATTACTCATTGAGGATACAAGATTTTAAGCTGTCCAAGAACTTGGATATTAAAATGATTTGAAAAACTTTTGGATAATTTCCGAATACTTTTCAATATCTGATATTTTTATGAATTCCTCTTTTGGAATTCTATGCGCTCGCGATATTTCACCAGGGCCAAAGATTGCCGTCGGAATACCTGCCTGATTCATTACCGTTGCCTCCGCCAACGCAGGACAAGTCGTTTCGTTAATCTTAGTAGCCTTTTTCATCGCCGCCCGAACATCATCGGGCATACGCATATAAACAGGTTCAATGTTGTTAATTTTTATTGCATACCCTCTCAAAGCATCTGACGCAATCGTCTTAAAAGTCGGCAAATATGCTTTTGCGTCCTCAACTGTCCTTAAATGAAAATGAAGTTTTAATTCAGTCGGAATAACATTTTCCTTTTCGCCGGAATGAAACATCGTGAAAGCAAACACTGTTCCGCCGAAACCAGTTCTTTTAATAGAACGCGCGAAATCCGCAAACCGACTGATGCAATTCATCAGATATACCGCTTTCTCGATTATAGTCGTCTTTGCCAACGAACTATGTCCTGCTTTCACGCCCTTCTTTGAAATATCAAAAGTCAACACCCCCTTCATTCTCGTCGCAAAACTAAAATTCGTCGCTTCACCATTGACTGCGAACGAGATCTTTTTATGAGGCCGAGCCAAATAATTTCTAATTCCTTTGAAATTATTTGCTTCTTCATCGCAAGTGATTAAAAGATACGGCGCGTATTCAGTATCTTGATTGTAGAGCTTAATAAAAGCGTCTAATATCCCCACTAATGGGCCTTTCATATCAACCGCACCCCGTCCAATCAATTTGCCGTCTTTAATCTTATAGCTATATTTTTCCCCCACTGGTACTGTATCAATATGCCCTTGAAGCATAATATATTTCTTCGAGCGCGATGGCTTGAAAGCAACCAAATTACAATGAGGAATATCTTGCCCATTAAGTTGAACCGAATACATTTGCTTGCGAGAAAGAATCCCGTGCTTATCCAAATAAGAAGCGATATCATAAAGGCATGCCACATTATCGTCGTATTTTTGCTTTTCTGCCCCCTGCTCGGTATTATACTTAAAGAGTAAATCTATTAAATTTTTTGTTTCTTTTTCCATAGTTTTAATGAAAAAGAGGAGATAAAGAATAGACCTGCTGCTTAATTGTTTGTGTAACCTTGCAAGACCCCAATCCCCAAGATGGATTAGGCTCTGGCAAGGTTGCGCAAACCGCAAACGATTAAGAAATACTGATGATAATTGGCCAGAGAGCCGCGAAAACGATCGGCTAAAATACGATACGCTTTCAATGAGGCGAAGACATGTTCAACGACAATGCGCCGCTTTGAGAAACGCTTGTTCCTTTCAATCTGTTTTTGGGTGAGCGGATGTAGCTTGGAAGCTTTGATCGGAATCCGGATATTCGTTCCAAGGTATCCCAAATCGCCTTTGGCGTTGCCGGGAAGCTTGATTTTTGATTTGTCGAAAAGTTTTTTGTCATGAATGTTGCCGGGGACCGTTTTGAGATATGAACGATGTTGCCTTTTTCGTCGACCACGAGTTGCGTTTTAACGGTATGGGCTTTCTTTTTTTCCGAGTAGCCGCAGCCCTTCTTTCTCCGTTCGGTGCGTTGTTCGGTGGCGTCGACGACCAGTTGCAGAATTTCTTCCTCGGACAGATCGGAATTCCTGACCGGAAGCTTGAATACCGCTTCAACGGACGGGCGCAATCTGGCAAAATACCGGCAAACCCGGCTATCGTCGATATCGAACAACGCGGAAAGGAATGCGTGGGTGACATATGCCCGGGCATACAGCAAAAGCATGGCAAGCATTTCTTCAAAAGAGAGCGAGTATTTTCTGCCGCCGCCTTTTCTGACTTTCCGGGGGTGTTTCAGCCGTTTTTCTTCGGCTTTGGCCCAGAGCGGATATGTTTTAGCGGCAAGTTCGTCAAATTTATCTGGTGAGATCCCGAATATGCGGCTGAATATTTGAGGATTTTGTTTGAGCTTTGATATGTTCATACTTCCATTATACAACGGAAACAATCAATTAAGCAGTGGGCCTAATAAAACAATTTAGCAATATCCTAATCCATTACTAATTCGCATGGAAAAAACTTTTAAAGAAATAATTTTATTTAATAAGAAATATTTAAAATTTTTTTTAATAATAATTTCTTTATTAGTATTT
>JBARNX010000057.1:0-19083 GCA_049641805.1 Minisyncoccales bacterium
AACAAAAACGCGCCGGTTTCGCCATAATTGGCGACCAGTTTGCGCAAATCAAGCTCAAGGTTGGTCGAATTGCATCGCCCGCCGCCAGTTAACAAAAGTTTTTTGCCCGGAGTTTCGTTTTTCTCGATCAAAACCACCCTTGCCCCAATTTCGGCGGCGCTAATTGCCGCCATCATCCCGGCCGGCCCGGCGCCAATTACCGCCACATCGTAATTGTTCTTAATTTGTTCCATCTGTTTTAATATTCGATTTCCGAAAACTTAATATGCCTATAATAATCCCAGCGCAGATAATTGCAATACCTGTGTAATAAAATGCGTTTGATACCGTTTGCGCCTCCGCCAGCGCGCCGGTTTGTGCCAACAAAAAGTTCCAGTCGTGATTGCCGCCGCCCAGCAAAGACAACTTCATTTCAACCGCGTCCGCGGCATAACGCGCCACATTGGCAAAGCTTTGACCAAGCCAAAATGAAATAATCCCGACTGAATAAAAATCGCGTTTAAACAAAAAATATAAAACAAAAACCATTGGCGCCAGCAATTGCAGAATTGTTCCGCCGGCAACATTCAAGAATTCGCCGAATGGAAAAAATAAAACATGTCCGGCTTCATGCACCACCAAATCGACATTGTCGAAAAAATGAAATCCCTGCCAGTCCGCCGCGCAATAAATAAAATAAACCGCGACCAGTGAAAAAAATATCGCCTTTAAAAAACCTTTGAAATTGGCTCTTCCAATCATTGTGCTCATTTGCCCATAATAACAAAAAACCACCCTTTATTAAAAGGATGGTTTTTGATTCGAAACGAATTATTCAATCTCGTAGGTGATATTTGCATTCACGGTGATTTTGTTTTGGCCGGTCTGAATATTAGGCGATGGCGCGCTTTCCTCGCCCGCCCCCATATCCTTGGCCGCGTAATTCAACTGATAAACCGGAGCGTAACCGCCATCGTTATAATTCAATATCCGCACCAATTTCACGCCCAAATCATTCGCCAATTTTTCCGCTTTGGCTTTGGCGTTATCAATCGCGATCTTGCGCGCTTCGGCCTGGGCCTCATCGGGTTTATCGAGCGTAAATTGCAAATTACCCGCCTGATTGGCGCCCGCCGCGGTCAACTCCTGGATAATCTGGCCGATTTTTGTCAAATCCCTCATTTTTATGGTCAGCGTCTGGGTGATATCGTAACCGGAAAGAACCTGTTTCCCGGACGGATAATAAACCTGCCGGCTAACCGCCATATCGTCCGATCCGGCAACCGATCCGGCCTCCGGCGCCGAAATTGAAACCGGCAACGCAACTTCTTTGACATAATCATAACGCGGGGCGACATTAAATCCCGTGGTTTGCAAATCGTTCTCAGCTACGCCAAAACTTTTTGCCGCGTCAATGATCGCGTTCATTTTCTTGGTATTGTCGGCCATCGCCGCGTCCACGGTTTTGGCAAAACTCACCACTGAAAAATTCATCACCGCCAAATTGGGATCCTTATAAACTTCGCCGTTGCCGGAAACCGAAATCGTACTTTGCGCGGCCGCGTCGCGGCCAACATATTTGCTGGCCTTGGCGGCGTTAAACGCCAGCACCAAAACATAAACCGACAGCGCGACCAGCAAAACCGCGACAATCGCTTTACCGATCTTTGAATTTCCGCAACACATATTGTTTGTTTGATTTTCCATTTTTGATTATTAATTAATTTTAGAATTAAAGATACCGACCTTTAACGAACATACCGACATCAACCGCTCCCTGAACCGGATCGCTGTTAATGTATGAAATCAACCATGCGCCGGTTATCGCCGCCGACACCAGCACCACCGCGACATACATCCAATTCGTTTTCTCCTCTTTGGAAATAACTTTTTTTAGATTCATATTTTTCAAATTATAATTTGTTAATCTGATTATAGCAGATTATCGCGGGCGGCAATATCCTTTCTTGCCGCGAATAGCATTTCTTTCGCAGTTTCAAAATTATCAACAAAGAAAATCTGGGCGCCGCGGTTGCTTTCGTAAATGAAGTCTTTGAGAGTTGGGCTGGCATCGAAAAAATCGCCGACAATGGCCAGTTTGACTTGATCGGAAAGTAATACATATTTCCGTTATAACTCTTTCTCCGATATTGCACAAAAAAATGGCTTCCCTCCCGGCAGCCATTTTTTCGCTTTATCGATTATTTAATTAAAAACGCTCACTCCGGCGTTGATCCGCCGAAACCGTGGCCCCCGCGACCAAACCCTTCGCCGCCGAAACCATTCCTAATTTCAGTGGCGGATATGGTTGTTCCCGAAATAGCGCCGCGCACCGATATTGTGTCTCCCGGCGCGATATTGGAAAACGCAATCGCGATTTTCGCGGGTTTGGCACCGGCGCTCGCCGGTTTATCTATCTTGCTGATGGCCGCGCCGCTGGCCGCGGTCACCGTATAAACTGTTTCGACTGTTGAATTCGGCTTTTTGGCGGTAATCGTAATCTTGGTACCGTCGTTTGCCGTTACCGTACCCGTTACGCCGCGGCCGCCAAACATCCCTTGTCCGCACATCAAAACATATTCCTCGGAAATGCCATTATTCGCCGCCCATTGTTTCAACGACGCTGTTTGGGTTTCCATCGCCGCGCGCCGCTCTCCGACAGTCTTTCCCTCAAGGCTTGTTTTGGCGGCTTTCAGTTCAACTCTCTTGGCCGTAATCAAATCCGCTTGGGATTGGGTTAATTTGCCGCCGGCAACCGCTTTCGCGAGCCGATCGGCAAACTCGGTCTGGCATTCGGCCTCCATTTGCTCGCGGTTTTGTTCTCTCCGCGCCTGCATTTGAGTTCTCCGTTCGTTAAAAACCGCCTGCACATCGGATTCGTTTAGATTAAACTTTTGCGCGATTGCGGCGATCAACCCGTCCGTCGGATTGACTTTGCCGGTGATTTCATCGGCATAAACCGTACCGACTCCGGCGCACGCCGCGCAAAAAATCATAATCGCCGCGGCCACAATTTGTTTTCTTCGCAATTTTTTCATATGATTCTTATTTTTTTATTAATAGACCTACTGCTTAAATATTTCCGTAGCGAAATTTTCAGATTTCGGGGCAGAAGCGATTTTGCGTAGCAAAATATGCGAGCCGGATGAAGAATGAGGAGGCATACTTGAGCTAAGTCTGTCGACGAATGATGAATTCGGCGCAGCCGAAATATGGAAATTGCAGTAGGAAATCTTTAAGCAGTAGGTCTATTATTCTTTTGTTATTACTGAACCCGGGTTATATCTTTTATTACAACTTCCCAAAAATTATATTTCGCGGGGCTAACCGGCATCGGCTTGAAAACAAAAAATCGCGGAGATATGGTCTCTGCAACCATAAACCGCGGCGGCATCAAATTTTCTTCTTGGCGTTTTTAATTGTCGCCAAGTTTGTGATTCTTTATTGTGTAAACATAAAAGAAAAGCAACGGCACAAGAAGCAAGCCGGCAGAAATTATTCCCGCTTTTATGGAAATTGCCACCGCGATAATACCAAGAATGGGGCCGCCCGCCAATTGGCCGATCGCGTCAGCTTGGCTGCACATTGAAAACACGGTGGCCCGAATATCGGAAGTGGCGTTTTGGCTCACCCACGCGTTATAAATCGGCTCTCTTGCCCACCTGAACGACGCCGCCATCCAATACAGCATAATTGCGGCCGCAAAGCTTTGAGAAAGGGCAAACCCGATAATACCGAAAATTAACAGCGAATTCGTGAATAACAGCGCTTTCACGGTTGAACGATGGTTTGAAAGATCGGTTTTTCGTTTGAATATTCCGGCGGCAACTATTGATAAAAAAGCCTCCGCCATGCCAATAATGCCAAACCAAACCACCGGTTTTAAATTGCCAACTGCCGGAAAAGTGAAATTCTGAAGCATATAGGGCGTCCATAAACGGTCAAATCCCTCGCTGAACGCGCCGAACAAAATGCTTGTAATGATTATAATCAACAACACATTGCTGCGCCGCGCCAACCCGATCCCTTTGGCAAAAACATTCCGCATTGAACGAAAAGTTTCACGCTTGGGCGCCGAAGCCGAAACAAAATTTTTTTCCGCCATAAACAGCGCCACAAAAATTGCTTGCGCCGCATAAAGGGCGCCGCCGATAATCAGCGGCAAGCTGATATTGATATTCGCCAAAAAAATACTCGCGGCAATGCCGATAAACCTTCCCGCAAGCTCGGCTTGCTGGCCTTTTATGAACGCGGTTCCGGCATCGATTTCTCCAACTTCGTCTGCAACCCAAGCTTCCCGCGCGCCGCTGATAAATGTGTAACCGATGCCCCAAATAACCTGCGCGATCAGCACGCCCGCAAATGTCGGATTCAATCCTTCAAACATAAATCCCGCCCCAACCAAAACCACGCCGATGATCACGGATAATTTGCGGCTGTACAAATCCGCAACAATGCCGGTCGGCACCTCAAAAACAAAAGTGCAAAATTCCAAAAGCGTGCCCACCAGCACCAACTGCAAAGGATTCAAACCCACAACGGTGGCTTGATAAACCAAATTAACGGTCGCAAACGCCCAAAAAAACAACGACGAGAAAAACCTCAACCCCAAATAGCCGTTTAATATTTTTTTATCCATTTTCCGATTATACTTTTGTTTACTTGCCCGCCGGAGGACCAAAGCCAGAGGCCGGCCGACTGTCCGGGACTCTGTCCCGGCGATCTTCAGCGGATAAATAAACGCAAAGCGAGATCCAAGAAACTTCACCGGTACGCATGAGTTTGCAAATGTTTTTTTGGAAATTTTTTCTGTCCATAGTTTTTCCATTATCTCGCAACTCTTATCCAAATCGTATTTGAATCGTATTTGAATCGTATTTGAATCGTATTTGAATATGATTCGAATATAACATTTTCCGCATCGACAAAAAAATTACATAGATGCCGCCTATGCAATTTTTTGCTCAAACCTGCCAAAGCCCGCAGAGACAAAACACCAGCGGAACGCCTTTAATTGCCTCGCGCTTGCGCCAAATGGTAGCGGTAATCGTCGTAGTTGCCGATGTAACCGGTTAATTTGCCGTCCCGCACGTCCCAAATGTAATTGCAGGCTTCATTGAGAATATAGCGATCGTGGCTCACCAAAAGAATCGTGCCCCTGTATTCCCTGAACACCTTGGTGATCACTTCTTTGCTGGGCAAATCCAGATGATTTGTCGGTTCGTCAAGCAAAAGCAGATTCACCTTTTGCAAAATCAGCTCGGCCAAAGCCACGCGCGCGCGTTCTCCTCCCGAAAGACAGCGAATTTGTTTTTTCTCGACATCCGCGGGCGAAAACAGCAGCGCGCCCAAAACGCTGCGGATCTTTTCCTCGGTCTCCGGAGTTTTTGAGGCAACTTCGTCAAGGATTATCTTATCCGGATCAAGCTCTTCGTGCGCCTGCGCGTAATAACCGATGATCGCGCGGCTATCGATAGTGATTTTGCCTTTTAAAAGCGGCGTTTTACCCAGCACGCTTTTGAGCAAAGTTGATTTGCCCATGCCGTTGTTGCCGATGATGCCGATCTTGTCGCCCCATTCAACTTCAAACTTACCTTCAAGCGAAAATAACGGTTTTTCCTCGGGGCCGATGCCGATGCCGTCGAATTTCAGCACGCTGCGGCAAAGTTTTCCGCCCGCGTCAAAGCGTATTTTAATGTCTTTTGCCGCTTCCTTGGGAAGTTCGATTTTGTCCATCTTTTCAAGCATTTTGATGCGGCTCTGCACGGCGCTTGCCTTGGTGGCTTTATAACGGAAACGGTCGATAAATTCCTGCTGTTCTTTCAAATAATGCTGCTGGATTTTGTAATCCTTTTCCAATTTCTCGCGGCGGACCCGCTTTTCCACGACATATTCCGAATAACGGCATTGGTATTTTTCGATGCCATTCTTGGTCAGTTCATAAGTCTTGTCGCACACCTTGTCCAGAAAGTAGCGGTCGTGCGAAACGCAAACAATCGCTTTGTTCCAATGGATCAAGAAATTTTCCAACCATTCCGAGGTTTCAATGTCCAGATGGTTGGTGGGCTCGTCGAGAATAATCATATTGGGATTCATCAGCGCAACTTTGGCCAACGCCAATTTAGTGCGCTCGCCGCCGCTCAAGGTGGCCACGATGCGGGTCCACGCTTCTTTGGCGAATCCGAAATCGATCAATAACCGCTCAATCAAACCTTCATAGCGATAGCCATCGGCCGTTTTGTAATCTTCAAGAAGTTTCAAATAATCGGCGATCTCGCTTTCGGAAAGCGGCCGGGCTTTCTCTTTTGCTTCAAACTCGTTTTTGCGCGAAATCAAAGCGCGCATTTCGGGATTGGCCGAATGGATCTCGTCAAACACCGTGTTTTGCAAAGAATCCCAATGGGTTTCCTGCGGCAAATAACCGATGCGGGTGTTGCGGTGCAATTCGCGCGAACCTTCGTCGGCTTCCTCGATGCCGATGATGATTTTCAATAGCGTGGTTTTGCCCATTCCGTTGGCGCCCACGATAGCGATCCGGTCGCCCGCCATCACGCGCATCCGCGCACCCGAAAACAATTCCTCCTTACCGTAGGTTTTTGAAATATCCTTGATAATCACCAAAGGATCGCCGGCATTGATGCCAACGCCCGCGCCCAGATTTTTCGGAATATTGATTTTCTTGGCCAAAGTTTCTTTTGGTGTGATTTTTATTTTATTTTTTTTCATGAATTTTGCCTGATTTTCTGCCGCTTGCCAACAAAAAAACAGGGGTGTTAACAATTGCTTACTCAAGCAAACAAACCGTCTTTAAAACGGCCGGTTAATCCCCTGCGGCTACATCGTCAACTTTGTTTCCTGATAATCGAAAAATATTTTCATGCCATTTTATCAACAAGCATTATTATGCAACGGAAACGACAAAAAAGCAAGAATCGGATTGGTAACCACTCACTGGGGTTCGCATTTTAAGGGTCTATCCCCTGTGTACTCGCAGGGGTTAGGCCCTTGTAAAGAATCACGAATGCAAAATTGAAGGGTCTAACCCTCGCATTAACGAGGGATAGACCCTTCAATTTTAAACCCGGTGAGTGGTTACTCGGATTGCAATAATACCGGCAATAATATAGAATTTAATATGTGCTTGCCTTTGAGTTGAAAAAATTCGGAGGACGCCGCAATGAGTAAAAAAGAGCATACCGGTAGGGTATTTTCTTTTTTATTTTCCGCCCTCCCGCCTTTGGCGGGAGCTGCGGCTCAAAAAATGCGCCTTGAGCGCTTTTTTGAGTTAAAATGCGTTTGCTGATATGATAATCCAATACTTGATATAATTCCCTATGACACATCCGCGCACCACAAAAATCCGCAACAAACTGGCCCGCCTCAAATATCATATCGGACGGAAAGAAAGAATCGGCATTGCCGCGGCCGGCGCTGTTTTGATCTTCGGCGCCGTCTGGTGGGCGGCACTTCACCTGCCGCGCAACTATGAAACCGACATTCCCGAACAGCCGCGTTCATACATCGTTTCACCCATCGCCTGCGGCTATTCCCGGGAAACCGCCAATCTGATATCTTTACGATTTAAACCGGCGGAACCGGCAATCGAAAATATGCCCGCGCATAAAATTGAGGAAATCGATTCGGAGGCAAAAACCGTGATCACTTTTAACGATGTTTCCGAAATTGATGGACAATTCAGCTATGAAGAGATAGTCGACAGCCCGCTCATCGACTCAATCGACTGCGATATCAAAGACGGCGATCTGGTCATCGAAATCAACCGCAAAGGCGCCTATCTGCCGGCACGGGTGGAAATTCAAAACTCCCGGGCAATAATCATTCTGGAGCCGGCAACCAAAGATTACCCGATAATTTCCAATCAAAAACCGGCCGACAACTCCGCCGCCTTTCCCGCCCTGCACCCGATCAGTTTTGACGCAGCGCTGTCCGACCCGCTGAAAAACGCATTGGTTTTTTTCCAAGGGAAACCCGCAAACTTTGCCGCAACTTCGGCGGCCGGCAACAATTATCATTTTTCATTCAGCGAGATATTGGAAATCAACCGCGATTACACCGTGAAAGCGATCATTACCGACAATCAAAACCGCACCACCGTCAGTACTTGGACTTTTACCGGCCAGATTCCCGGCGCGGCGGCTTTAGGAAAAGACCGTTTCAAATATCTTGGCTGGTGGGGCCAGATTAACAGCAACGGCGTTGCCGTGAGAAAAGGTTTCGCGATAACTTCTGACAAAATCGGCACATTGTCATCGGCAAACCGCGTGAAAATTTTGAAAGAAGTTTACGGAGATTGGGTAGACGGTAAAAATCTCTGGTACCAAATCGACGGCGGGATGTACGCGGGCGCCTATGTATTTTCCGATTATGTAACGCCAATGGCGCAACCTCTGCCGCCGCAAAATTTTTCCATTCCCGAAAAAGTCAAAATCGGAGAGAAATGGATCGATGTCGACTTGACAGAAAAAATCCTCACCCTTTTTGATTACGATAAGCCGGTATTTGCCACCTACATTTCGCCCGGACGATCCGAAAACCCCACCCAAACCGGAACCTATCGGATATGGTACAAACTGGCCAAAGCAAAAATGCAGGGCGGCCCGCCCCTGCATAGCTACCAATATAACCTGGAAAACATTCCTTGGACAATGTATTACAATTACGACTACGCCATCCACGGCACCTATTGGCACGATAGATTCGGCACGGCGCAATCCGCGGGTTGCACCAATATGACGCAAGGCGACGCCAAATTCATTTTTGAAAACACTCTGCCCGAATTGCCCGAGGGACAAGAGGAAGTTTTTGCGCGCGAAAAACCCAATGTGGGCTATGGCACCGGCACCGTGGTTTACAATCACGATTGACCACCGCCAAGATATGATATGGATAAATCAGAAAAAAATTTATGGTTGCTTTTCGCCGCCGGCATGGCGGTTTTTGCCGGTTATGCGGTTTTTGAAGCCGGCTGGACCGAGATTGTGGAAACGACCGTGCGCGGCAAAAATATGCCGCCGGAATTCGTTGGAAAGAAAATCGCCTTTATTGCCGACATCCACTGCGGCGAAGGTTTTCCGCCGGCACGCCTTGATGGCTTGGTAAAACAAATCAATTCGCTGGCGCCCGATATTGTGTTGTTCGGCGGCGACTATGTAAGCCGCAGTGGGAAAAACACCGAAAAATGTTTTTCTTCCCTCAAAAATATCAACGCCTCTTTGGGAAAATTCGGCGTTCTGGGAAATCATGATATTGAAGCCGGAAAAAACGAAGTTTTGGCGGCAATGGCCGGCGCCGGAATCACCCCGTTGGTAAACGAAAACCGCCATATCAATATCGGCGGCGGCAAAATAACCATTGCCGGCACGGATGAAACATGGTATGGCATTCCGGACGGTCCAAAAACAATGAAGGAAGCAACCGATTTCACAGTCTATATGACGCACGATCCGGCATATTTTGAAAAATATCAAAACAACAAGGCAAAATTACTGCTGGCCGGACACACCCATGGCGGCCAAATCACTTTGTTCGGCCTCCCGTTTTCATGGCTGATTCATCGCCACAAATACCGCTATGAAAGGGGCGTTTATAAAGAACCCGAACGAACCGTTATCGTCACCAACGGCATCGGCGCCACCATCCTGCCTCTGCGTTTTTTCGCCCGCCCCCAAATCAACCTCATCATTCTGGAAAAATAAACACTCCGAAGCAGAGCCTCGAGGCATTCCATCCCTTCGCGGAAAGCAAAGCTTAATCTATTTGTCCATGGTTATAATTTGTCCAAAAACGATCCAATGAATCCGCCGGCATCGCCGATTTCCAATTACATAAATTCTTCTTTGGCCGCCCAGCGGAATTCCCTATGTTCGGCGCTCAATTTAAATCGCCTCTCATCCGCCGCTTTGCACGGATAACCAATAGCCACGATAAACATTTCCCTTTTCCCGAATATGCCGAAGCGGCATGAATGGCACAGATATTTTTCACCTCCAATCCGGTTTCCTCTTTGATCTCGCGGCGCAAGGCATTGATTAAAATATCGTTATCGTCTCCCTTGCCGCTTTTATTTTTCCATTTTACAATGTCGCTTGATCCCACACGGCCGCCTGCCAAATCCCAGCAACCCGGATGCGGCCGGTTTTTGTCATCTGCGCGTTTCAGCGCAAAAATCCGGCCGTTTTCGTTAAAAATTACCGCCTTTTGCAAAACCTTCACCCGGCCTATCCAATCCACATAAATTTTATCTTGATTTTCCATAACAACGGACATTCATTACCGACATTCTCACATTCTCAAGAATGTGAGAATGTTTATAGTTTTTTTGGGATCATTTTGCCGAAAATAATTTGGTTTTGGCAGTTTCAATGTCGGGAACGAAAAATATTTCGTTGCCGCGGTTGCTTTCGCAAATAAAAGCCTTCAAAGATTCGCTGGCATTGGAAAAATCGCCGACGATTGCCAGCTTCACTTGATAGGTGACAAACTTCTGCAAAATTTCGCCCGCCAAGCGCGTGCTCAAATCAAAAAAATCCGGCGCGATATTCTTCCGATCGATAATGATCCGGTGCGCCCCTTCCAGTGCCGGGTCCACCATCAAATCCAGCGCGTCCTGTACCTTGCCAATAATCACTCCATCGCCCACAACCCGCGCGACTTTCACCCCTTCCTTTTGATAAATCTCGATTCCCATAATTATTTTTGAATAACGCAAATATTATTTAGCAAAAAAAACTAGGCTTTCCCAAGAAATTTTAATCGCAAACAGCACAAACAATAACGCCAACACTTTGAACGCGGGCGCGATAAAATTTTTTCTTATCAACAACAACCGGAACCGCGAAAATACAAATACACACCCCGTAGTCGACAGAAACCATCCCGCCTCGAACATTAACAAAAACAATACTTGGCCGAATACCGCGGATTGGCGCATCGCGAATGCCATCGGCACGCAAACCGTCAACCAATACAGCCAAAATAGGCCATTGGCCGCCATCAGCAGAAAAACCTTTTTAAATGAGAATAATTGGCCTTCGCCATCAATAGTTTTTATTCTCCAGATGCGTGCGGCAAACCAAACCAAGATTATCGCCCCGATAAAAGAAATCGCATAGAAAACCCCTTGCGGCACGGCGAACAATGATAAAACCGCAAGAATAAACAACACAATTAACGATTCCGAGACCATTGCCCACCAAACAACTCGCAGGCTTTTAACAAATCCAACCCGCAAAGATTCGGCCATAGCGCTGGTCAAAATCGGGCCGGGAACCGCCCCGCCGATGAACCCAACTATAAACGCACTGGCAATCTGGCTCAAAAAATTCATATAATTCTATTTAAAGCAACTATCATTGGCTTTCCCATAAAAAATAACATTTTGGTATTCTGCATAATATTGGGATACATCACCCGCTATTTACCGACATTCTCACATTCTCAAGAATGTTGGAACATTCGTTATTTGGTTTTTAATCACGGTTTTTGATTTTGGCGCAAACTTCGGCGATAAAATCTGTTTTGGAAATCTGACGGGCGGATTTTGAACCGCGGTCGCGCACGGCTAACATTTCGGATTGCATCTCTTTATCTCCAATCACCAAAACATAAGGGATCTTTTCGCCCGCGGCTTTGCGGATCTTGTTGCCCAAGGTTTCGTCGGCGAAATCAACTTCCGTGCGAATACCCGCTTGCCGGAACTCATCGGCCAGATTTTGGCAAAAATCAACATGCGCCTCGCCCACCGACAATATTTTTGCCTGCACCGGCGATAGCCAAACCGGGAACGCCCCTGCGTAATGTTCAATCAACAACCCGATAAATCTTTCAAATGATCCGAACAGGGCGCGATGCAACATATACGGCCGCTCTTGTTCGCCTTTTTGATTCACAAATGACATTTCAAATCTTTCCGGCAAATTAAAATCAAACTGCAAAGTGGAGCATTGCCATTCGCGGCCCAAAACATCTTTGATTTTGAAATCCAATTTCGGCCCGTAAAACGCCGCTTCGCCCAACTCTTCCTTGAAATTTAATTTTTTTTCAACCGCCACCTCGCGCAAAATATTTTCGGTAAATTCCCATCCTTCGTCATCACCGGCATAGTGCTCTTTATTGATCGGATCGCGCAACGACAAATAAACATTCACTTTATCCATTTCAAAACCGAACGACTTATACATAAACGCGATAAAATCGATTACTTTTTTCAGTTCATCTCTAACCTGGTCTTTGCGGCAAATGATATGCGCGTCATCCTGCGTGAACCCGCGCACGCGCGTCAATCCCGAAAGCTCGCCCTTTTTTTCATAGCGATAAACCGTGCCGCACTCGGCCCAGCGCATCGGCAATTCGCGATAGGAATGCAAATTGTTTTTATATATCCGCACATGAAACGGACAATTCATGGGTTTGAGCAAATATTGTTCGGATTCTTCGGGCTTTTTGCCGGCCTGCAAATCTTCCAGCGATTGGCCCACTTCCATCGCCGGATACATACTGCCCGAGAAAAATCCCCAGTGCCCGGATTTTTCCCATAACCGACGGTTGCCAATGTGAGGCGAACGGACCAAATCATATCCGTTTTTCAAATGCTGGTCATACCAAAAATCCTCGATCAAGCGCCACAACATCGCGCCCTTGGGATGCCAAAGCGCCAATCCCAATCCGGCATCTTCATCAATATGGAATAAATCCAGCTCTTTGCCCAGTTTGCGATGGTCGCGCTTTTCGGCTTCTTCAAGGTTTTTTAAATAATCATCCAGTTCCTTTTTATTTTCAAACGCCACTCCGTAAACGCGAGCGAGCATTTGGTTCTTTTCATCGCCCTTCCAATACGCACCCGCTATCTTTGTCAATTTAAATCCGTCAACCGGCAAATTGTTGGCCGCTTCCACATGCGGCCCGCGGCACAAATCGACAAACTCGCCGCTTTGATAAACCGAAACTTCTTTTTCGCCTTGAATTTCCAAATCGGACACGATTTCCAATTTGAATAGTTGATCGCGAAAAATCTTTTTGGCCTCATCAATGGCAATTTCTTTCCTTTCAAATTTCACTCCGCCGCCGATAATCTTTTTCATTTCAACTTCGATTTCCTTTAAATTTTCGAGCGACAGCTTGTTTTGGCCCAAATCAAAATCATAATAAAAACCGTTTTCTATCGCCGGGCCCATGCCGAATTTGGCATCGGGATATACGCTTTTTACGCTTGCCGCCATTATGTGCGCCAGCGAATGGCGGATAACTTCAATCTCGTATTTCTCTTTATTCATAAATTTTTGGTTATATAATTCAATACTTTACAAGGGTCTAACCCTTGCGATTACGCAAGGGATAGACCCTTAAATCAAAAACCTCGCCCCAACGCTAAATCATTAAATTCAGCATTAGGGCGAGGTTTTTGATCGCGGTTCCACCTAAATTATTCCAATTGGAATATCTTGTTTTTTGCCTTAAAGCTTGGATATTAAGATTGCTTGATTAATGTCTAAGCAGCCCGGTTGGTAGCCGCGCCGATCGCCTTTTGGCAAATATTTGGTTGTGTCCTAATTTTACACTCCCGTTATAATTTTGTCAAAATTTTTCGGAAGTATAACGGCAAAGTTCCAAAAATGTGGCGGCGCTCCATGCTTGGTTGGGGCAACCGGCGGATTCATACATTGCCGCGGAACTGATTTCGCCGGCACAGCCAATGGCGCCGTTCCATAATATATCGTTTTTACCGGCTTCAAAAATTTTTTCTATGCGATTTTTAAACTTTTTTTTATCGACGCGAGCCATCGCAATGGCGGCAATGTTGTTAATCCAAAACCAGCTGTCGCCGTTGTGATAGGCCGCGGGATTTTCTCCGGTATCGCGGCCGCAAAAACGCGGATCGTTCTTATCGATCGTGGCCAAACCGCCCCAATCAAGCCACAGTTTTTCCAGCGCGGCCTCAAAACAAACGCTCCATTCTTTTTTTGAAAGCAGGTCGGGATAAATATAGGCCGCCAAAAATATATTGGGCCGGATCGTTAAATCCAGTTTGTTTTTATCAAAATCAAACCGGTCGCTCAAATTTTTTCCGTCAAAAAACAATTTTTTAACATCTTGTTTCAGCGTCTCTTCCAAGTTCGAATAATATTCCTTTTGCTTCTTATTGTCGGCGAGATCCGCGGCCAGCGCGTACATATTGAGCCGCAATGATTGTATTTCAATTACCGCGCCGGTTCGGTTCAAACTGTCCATCCAAGTTTTTTGGCCGTCAACATTTATCGCCAAACCATCGCGCGTGTTATTTTTCAAAAGATATTCAACCGAACCCTCCAAGCATTCGCGGATTGCGGCGATTTCTTTGGTGTTGAATTTTCCCGACCGGTAAAAATCAAACGCCCGCAAAAACAACCAGCCGATACCGTCGGCGGTGTCAAAATGAAAATCATTCGCCTTTAATTCGCCCATCTGGCGCCAAAATATCTCAAGCGCGGTTCTCTGCTCAAATTGGCTCAAACCTTTCAGTGAAACCGCCTCGTCCCTTTGCCAGAACTGGAAAAACCACGGCAAACCCGCGCGCAAACCGGCAGAACCTTCTTTTTTTGCGAAAAGCATTTTAAACGCGTTCTGCGCGCATATTATCGCGGCATCGTTTTCACTGCCGAGTTTTTTCGAACATTCGTTTTTTTGCAATCTCCGCTTGATATTTTCAAAATCGCGCCAGTATTCGCGTGCAATGCCCACCGCCTCCTCTTTTGAAAAACCGGCCGCGAAAACCAATTTTGACGCGGTAATTACCGCGGGCTTGAAAACCCAGCGCTCCCAAGGCGCGGATCCGCGGCCGCGGTCGAATCCATAATCGCGCAAAATCCATTCCTCTTTTATTTCCGCGGCCGTTATATCGCCGAGAACGGCGATAAAAACTTCGGAAAAACCAGAATCTTTCCCCTCGCAATAACGAACCAAGATCGCACCGTCTTCTTGCCAAACCTCGTGATTCCGGCCAATATCCGGGTTTTGATAGGGCTCTTTCACATCCAAAAAAAACTCGATCCGATCCGCCCGGCCAAATTCACATCCAAGGCAATCGGCCGCCGGCAGAAAAAAAGTTTGCACCGAATTTTTGCCGATCCTTTTGATATTCCAAAAACTATTTTCGATCCCGATTGCCGAATCGCCGCCCGCAATCCCGATATCATCGATCACTTTTATGAGCTTGTTGCCGTCATATCCGAAAAACCAGCCTTGGTAACGGCTGGCCGGTTCGATTCCGGTCCACAAATAACTGCCGCCGCGGGCGAGCATCAAACTTGCGCCGCGCAGATCACCGACAGCCTTGTTTATTGATTTTTTCCCGCAGTTATGGATGAGTTCCACGATCAAAATTTAAAATGTAAGTATCAAAGATCAAAATGAAAGTTAAAAATGTTAAAATTTTCGAATTCAAACATTTTAAATTTTTTAATTGTCATTTTTAATTTTGATCTTTCAATTTTACATTTTCCAATGCTTTATTGTGCGCTATTACATAATTTTCCGCCAAATCCTCCCAATCAAAGTTGTTAACCATTTCGCGGGCATTGATTTTGTTGGCTACGCGGTCTTTCTGCGGCATAGTCGCGTAATCGTAAAGCATATCGCCCAATTGAGCGTCAATCTCGGCTTCGCTCTTGCTATCGTTGTTGACGATAAATATTCCCGGATTCTGCTTATCGCGCGGCAATCGCTTTATAAATCTGCCCAAACCGCTCAAATCGCTGGTGATTGCCGGTACGCCTTCGGCGGCCGCTTCAAGCGGAGTATACCCCCACGGTTCATAGTATGACGGGAAAACCCCCAAATGGCATCCTTGAATAGCCTCGCGAACATTAAGATTCAGCAGTTTATCGGTTCCGGTCAAATAAGCCGGATAAAAAACAACTTTTACCCGGTCGTCTTTCTTATTTTCCAAACCCGAGGCAACCAAACCTTTCAATATCTCGTCGTCGCGATATTCCAAATTATGGGTGCAAACCAAAGGATCGCCGGTACGGCGGGTTTTCTTCAAACGCCGTTCAAGGTCGCGGTGCGGCTCATCGTCGTCAAAAACATCGGTATCCTTCAAATCCCGGCCGGCAAACAGCGAATATAAAAAATTTTCAACCAAATTACCGGAGTTTTCCTCGACAAATTCTTTAACATCGAAATAATTGCCCCGATTTTCAATCAAATCGGGATTCACGCCATTGGTCTTTGCCGGAACCCACAGAAAAGCCACCACGCTCCTGCGGCTTTTTTCAGCCTTCAATCTTTGGTTTAAATCTCCCAGCGCCTTGATAAAAGAATCTATTCCTTTGGCATGGTATTCGTAACGCGCCATCATAAAATAGAAAAGCGTATTTTTCAAATCGAAAACATAATGCGGAAAAAAATTATAGAAAAGGAATTCTCGAATGCGGGCGCGCTGAATGCGGTGTTTTATCGCCGCTTCCTCAAAACTCAAATAACCGCTCACATCCAAACCGTTGGGTAAAAAAACATCCGGCATCCGGCCCAGAAAATACTCGCATTCCACGCCGGTGATTTCGCTGACTGTGGTAAAAATCGTGCACGCGTTGGCCGCCGCTTTTTCCAAAAGATGTTTGGCCTGCACATGATAATTATAGGCTTCTTTGAGAGAATCGATACTATTGATATTGGAATAAATGTCCACGCCGTTAAAAGCCATACTCCGGCCGAGAGTGGTCGCGTGCGTGGTAAACACCGACGCCAAGTTGGAACAAAACTTTTTGGCAAAAAGCAGCGCGGCGCCGGCCAGCCATTCATGGCAATGGATAACGGTTTTCTTGCCATCGCGCGCGAACTTCAGCTGCTCAACCAGCCTAGCCACCGCGTAACCCCAGACCACCGGTTCGTCAAATTCAAAACCGGATTCCATCGAATCGATTTTATAATGATCCCAAAGTTCCCGCTTGTAGCCGTTAATGTTGGGCCAAAGATTTTGGAAATCAATCAGAATCACCTGCGGATCGCCGTCAATCAACCAGCGGCCGAAACGGCAATGGATTCCCTGCCCTTCGAGATTGTCGAATATCTCTTTTAAACCGCCTTCAGGAGTTTTTTCTTCAAATTGATATTTTGAATTTTGCGCAAAATACGGGCCAACCATAATATAGTCTTGGCCGTAATGCCTAACCATCTGCACAGCCTTGGTCGCTAAAACCGTGTTAATGCCGCCGATTTTGTTGCAAACTTCCCAGGAAATTTCCAACAATAAATCAGCTTGCGGCAAAAGTTTTGCCTTTTTTGTTTCTCTCATAAGATAACTCAAATTTTTACATTAAAAACGACCAGAACTTGGGTATCTCGAGCTTGCTTTGTATCCTTTTGGCGGCGGTGCGCGGGCTCTTCACCTTGCGGATGGACGAACCCAACAAATTTTGTCCGAATATCTCTTCGATCCAATTGGCAAAATCGTTCTTTTCGGCGGTAACATGATAATTCCAAACCGACTCGTCCATTGTTTCAAGAGCGATCGCCAATTCTTTCAGATTTCTCAAAGTGCGGCCGTCGCTTAGCCAAAAACTTTTTTCCGGTTCAACATCGGCGATCATCGACGGCAACTTTTTTTTGGGAGCTGTTTTTTGCATGAAAATTTAAAATGTAAATATCAAAGATCAAAATGACAGTTCAAAATGTTAAAATGTCGAGATTTACACACTTTATATTTTTACATTGTCATTTTTCATTTTGATTTTTCAATTTTTAATTATGTTTACTGTTTCGGCCTTTTTTGACTCCAAAATTTTTTCCGCCTTAATCTTCAAATCATTATGGATATTCATAAACGCGATAAACGATTCGTAGGGACTTTCGTATGGATTGAAATATTTGTGTACATCGCCGTCGGAAAACCATTTGGTGCACATATAATAGAAGTGGTCGCTGGTTTGCAGTTTGCGCCACTCGTCCAACAGCGCCTCATCCTTTGTTTCCTTAATGGTATTTTCCAGCGCGTATGTATTTTCCAGCGCCGCCTGCTGCATTTTATTGCCGTTCCACGCACTCAAATCGCGCTCCATATCCGCCCAAGAAACCAAACGGTGAAAATCCAATTCTCCGACCGGCTGGATTTCATCGATCAGCCGCGACGGCAAAACGAATCGATTGCGCGGATTTTCCGAAATCTTCCAGAAAAGCGCTTTAAAAAATTTAAAAATTCCGGTCTCTTCCCATTGGTGTTCGCCGAATGTTTCATAATCCATAAAGAGATTCAATGTTTGCGCGCCCGAATCAATGTTTAAAAGATTCACCCATTCGGCATATTTTTCCGCCGTGAGCGGCCATTCTTTCCATTCACGATTGGAAAAACGGAACCCGATATCATCGCTAAGCTTGTAATTGCGCGCCAGCAGGCGCAAAGAACCGTTTTTGGCCTTGTACAAAAAATTGGGCGAACGCCATTGCAAAATTTCATCCCATCCTTCGGCCAACATTCCGGAAAATCCCATTTGCTCAACCATGGCGGCGATATTATTATTATACACTAATTCCGTATTTCGGAAAAATTTCGGCGCGAAATCAAAATGTTTTTTTAAAGCGTTGTTCTGCAACGCCACTTGGTGGCGGAATTCATCCGCGGAATAAACCGAAGCCAAAGAGTGATAATAGGTTTCCGAAACCAATTCGCAGCAACCTGTGTCCACCAAATCCCTGAAACTTTTCAAAACTTCGGGGAACTCGGCCTCCAATTGCTCCAGCAAAATTCCGGTGATGCTCAAACTCAATTTGAAACGCCCGCGCGATTTGCGGATCAAATCCAAAAACATCCGGTTGGCCGGCAAATAACTTTTGCGCGCGACTTTTTCCAAAATCCGCCGGTTGTTGTCATGATCGAAATAATCGCCGTGATTGCCAATGTCAAAGACCGAGAATTTTTTCAATCGCCGCGGCTGGTGGGTATGAAGATATAAACAAACATTAGGCATAATAATAACTTTGAATTACGAAACCAGCATTTGGGGAAATTTGACTTCAGCTTTTGGGAAGTCAATTTTCACCGAATGCGGCGGTAACCGCGCGAATTCTGGCAGCCGATGAGCGCGCGCCGCTCGCAATCAAATTTCCACGATT
>JBARNX010000036.1:0-3491 GCA_049641805.1 Minisyncoccales bacterium
CCAAAATTAGGATTTCGCAGGGGTCCGACCCCTGCATTTTTGATTTCCACAGGATCAACGCCTGTTTTTTTGCGTTTCAAGGCATAATTGAAAAAATGGTTAAAAAATGCTATAATTTAGCTTACCGAAATGCAATTTTGCATCTTTGGGGAGTGGCTTCCTCAAACTGACAATGGTAGCTTGTTTTGATGTTAAATTGGTTATTTTATTGTTCGTTTGTTGCGTGTTGACCATTAACCAAACCACCAAAATGATATTAATAAAAACTGGCGTTTTGTTTTTATCTAAGTTAGCGGTATGCCTTTGCGCCATTGTCAGCCCTTATAGGTTTAACCTACTGATGAGCCTGTGAAATTCAGGCGAAAAGGTGGTTTTAAGAAGATTTGCCTTGGATAGTTGCGAAGCACATTGTAATTGTTGTTTTAGATTAGAATTAGCGCCAAACGGTTCGGTTCCGTCGGAAAATTTTAATAGCTTGATACTAAGCATTGCGTTAAATGTTTTCGTTTCATTGAATGATATTTGCGGATTTATTAAATACACAATTATGAAAATTACCAGTATTAAATTAACTGTTGGTGTAGCGCTAATCTAAAATCGCAATTTAATCGATTATTGAATTTGCCAATATCAGACCGCGGCAGTCCAATCGAAGAATGTTGAATTCCTAATCAGGTTAAGGAAGATTTAAGTCAACCCCAGAGACAAGACCTCTGACTCTCAAATTATTTGTAAATTATGTTCAATTTTTGGAGTACAAACAATCAAAAAGCAAAAAAAATATTAGAGCTTGATATTGGTTTACGAAGCTGGAATCAATTATCGAGTGAAGAAAAACATAGAATCTGGAAATATTTAGAAGATTATTTTTTTTGCTCGACAAAGCGAAGAAATTACAACAATCCTGAGCGTGATAAAAATGGTGACTTCTATTATTTTTCCGATGATTGCGGTGGCCTTCAGACAAAGCAAAAAAGAATTTTAATGTCAATTTATGTATTAAATCATAAATTCAAAGCAAAAAGTTTTGCAAGAAATTATTTAGAAAAACCATCTTTAGACTCTGCTTGTTTAGATTTCCTTTCAATTTTTGAAGGTGATGATGAAAATATAGTATTTGAACTTTTATCTTTTTATTGCAAGGTTTTTATTGGCGAAAGAAGAGACGATGTTTTAAGTAAAAGAGACGCTGAAAGCGACACAGCCTATAATCAACGGCTTGAAAAATGGAAATGGGAGGAATTTGATAAATTTATGGAAGATTTAAATGATTTATTTATTAGCTTTAATATAAATATTCATTTAACTAGATTAGGTTTTATACCTCGACAAGAACCAAAAATCATAGAAACAATATACAAACCAGTTATTGCTTTGTTATCAGATAACAAATGGAAAAAAATCAACGAAATTTTATCAGATAGTTTTGCGGATTACGGAAAAAATACACCGCAGGGTTATAGCGGTTGTATAACAAAAGCTATTTCTGCAGTCGAAGCATATGTTCAGATATTAGTTGAAGGGAAAACCGGCGGTACCAAGCTTTCATCACTTATATTAACTGGTCAAAAACAAAAGATTATACCTGATGATATTTTTTCACAAACTATATTTAAAAACATTGATTCAATATTTGCACGCGAAAGAATGATGACAGGGGACGCACATCCAAAGAAAAAGTATGCAACAGAAAAAAATGCTCGTACAATATTGAATCTTACAATGGTATTTTTCCAGCATATTATGCAAAAATAATAAATATCATTGGGTAAGTGCGTGGGTCTAACCCACGGAGATTTCGAAGCAGTTATAATTTAAAAACAACTATATTAGAGATTGCTTTAAATGAAGGAAAATGATGTCAACTCTGATTTTTTAAAGCCCCACGGAAAATGGATGCGCTTGGAATCAAAGAAAAATTCACTGTTTTATTAAAAACGTGAAACGGTTGGAAGTTTTGTTTGTTACCCGAAACGGAAAATAGGGGAAAGGGATTTTGGGACTGATCACCGCTTGAGATTTGGAAGAAATAAAATCATAGATTTGGTAATTATTTAAATCAGTATTTAAATAATGACCCAAAATTATTGGCAAGATATTGGATTATTGGGTAAAATAAGCTTAATTAAATCATCTAAATGAAAAACAATTTTCAATGGTGGCTGGTAAAAATTGATCGGTTCGGCGCCTGGGTTTTGCTGGCAACGGTCATTCTGTTTTTTATTACAAGCTACGGAATGGAAAAAGGATTTCTCGACCAAAAAACGGCCCGCTGGCTGCACACGGATTTCCTGCCCGTAGTCGGAGCAGTCGCGTTTATTCTGCACACCGGCCCGGCAGTCAGAATGGCGCTGATGCGCAACAAGCTATGGAACAAAATAACAGGAGTTATCTTGTTTGCGATTTACATATTTTTAGCCGCGGGGTTTGTTTGGGCCGCGTTTTTTTATCAATCCGGCGTTCCGGATTCGGCTGTTCCGTCCGAGAAACAAAACCAGACGCAAAATATTTCCGAATCCGATGCCAGGATTTTTACCGCCCAAGATTTGGCGCGTTATAACGGAAAAAATGGAAACCCGGCCTATATCGCGGTAGACGGCACGGTATACGATGTAAGCAGCTTATACATTAACGGAATGCACAAAGGATGCTCGGCGGGCAAAGACGCCACCGCCGAATTCTATCAAGACCACTCCAAAGAAATCCTAACCCGTTATCCGATGGTGGGAATACTCAAATAATCTTATCAAGATTAACTATGTTTAAAGGGGAATTCTCTAAGTATTGTAACCAAATTTATGAATAAAAATATAATTTTGGGGGTTGCGGCGGTGGCAGTTGCGGGAGCGGGGATCGCGGGGTATTTGATTTTGAACAAAAACGGCGGAGGAGGCGGTACGGAAATTGCGGGCGGCGATTGCGCGGCAATATGCGCCAAGGTCAGCGTGGCGTGTCCCTCGATGGCCAATAAAGAAATTTGTTTGCAAAATTGCCCGGGATTTGACGAAAAGACCAAAAACGATGCCGGGGCGATAGCTTCCTGCGAAATGCTGGCGCAAAAGCCGGAATTACTGGCTTTGCTGGCGATATCGGAAGTCAAAGACCCTGAATTGGCTCCGGCAAAAAATGATTGCGAGGCCGCGTGCAATAATTATGTCGGCAAGTGTTTAACGCTGGTACCCAATGCCGGCCAGGAGCTTTTCAGCGAAGGATTGTCGTCGTGCCTCAAGGAATGCGCCGGCTGGGAAACTGTAAAAGTCAGTTGTATGGTTTCGGCCGCTGATTGCCCCGCGATGACTGAAACTTGCGGCTTGTAAATTTTTTAACAAAATGATCGATAAAAAAATACTCTTGGGCGGCGGCGCGATCGCGGCCGCGGCAATGATCGGCGGAGCGCTGATGTATTCTGGGCAAATAAACCGCCAGGCCGGCGGCGATCAGGCCGCACCGATTGATCCGGCCGACAAAGCAAAGATCGAACAGCTTTATTG
>JBARNX010000059.1:0-34143 GCA_049641805.1 Minisyncoccales bacterium
ACCCAAACCAGCAAAAAAATTACCCATTTGTTTCGCAGCTAAATCAGCCGACCCCCTGCTTGCAGCATTACCAAACACCATAAATAACCCAACGATAATTAAAATCCCGGAAATTAATTGAATCACTTTCCAACTTTTACTTGTTTGCTCAATCACTACCGGCTTTTGAATTTTTTTATCTTGGAGCGGACTTCCGCAAGCCGGGCAAGTTTCTGCTTTATCTGAGATTTCCCTACCGCATTCACTGCATTTTATTAAAGCCATGTTTTTAGTTTTTTATTATTTGATTATAAAATCAACTTTATGCCTTGTAAATCCCAAGGCACCGGAAATAAAATATATTTAATTTCATTTTCCTCTCTTCTTCTCCATCTTCAAAATCTTTTTCACTTCGCGGTCAAAATCGGAAACATAATTCTTATCCTGAACCTTGCGGTATTTTTCATACTCGCTTTCCGCCAGAGCAATCGCAACTTCGTGGCTTATTTCACCGACATTGGTTAAAATTTGATATTCGCTGAATTTAAGAAAGGCATTGAGCTTTTGTATCCAATCTTTCATAGTCATTGCTTTCCCGCGAGCGGCTTGCATTTCGGCATAGTCCAGATACATATTTCCGATACGGTTCAAATGCTCCAATTCTTTTAAATATCGGTGATTTTTTGATAAATCCGCCGCTCGCTGGTGCGAATATCCTTGATCTCCTCGTACAATTCATCAAAATAACGCGCACTAAAGCGAGATCCGTATTTCATGCGGTTGCTATCAAGCGCGAATCCTTTGTGTATGTAGTTTTTCAAAATACCCGTCGCCCACTGGCGAAATTGCGTACCGCGTTCGGAATTGACGCGATAGCCAACCGCGATAATCGCTTCCAATGAATACATCGTCAGATTTCTCTCCACTTGCCTTTCCCCTTCGTCTTGAACTTGTAAGAAATCCTTACAAGTTGCTTTCTCCTCAATTTCATTATCTGCATAAATATTTTTCAAATGTTGCGTTATATTTTGAGGCGTAGTATCAAAAAGCTCCGCCATCTTTTTCTGTGTCAGCCAAATATTTTCCTCCGCAAATAAAACCTCGATATTCACTGATCCATCGGAGGATTGATAAAAAGCGATTTGATTATCCGGTATTTTTTTCATGAATGGAAAAGTTTATATTTTACCGTAAAAACGCATCGTAATGTTTTAATTATAGCGCATTTTAATAAAAATCCCGCTTTTTGAGTTATCCGGAATTTACGGATAACTGAATTTTATCAAAAATCAACAATTATACCGACATTTCATTAAATTATGCAAAAACTGGAAAAAAATACGGATTTTTGCTATGGTATATTTGTTTTGAGGCCCCATCGTCTAGCGGTCAGGACACTTGGTTCTCAACCAAGGAACACCGGTCCGACTCCGGTTGGGGCCGCCGCTTCGCCAAGGATTCGCGATTGATAATTGGATGAAAAAACCGCTCAAGAATAAATCTTGAGCGGTTTTTCAATTGCGACTGTTGCTTGCCGCTTGCGCGGTAGTCGTCGCCGCGGTTGTGGTCGCGTAAATTGCCGGAGGAGTTGCGGGAGGCGCGACGGGTTTTTTGATTTCTTCATTGGGCGGAAGCTGGCTCACATAGATCACATACTTCGCCAATTCGGTGAAAACCGGAATGGCGGAATACTCGGCGGTGTTTACATTGGGAGCCTTGAGCTTGACCAAAATTAAAAATTTCGGATCGTCGCTGGGAAAATAGCCGATGAAGCTCTGCGTGGTTTTGTCCGAATAACCAAACTGCTTGATGTTTAAAGTCGACCAAGACATTTGCGCCGTACCGGTCTTCCCCGAAATGGTATAACCCGAAACCTTGGCGGCCTTGCCAAAACCGTTATCAACCACGCTGGCCAGCATTTTGGAGATCGTTTTTGAAGTTTCCGGCGTGATCACCTGCCGTTTTTTCGCCGGATCAAATTCGGTGCGGCCGTCGCGCACTACCGACGGCTGAACCAGCCGCCCGCCATTGGCCAGTGCCGAATACGCGCGAATCAATTGGATTGATGTCATCCAAATACCCTGCCCGTAAGAAGCTGTCACATAATTAATCGCGTAACCTTTTTTGAATCCCGAATTATTGGAAAAAGTTTCCGGCAAATCAATACCTGTGGGTTCGAAAACGCCGAATTTTTCGATATAATCGGTAAACTGCCGGTCGCCCAATTGTTTCTCCGCGAACGCCGCGCCCGTGTTAATCGAATGTTCCAAAACATTGATCATTGTTTGCCGGCCGTAAGAACGGTGGCCGTAGTTATAAATTGTATCGGGGCCCACGGTAAGCGATCCGGAATCAAAATAACTGGTTTCGGGAGTAACCTTGCCGTCATTAAGCGCCGAAGCCATGGTAACGCCCTTGAACACCGAACCGGGCTCAAACAAAGTTTGGCAAGAATCGTTTCTGAATATATTGATATTTTTGCTTGCCGATTCTTTGTAATTGTTGGGGTCAAAATTAGGATCTTTGGCCATAGCTAAAATCGCGCCGGTTTTCGGGTCGGCAACAATGGCTTCGGCATCGATTGCCTCAAGTTTTTCCCGCGCGGCCGCCAGCATTTTCTCGGCCTGATATTGGATATTGTAATCAATATTCAAAACGATGCTTTTCCCTTTGGCCAATTCATCGTTATAATATTCTTCCAGCCCGTAACGGCCGATATTGTCATCATCGACAAACCCGGCCAGTTGAGCCGCCACGCCGCCTTGCGGATAATAACGCATCTTCTTTTGATCAACATACACACCCTTGATATCCGCCTCTTTAATTTCGCGGGCTTCATCGTCGCTGATTTTTTCCTTGAGCGGAACATAAAGCGATTCCCGGCTGAATTTTTCGACAAGGTCTTTTTCATCCAAACCGAGGGTCTGCGCCACTTTCTGCGCCGCGAACGCTTTGTCTTTAATATTCATCGGCGAAGCATAGGCGTAATTGAAATCTTTGTTAATCGCCAAAGGCTGGCCTCCGGAAAAAAATATTTCGCCGCGGGTCGGCGCGCCAGCCTGGCGCGAGAATGACATTAACCCCTGCGACCAAGCGCGGTAATGCTCACTCATCGTTATTTGCAAATAATACAAGCGCCCGGCAATCAACGCCCACGCCAAAAGCAGGCATCCCAGCGCGAAATTGGCGCGCAAATCAATATTAACGGCTTTCGCGGCTTTTCTGGCGATCATATCTAATGAATTTTATATTTTCGATTCGAGTCCGCGATCGGGATATCAACTCCGATCTTGCGGACGAAGAGACACCCTTGCACTCAATAAAATGCCCCGCGGCCATGGCGAGGCATGATTATCCAAATTTGAAATATAATAAATTACCGGCATCTGATTTATCTTTTTGCAAATTGTTCCTTAGCCGCTTGAACATACCGAATGCCGGCCACATCAACTTTTTCGTAATTTCCGGCCTGCGCAATCTCATATTGGTTGAAATTTTCCAGAGAATTCGATTGGGAGAGCTTGGCTTCGAGAATATCATTCTCCGAAGATAGCGCCGCAATCTGCTTTTTCGAATCCCCTAACAATGAATTCTGATGGATATTCGCGTTAATCTGCAAAACCGCGCCCGCCAACAAAGAGAACACCCCCAGCGATGCTATCATCCAAAAACTTTTTGTTTCCCTTTTTGTGCGGGATCGCGATTGTCTGTTCATAATATATATGCTTTTAAAATGATTAAATGGTTTTCACTATCGCCCGCAACTTTGCCGAGCGCGCCCGGGGGTTTTTTGAAATTTCTTGTTTGCTTGCCGCGACTGGCTTTTTCAATATCAACTTCGCGCGGCCCGATTTTGCCAATTCAACGAATTTCCGTTTCACGATCCCGTCTTCAAGCGAGTGGAACGAAACTACCGCCATCCTGCCGCCGTCTTCCAATAATTTGAAACCATCACCAATCCCCTTTTCGATATTCTCGAACTCGCGGTTAACTTCAATCCGCAATGCTTGAAAAATCCTTGCCAATCCCGGCCTTTTCCGCGAACACCCGGGGATTTTTTCGACCAAAGCCGCCAGCTGGCGCGTCGTTTCGATCGGTTTTCTCAATCTGGATTTCTCGATCGTTTCGGCAATCTTCTTAGAATTCCCCTCCTGGCCGTAATCTTTCAAAATTCTCTCCAAATCCGGTGCCGAATATTTGTCAATAATTTCAGCCGCGGTTATTCCTCCCACGGAATACCTCATATCAAGCGGCTCGTCTTTTGAAAAACTGAAACCCTTTTGGCTTTCATCCAAATGCCATGATGACATTCCCAGATCAAAGAGCATTCCGCCGATTTTATTAAAATTATGCCTTTTGGCAATCGCCTCGACATTCGCGTAAGAATCGTTTTCGATTATCAGCCTTTTGTTTTGCCGGATTTCGGCAGGCAAGCTCTCCAGACTCCGGCCGTCCAATTCAATCCCCAGCACAATCCCGGCCGGCGCGGTCATCTCCAATATCGCCAAACTGTGCCCGCCAAAACCAAATGTGCAATCGATAAAATTTTCACCGGGCTTGGGATCCAGCACCCCAATCGTTTCTTCCAATAAAACAGGTGTATGCACAGATTAAAATATCAAATTACCAATTTCCAACTCACAATAAATGTCAAATTTCTAAATTTTAAAATTTGGGAATTTATTTGACATTGGACATTGGAAATTTTGAAATTATTTTAGACTCCCAATTCGTTTAACCTTTCGGCGATATTTCCGGCTTCTTTTTCCGTAACTTTTTTGTACGACTTCCAAATATCCTCGTCCCAAATTTCAATGCGGCTGTACAGCCCGGCCACCACCACTTTCTTTTTCAGCTGCGCGTAATCTTTCAGATAATCAGGCACTAAAATCCGGCCCAGATTGTCAAATTCGACCTCCATCGCCCCCGACAGCATTATCCGCGAAAATCCCCGGGCGTCGGCGCGCGACAACGGCATTTCGCTCAATTTTCTGGCCAACTTTTCCCATTCACCGCTGGAATAAAGAAAAAGGCAATTATCCAAACCGCGGGTGATCACTCCCCCTTTTTTTAATTGCCGGCGAAATTTCGGCGGCACGGCCAATCTTTTCTTGTCATCGATTGAATATGAATATTCGCCAATAAACATTTCATTTGAGGAAGCTTTCGCAAGCGGCTTCCATATATTTCCCGTAAATCCATCTTACCACTCGTTTCCACTTCTTACCACTTTTTAACACCTACACCTACTTTAATCCCATTGAATCCCATTGTCAAATGCAAGAGAAATAAAGCCAAATCGGGGTGTTTTTCCACAGGGGCAAATATCAAAAAAACCGCGGAATCGCCGCGGTTTCCAAGATTAATTTATGAAAGCGTTGTCCCAACCCGACGGTTGTTTTTGAAATAATCATTCATTATCTCCAGCAGTTCCGCCGGATTATAATGCGCCTTGATGAGATATTTCTCGGGTTTTATCCCCAAATGGTTTATCTGGCGGTCAAGATCGGGATTCTGGTAATTGGTAACCGCGAACACCGGAATACCGCGCGTAATGAAATTCTTCTTCATCGCTTTTAATATTTCGATTCCGTGGCCGTCGGCAAGCATAAAATCCAAAACCACCAAATCGGGTTTGCTTGAATTGCCGTTGCGGATCTGGCGCAACTCTTCAAGCATCTCGCCCTTGCTTGAAGCCAGCTCAACTTCAAAATCCGCATGCTCAAATATCCGGCGATAAAGATTGATCTGGACGGGTTCGCTTTCGACAAGAATTATTTTTTTCATTTTATGATTTTTACAAAACGCAATTCGCCGAACTGGTCGTTAAAAAACTCCGCTGACGAATATCCGCCGGCTTCAACCATCTTTTTGATCGCGTTCGCTTGCGATTTATCGAATTCCAGATAAATAAAACCGCGAACTTTCAAAAAATTTTTAGCCTCTTCCAAAAATTTACCAATCGCCTCCGTCCCCCCGCCGCCGGAAAAAAGCGCGACACGCGGCTCATAATCAAGAACCGATCTCTGCACCTCGCCGATCCTGTCCAGACCGATGTAAGGCGGATTGGCCAAAATGGCATCGTATGAGTTTCCTGCGGGAATATCGTTGAAAATATCCGATTTAAAGATGTTGACGCGATTTCTATTGATATCGTTGATCTCAAGATTAATTTTTATCTGCCAAACGGCGCGAGGATCAATATCGGATAAATCAACATTCGCGGCCGGCAACTTTTTCGCCGCCGCAACGCCGATACAGCCCGAACCGGAAAAAATATCCAAAATCCGAAGATTCTCTTTTTTTAAATTTTCCAAATCCTTGATTGCCGCGGCAGTCCAAAATTCAGTTTCGGGCCGCGGAATCAATACGCGCTTGGAAAGATCGATCTTGCATCCGAGAAACATCGCATAACCGGTTTCGTATTCTTCGGGAAGATCGGACTTTATTTTGACCATCGCGAATTTCTATTTATGGATTACGCTTCCGTCAAACGGTTCGCCGTTGATCGCTTTTTGGAAATTGTCGAAATCCGTACCTCGAATAAGTTTGACGGTAAGATCGATTTTCTTGGCCGCCTTGGCTCCGGCCGGATCAACCGGCGAAGATAATCCGGGAATCCATTTTGCCGGAATTAATTTTTGATACTCGCTCCATGTCAAATCTATTATCGGCTTGGCATCGGAAAATTTACGCGGGTCCTTGTCGCACACATAGGGCGCATCGCCGGCGATGATCACTTCCGGCTGATTAAATAATCTGGCACACTGAATTGCGTCGTAATCGGTCGACCATCCCGGCTGCCAGCCGGAGACCATCAAAACCTTTTTATTGCTTTTTAAAAATGCGTTGATTTCTTTTTTCCCGGGTTCATGGTCAAGAATTTGCGGGAAAGAAACCTCTTTCAAAATTTTGGCCATAAACAACGCGTTGGTTTTGGTTGCCTGAATGCCGATCCAGTCAAGGTCGAGGTTGTTCTTTTTTTCGCCTAAAACTTCGCGGGCGGCCTTCTGGTACATCCGGCAGGGCTTTCCTCCGCCCACCACAATAATAAATCTCTTGCCTTTTTTCGCGTACTTAAAAATAAATTGGCGGAACTCGCGCAAAAACGGAACATCCAAGCCGTTTAAACTTGCTTCGGCGTACGGATACACGATGGACCCTCCCAAAGAGATGACGACGATTCCCGATTTTTCAGCTATTTTTTTATTCATAATCTTTTGTTTTCAGGCAAAAAAAATATAATATTATTATATTTCTTATCTTCTTTATCCTACTCCTTTTCGGAAAAATCTTCAAGATGTCTTCAAAAAGCCGGATTTTCTGCTAATATCCACCTATGGAACCAACATATATCTATCCGGGCACTTTTTGCCCGCCGCATTACGGACATATCGCCATTGCCAAGGAAGCGGCCGCGGTTTTTGAGAAAATCACCGTCATTTGTTCGGTCAATCCGGTTAAAGAAGGCAAAATGCCGTTTGATCCGGACGAATGCAAAGAAATGTGGAAAAGTTACGGCCTTGGAAAAAACATTGAAGTGGCGACTCTCGACGAATTTTTGGCAACCAGGAATAATTCAGCGACAACCATAATGATTCGCGGCATCCGCAACGACAATGACATCAAATACGAAAATAGCGTCATCTTATATAATTGCAAAAATTACGGCGTCCGGCATTACCATTACATTTTGAGCAAAAAAGAATTTGAAAATATGTCATCCGCCAAAGCGCGTTTGGCCGCAAAATCCGGCGATCCGAAAGAACTGGAAAAAATGGTAAACCGAGGAATCGCGTCGAAAATGATGAAAAAATTCCATCCGGAAAATTAAAATCCGCGCGAAAAACGCTTTGTAATTTTTACCCTGGCTCATCGGCTAAACCGAAAAATTCTATTGCCAAGGCTGCGCGAAGAACTGCGAAGCTTTGGCAAAACAGTGCCCCCAGCAGGGCTCGAACCTGCAACAAACTGCTTAAAAGGCAGCTACTCTACCATTGAGTTATGGGGGCAAAATCTTCCCCCGCTTGAGGGCGGGGGAAGATTTTCAATTTCTGATTTTCAATTTTCAAATGAAATGCTATAAACCTTCGCTTCTCAACTGTTCCAACAATTCTTTTTGCTTGCGATTTAATTTTTTGGGAATTTCCACATTGATCTGGGCGTACATATTGCCGCGGCCATAACCGGAAAATCGGGTGATGCCTTTGCCGGAAACCCGGAAAACTTTTCCTGATTCGGTACCGGCAGTCACTTTCAACAATATGTTTTTGCCTTCAATAGTCGGCAATTCAATCTCTCCGCCCAAAGCCGCTTGCGCCATAGTGATATTTTCCGCCACATACAGATCATCGCCTTTCCGGTCAAACACCGGATGGGCTTTGACGAATATCCGCACATAAACATCGCCGGATTTCCCGCCTCTTCTCCCGGCCTCACCTCTTTGTTCTATCTTAATGACCTGGTTGTTGTCAACCCCGGTCGGGATTGATACTTTGATTTTTTCATCGTTTTTCACCCGCCCTTCGCCTTTGCAAACATTGCACGGCTTCTCGGGCCGATAACCTTCGCCCGCGCACTCCGGACAAATAACATACTTGGTGAATGATCCCATGAAAGTTTTCTTGATCTGTTGAACCTGGCCGGTGCCGCGGCAGGAAAAACACTCTTTGATTTTGGTTCCCGGCTCGGCGCCCGATCCGGCGCACCGCGGGCAAACATTATTCTTTGACACTATGAATTCCTTTTCCGCGCCCAGAAACGCCTCTTCCAAAGTAATCTCAATATCCAAACGAATGTCCTTGCCTTTCTTGGGATCGCGCCGTTTTTTGCCCGGATGGCCAAATCCGAACATTTCTTCCATCATATCGCCCAAATCCTCGAATTGCACATCGAAATCCGCGCCCGGCCTGCCCCAAAACCAGCCATCCTGCGAAGCGCCGGCGCCAAAGCCGCCAAAACCTCCGCCGCCCGGCTGTCCCGTGAACACATTGCCATATTGATCGTATTGGGTGCGCTTGTCTTTGTCCGACAATATCTGGTAGGCTTCGTTTATTTCCTTAAACTTTTCCGCGTCGCCGCCCTTGTCCGGATGATACTTGTGCGCCAAATTACGATACGCTTTTTTAATATCATCGGCGCTCGCGGTTTTTTCAACCCCCAAAATTTTGTAGTAATCTTTGCTCATTTTTTGGATTGAATGTTAAAGTCCGCCTCACCGCAGTGAAGCGGACTTACTTGAACTTGATTATTGTTTTTCCTTAAACTCGCCTTCCTGCGGCCCGGCATCTTTGCCGGCGCCGTCATTCGGCTGGCCCCCTTGCGATCCCGGCTGTTGGTATAATTGCGCGCCGGCTTTGGAAAGCGTTTGCGACAAGTCGTCGGTCTTTGCCTTAATATCTTCTATGCTATCCCCATCTTTAATTTTTTTCAAGTTCTCGATCTTTTCGACAATGCCTTTCCTTGTGTCGTCCGAAAGCTTTTCGCCCGCGTCGCGCATCGCCTTTTCCGCGGTATAAATCAGATTATCGGCTAGATTGCGGCTGATAATCACCTCTTGTTTTTTCTTGTCGCTTTCGGCGTTAGCCTCGGCTTCGCGCTTCATCCGTTCCACCTCTTCTTTGGAAATACCGGTCGATCCTTCAATGCGGATAGTTTGCGTTTTATTGGTCGCTTTATCCTTGGCGGTTACGCTCAAAATGCCATTGGCATCAATATCAAAGGCAACTTCAACCTGCGGAATTCCGCGGGGCGCCGGCATAATGCCGTCCAGAATAAACTGGCCCAAAGATTTGTTATCCGCGCTCATCGGCCGTTCGCCTTGCAGAACATGAATTTCCACCGAGGTCTGATTGTCCGACGCGGTCGAAAACACTTGTGACTTCGCCGTGGGCACCGTGGTATTTTTGGATATTAAAACCGTATTCACCCCGCCCATAGTTTCAATTCCCAAAGAAAGCGGCGTCACATCCAATAACAGGACATCCTTCACTTCGCCCTGCAGGATTCCGGCTTCAACGGCCGCGCCGATCGCCACCACTTCATCGGGATTGATTGATTTATTCGCTTCTTTGCCGAAAAAATTTTTCACTTCTGCTTGAATTATCGGCATGCGCGTCTGGCCGCCCACCAAAACAATCTCTTCGATGTCCTTGGGAGAAAGTTTGGCGTCATCCAACGCCTGGCGCACCAAGGTCATCGACTTCTCAATCAAATCGCGCACCAAATCTTCCAATTTCGCGCGGGTCAATTTGTAATATAAATGTTTCGGTCCGGCCGCGTCGCTGGTAATGAACGGCAAGTTAATCTCGGTCTCCATCGCCGTCGAAAGTTCAATCTTGGCTTTCTCTCCCGCTTCTTTCAAGCGTTGCAACGCCAAATCGTCTTTTGACAAATCAACGCCATTGTCCTTTTTGTATTCATTAACCAGCCAGTCCATTATTCTTTGGTCAACATCATCGCCGCCCAAATGCGTGTCCCCGCCGGTGCCTTTCACTTCCACGGTATCCTCGGAAATATCCAAAATCGAAATATCAAAAGTTCCGCCGCCGAAATCATAGACCAGCACCTGCTCGTTTTTCTTTTTGGTCAAACCATAAGCCAAGGCGGCCGCGGTCGGCTCGTTGATGATGCGTTTCACATTGAACCCCGCGATCTCGCCCGCCAGCTTGGTGGCCTTGCGCTGCGAATCGTCAAAATACGCCGGTACGGTAATGATCGCGTCGGTTACCGGCTCGCCCAATTTCGCCTCGGCATCCTGCTTCAATTTCTGCAAAACCATTGCCGAGATTTCCGGCGCCGCATACCATTTATCGCCCATTTTCACTTCCACTCCGCCGTCTTCGGCCCGCTCGCGGATCTCATAAGGCAAAAGTTTCAAATCGCGCTGAACTTCCGGATCGGAAAATCTTCGGCCGATAAACCGCTTTACCGAAAACAAAGTGTTTTTGGGATTGGTAATCTGCTGGCGCTTTGCCAATACTCCGACCAGCCGCTCGCCGGTTTTTGTCATTGCCACCACCGACGGCGTCAAACGGGATCCTTCCTTGTTTTCTAAAATTTTGGGCTCGCCGCTAACAATGGCCGCCACTTCGGATAATGTCGTTCCCAAGTCAATACCAACTGTTTTTGCCATAGTATTTTTATTAATTAATAAATTTATTTAACCACTTTAACCTTTGCCGGCCGCAATAACCGGCCGTTGACCATATATCCCTTTTCAACTTCTTCGATTATGATTCCCGATTCTTTGCCCTCGGCATCTACGGCTTGAACAACTTCGTGTAAAGCCGGATCAAAATTCTTGCCCAGAGAATCGATGGCTTCCGCGCCGTTGGCTTTCAAAAAATCTTCCAACTGGGTTTTAACCATCATCAAACCTTTCACATTGGCGTCTTCCAATAACTCCGGCGGCATTTTGCCAACGATCAAATTCATATTATCCAGGATTGGCAAAATCGTTTCCAAAAAGCTTTCTTTGGTGTAGCGCATCAATTCTTGCGCCCGTTCGGATTCATCCTTTTTGTAATTGATGAAATCCGCGGCGGCGCGCTTCCAGCCGTTTAAATTAACCTCGCACTGTTTCTTGCATTCATCGAGCTCCGTTGATTTATTTTCTTGTTCTTGATCTTCCATCTTTTTTAATTGAAAATGCAAAGATCAAAATGGAAAATGACAATTAAAAATTAAAAATGTTGAATTCCTAAATTTTAAACTTTACACTGTCATTATCGGTTTATTAAAACCGCCCGCCAAACTGATCTTTGATTTTTCAATTTTAAATTTCGTTAAATAGCTTCAACACTTCGTTTGTCAGCGCGATATTTCTCTCATAGGCCATTCTTTTAGGTCCCACAATCGACAAAATAACTTCCTCCTGTTCGACCGGCTGGAGCGAAAAAGTTATGGCGCTGAAATCTCCGGCTTTGGAAAAACGGTTTTCGCCGCCGATGTGAATATCCAACTTGGCTTCCGAGCCTCGGGATTTGACATCATCCTCCAAATAACCCAAATAATTGATAAAATTCTCAATGGCAGCCTTGTCCTCAAATTCCGGATTATGCAACAAATCTTCCCAGCCTTCTTTCCAAATCACATCCTCCTGCCGCAAATAACCCAACACCAGCGACGACGATGCCTGCGCCAAACTGCGCGTGAGCGAATTGGCCAGTTTAAAAACATCTTCAAATTCATCCTCAATGCTTTTCCCGGGTTCAAAATCCAACTCCCGGACTTCCATTTGCTTCTCGCCTTTCAACAAATCATTCACAAAAAACCGATAGCCTTTATCGGTGGGCACGCGCCCGGCCGAAGTGTGCGGCTGTTCCAAAAAACCGTCATCGGTCAACTTTTGCATTTCGATGCGAATTGATGCCGGGCAAATCCCGAAATCATACTTTTCTCCCAAATACATCGAAGACACCGGCCGCGCCGATTCCACATATTCCCTGATTATGGTATCCAATATATTTTTCTGCCGATCACTGATTTGCATAGATCCGAAACGCCATTGAAACGCAATCGTATTTCAACATGCCTCAATCCTGTCTCAATCGCATATCGTATTATGAGTTTATCATCTTCAAATTATCAGTCAAGCCCCCCGAGTGATAATCGGGAAATTAAAAAAATACAGGGTAAAATGGCCCCCTGTTGGCCTAACTTGCCATTGCCGGAAAAGCTCCTGTCAATTGGGCAACGAACCCGTAAAGCTGCTCAACTTCATCTAGAGCAGCGCTGCCCTTCCTGCGATATACCTCCTTATCGAGATGTTTATCTTCTTGGGTGAGCACCCGCCAGGAATCGTTGTCGATGACGTCGGCCAGCACCACCCGGCCATCTTTGGTAATTCCAATCTCGATCTTGAGATCGACGAATTTATACCCCAGATTGACCCATGCTTTCTCCACGGCAAGGAATGTTGCCTGCAATATCCGCATGCACTCCGCGAGTTTTCCCCAATCATCCTTTAGCGGATAATCAGTTATCAGAATCGCAGTTTGCTGGTTCAAGGGCAGTTTGGGCTGACAGAGCCATGCACCGTCATCTTGGATTTGCATGAACGGATCGTCGCACGGAAGATCGATGCCCATATACACGCGGCCGGTGGTTTTAAGATACATTTCGTATACCGGCTCCGCAAACATTTCCATCAACTCGTGGCCGGGATTGCGTTTAAGCCACGAACCATATCCGTACCGCCGCCCCACCCATTCGGTGGGCACCATATCGCAAGCATAAGCCAGGAACGCGGCTTCGTCATACCGACCAATATAAGCGATCGGGATACCTAGCTCCTTAAGATATTCGTACACATTGCAAACAGTCTCATTGGCATACTGCGCCTTCTTGTCGAACGTATCATGCATGAGGCCGTCACCGGCAGTGATATCCTTAGTCGATCTCACAATGACAATATCCGGATCATCGGTCGACCATATTTCCTTGGTCTTGCCTTTCGATATCATCTGCCGAGCAATATATTCTTTCTTCGGATCGTACATTTTCTCCTCCATCCTTTCTTGTTCCACATCTCAACCAAATTTACAAAGCCTGGTTTCGCCCACAAATCGTTTTTTCTGCTTAAGGTTCAATAAACAGCCTTGCCATATCCTCCATACTCACCGGCCTCAAGTTCATATTTCCTCGTTCTAGTCTATCCAATATATGGTTCTCCCCCGTCACGCTCGCTAAAATATCGAAGCAATGGGGCCACGCTTCCCTTATTTCTTCGTCTTCGAACATTTTTTGCAGGATGCCTTTGTACTTGGCAACGGTCGTCGCTGAAATGTCTAAGTTTGGCGAAGTATTCAATAAGGCATCCCGGATAATATCTTCCAAACCAAGAATTGTCGCACTTTGGGTATAAGTTGCTTTAACCTTACCCAGCATTACTACCGCCTGCGCCACCGTTCCTACGCTGTCGGATATGGTACTGTCCTCCACCAGATCGGCATCAAATAGGCTCGTTGCGGCCAGTTTTACTAAATCATAGGCTTCGCTTCTTGAAAGCCCATATTTTTCGCCACGTTTAGCTAAAAACTCTTTAGCGGCCTCCGATGCGTATGCCTGCTTGGACTCGATAATTTGGCGCATCATGTTCTTGGGGTAGAGTTTTAGCCCTTCCAGGACTCTTTGCATCGTTTTCAGAGCATTGGCTGTTGCATGGAACTCATCCTTTAGTGAAACCCTCTCGCCCGATGAATGGTGAATAATACGTTCTTCGATATTGAACATATTAATCAAGGTTGTTAGCGCATCACCGATCGAAATATTAAACATACCCAGCGTATTCTCAGCTTTGATTGGATTTCTTTTGTGCGGCATGGCCGACGAACCTGACGACTTCTTACCTTTCGGCTCTTGAACCAATGGGAATGGATCCCGGCTCATCAACCAGATATCGAAAGCAATCTCTGCGAGCACCGCGTTAATACTAAGCAGGGCAAAGGCAATGAAACCGTGTATCTCTCTCGGCAATATTTGAGTTGCTCCGATAAAGGGCGTCAGTTCAAGATGCTTTAACATCCCGTTTTCGATTTCGGGGGTGGTATTGCCGTAGCTACCCATCGCGCCGGAAGCTTTGGCAAAGCGTGCGATAAACATCGCCAATCGCAGATAGAATCTTGCCAACTCCAAGCGCGCATACCAAGCCGCCTCTCTCTTGCCAAATGTGCCGACTTGACCCATTCTGCCATGAGTCCGCAGCATCATTATCCATTTTTTGTCTTTCAATGCGCGCTTGCGCACAATTTGCATGAAAGATGCTAGTTTTTCGTCAATTATCGCCAGCGATTCCCCGGTAATGATCATATCAGCCGGATCCTGGACATCAAAAGTCGTAAAACCAGCTTGTAGCCAAATGGCAATCGCTCTTGGCATATTTTCCAGCCGTTCTTCGACGTATGCCAAATAATCATGGTCATTGAGGATTTCTATTTCCTTCCTGCGGGCCTCGTTGGGCGGATTTTTTTGCATCCACTCTCTCATGAGAAGTGCCGTTCCTTGGGGCACCTTTAAGCGAGGAATTGCTTCTTTGGCGGCAACACCGGCAACCTGCACCCGGTCAAAAACGGTCAATCTATAGACTGGATCGAATGTTCCCCTCAATTCACTGTCTTCATATCTTTCTATCACAATATCACTCCTTAGTAGCTTTTTTTAATCGATACCCATCGCAACCCTGCACAGATATTAAATTGACAAGGTACGAATACTTCAAAACTAACCTTGACACTAAACCAAATCCTGGTTCCCGTCAATAATTTCAACCCGCAAAAAAGGAAACAACTATTTTAAAAAATCTTCTTGTAAATTTTGCGGTCGCTAATTTTACAAGAAGAGAAAACGGTACAATTGCAACGGCAGAATATAAAGCTAATCCAAATTGAAAAATTGGCGGATCGGCTGGTCGTCTTCGATTTCTGACGCGGCGATCACTTTCATTTCTTTTGTTTTCAAGCCAAAAAAATCGCGCAGCAACTTCATTTCCTTTTTAAATTCATATGGGCAAACCCAAACGCTTTTCTGTAATTGATATAATCCCAGTTCCTTGATCTTGCCGCGCAATGCCTCCCGCTTTACCCGATGTTTATCTTCAATATCAAAAATCAGCACCCGCCATTTTTTGTCCCATTTTTTTGCGGCTTTGATCTTGAGGTCGTTAATCTTGTATTTTCCCGCCTTCTTTTTGCCTTCCTCGGTCAGAGAAAAATACATTTGATTGCCCCGATATTCGACATCGATCAATTTCTTCTTTCTCAAATAATAAAAAGCATTGCGGAATTTTCTTTCCTCTTCCTCTGTGGCGCGCTCTTTAGCTTGTTTGCTTTTATATCTGTCATAACGCGAAAGCGCATCGCTCATCGTTAAATTTACCCGCGGCTCCATCGCCAAAAGAACGATTTCTCCGGCGGTCATCAATCCTTCCAAAATTTTTTTCACGGTCTCCCCTCTTTTTGCCATCATGCTAATTTTGGTGTTAATTTTTGCACTATTTCGCCTTGTATTTCCATAATATCACTTCTGCTAAATTTTGCGACCGCAAGATTTACAAGAAGAGATAATCTTTTATCATTATAAAAATAGGAGTGGCGAAAAGCTATGCGGGTTGCAGTACTGAGCAAAGCAATGTAGGATAAAAATGCATAATCCGGGATAGGCCCGACACGAATCAATGCGGCAAATCATCAGCAACGCTAATTACACTTGGGTGGATATCATCGAACCGAAAGATGAAGACATTCAGTATTTGAAGGACAAGTTCAAAATCCATCCGCTGACCGCCAGCGCCATCATTCCGGCCATCCATTATCCGGACATAGACTCGTTCAAAAATTATCTTTTTATCATCCTGCACTACCCGCATTATAATGAAAAGGGAGAAATCAATATCCGCGAGTTCGATTTCATCGCCGGCCAAAACTTTTTGATAACCAGCCGCCATGATGAGATTGCTCCCCTGCGCCGGGTTTTCGAAAACTACCGCAACGCCGGCGGACGGCGCGCCGACTATATGAATAGCGCCAGTTATATCCTATTTTCGATCCTCAACATTTTTCTGAAAGATATCCTGGCCAAGATCAACGAAACAACCAAAGAGATCGATGATCTTGAAGCCCGGATATTCACCGGGCAAGAACGCGAAATGGTGGCCGCGATCTCCAGCCTTAAAATGAAAGTACTTGATTTCTGGCGCATCGTGGAACCCCAGCGAATGATCTTTGAATCTCTGCGCACTTCTGGCGTTAATTTCTACGGCCCGGATTGCCGGCATTATTTCGTAATCCTGCACCGCGCGCACCGCCGAATCGAAAACACTTTGAAAAGCGCGAAAGAAACCATCGAGGCGCTGGAAGAAACCAACCACATTCTGGTTACGGTAAAAATGAACGAAGTGATCAAAGTACTCACGCTTTTTTCGGTAATCTTTATGCCGCTCACCCTTCTGGCCAGCATCTGGGGCATGAATACCATTTTCCTTCCCTTTCACTATACCAATCTTGATTTTTTCTTTATCATGCTCATCATGATCTCCACTCTCGCCGCCATGCTTTTCTTCTTCCGTTATAAAAAATGGCTGTAATTTTTTAAACAATAACCCGCCCGGCAACAATGCCCGCTCGTGATTATCGCAAAAACTCCCTTTTAACAGGGAGTTTTTATGGCCGCGGCAAGCTTTTTCAATAAGACTGAATTTGTTTTTAATCCTTCCGAATTTATTCGCCGATATAATATGCGCCAAAACCTACCGAACAATTTCCAAAATCGCCGTTCGGGGAATATTGGGCTCGGTTTCCGTGGCAATAACATGGATTCTGCCGGAACCGGAATCTTTATAAATTGAATATCCGGTATTTGCGCCCGTGTATTTCCCGCTCGGATCAACGGGCAAGGCCTGAATATAGGTCGGCGTCAAACATTTGAGAGCGGCCGATTCCGTTGTCGTACCGGACGCCATATCGGCAACAACCAATGTCGTCGTTGCCGGCAATAAACCGCAAATATAATCAACGCCGTCGCCTCCTTTGAAAGTTCCTTCAAAAACACCTTTATTATCGGCTATGCGCTGGCTAACGGCATTCAAAATTGAATTTAAGTTACTCGTTCTTTGAGCGTCGCGGCCTTGGGCGAATTGGCGGGCCGGGTTTATGGCGACAATGACGACGGCCGCCAACAAAGCGATCAAGCCGATCACTACCAAAATTTCGATCAAAGTAAAACCGGCATTCGCGGTTTCTTTTTCTTGTTTTTGCATAATTTTTTTGTTTTTATTTTTTTATTATTTACATTATTCGCTGCGCTTATTTTTTCGACCTTTACGGAAACGCAGATTAAAACTCGCGCCAATCGCTGATCGTGATTTTGCCGCTGTCCTTATTCAATTTTGCCGTTACTTTTAAATTGGTATAGGAATTTTTCCAATCAGCTCGCGTGATTATCGTATAAGGATTGTTTCCGCCAACCTCGCTAATTTTGCATTTTTTGACACCTTCAACGGCAATCTCCGGCGGGAAATCATTTCCTTCATCGGCCAATCCGAGCAACACGATATTGGCGCATGCTTCCGCCAGCGCCACGCTAATCTTTTTGTTTTCGCGGGCCAGCAGATCAAACCTTGCCCAAAAAGCCGCGCGCGATACGGATGCGGCGGCAACCAATAAAACCGCGGAAATCACCGCTGTGGAAATCAGCGCGACGAAACCCTTTTCATTTTTCAGATTAAAGCGTTTCATTTGTGCGAAGAATAAACCGTTGAAAAATCTTGTGAATAATCCTTCCCCGAATCGGTTTTCGCGCTTAAACTGAAGCTTGCCGTTATCAATCCCCCGTCGGTTGAACTGGCAAATTCCAAGTTGGTCAGCTGCGTGTTTGAATTATTAAGAGGAATTTCATTAATTTTTAAATAACCGCTTTCCATTTCAAAACTGGCGGAAGCGGAATCCGCTTCCCGTTTGATCTTGGCCAATAAAAAATTTCCTTCTTCCAAAACCATAATTTGCGTATCGTTGCGGCCAATATTTTCGATAACAACAAAAGCGGAAACAAACAAACCCGAAAACAACAACCCGATAAGCGCCAGATAAATCAAAACCTCAATCAAAGTGAATCCGCTTTGTTTTTTCATTCCGCGGTTATTATTGATAAATAACTTCTGTCCGCGCCGTCAACCGAAACGACATACAAATAGTTCCCCTCGCAATCCATTGCTTTTCCGCCTGAACCGGTTGTCCCATTTGGCAAATCAATTATTTTTTCTTCAATAATATTTGCCATGTCCGCAACATTCAATATTCTCAAATCACCCCCTTGACTCGCCGTCCCAAGCAAAACAAATGCCAAATAATCTCTGACCAAAACCTCGTTGGCGCTGCCAACTCGCGAGAATGCTTTTAATCCTAAAATCGAAATAGTTGTTGTCCCCGGATTTTGATTGTCAAAAATAAAAAAATCGCCAATTGCATCGGGTGGATTAGAAATATGACTCGTTGTCCTTCCAAAATAAATTTTATCCCCAATCGAACGCAGCGATTTTCCATAACCTCCAAATCCCTCATTATAATAAATCCCGCTTACCCGTTGCGGATTATCCGGATTAGAAATGTTTAAAATTGTAACCTGTTCGCGAGCGCTATTGACTCCGGATGCCAAATTTGCCGGATGCGCCAAAAATACATAGTCGCCCTTAGCGTAAATGTCATTAATTTGCGTATCAATTTCAAAACCGGAAACCAGCCTGGGATTGGCCGGGGTTGAAACATCGATAATATTAAATTCCGGACAATTGGAATCTTTTGATAAACCCAAATAAATATATCCGTTTTTATAAAAAATACTTTCGCCCAAACCCTTGCAATCCTCACCGGTAATCTTATTTTTCAATTCAAGCTTGGCAATCGATCCCAAGTCATCAGGATTGGCTATATTTATTATTTTAAGCTGGTCGACTGATGTCATATTGGCGGTAAAAGCATAATTGCCATTGATTGTCATTGCCGCAAATCGATTTTTAATATTTGAATTACTAATTTTTTTCGGATCATTTTTATCGGTAATATCAAAAATAAAAAATGTTGGATCGGTTGAGGTGGCGCTGCCGCCCACAGTTACATAAAGTTTGCCTTTGTATGCGTCAATGTCGCTGATCGTGCTTGACGCAACGCCGGTTAATTCAAAAAAATCAAATTCTTTGACTTGCGGATGCGCCCAGTCGCCGGATAAGTTTGAATCGCAAGTATCGTTGCCGGCCGTGCCGTTATAGTCGGCAATTAAAGTTTCCAATCCGACTTTTTGCAGCCGCCCATCCATACCCCACTCAACTTCAATACTCACATTTTTGACGAACGGAGAATGGCTGGAAACTATAACTTTTCCATTAAAAATTCGCTCCGCCTCGCTCGCGGAATTTACAAGCCGAAAATCTTTTAATCCCAATGCGCGCTGTTTTTCAAGCAATTTTTGCGCATAATTGAGTGCTTCCGAATTCAACCGAGAATCCGCGGCCAAGCTTTGCCCGCAAAACAACATCAAAATCGCGGCGGACAACGCGATAATCATAATCGCCATCGCCAACAAAATTTCCAAAGTCAAGAAACCAAGTTGATATTGTTTTATTTGATCGAAATCCATATGAAATTATCGCCAATCAATGCGGCCCTCGGAATTAGTTTCAACGGTCGAAATATGCCCCGCGCCATCTTTTAGGATTATGGTTGTTGCCGTTGAATTCCCGCTGATCCGGTCAAAAATTATATCGACGGATGAAGATGCATCGATATAAACCGTTTTATTATCAAACGGAATCGTTTCATTGGCCTGATCGCTTGCGCTATAACCGCCGCCCTGGAAAATAACGATTTCTCTTTTTGCCGGATCAAAATGAACGCCGTGCGATTTACCATCTGCGCAACCAACGCCGAAACATACATTGTTAACCGCCAAGCTTCTCGCCCGCCGGAGAACGCCGACAACCATATCGCGATCATTGCGAAACGAACCGCCGCGCAAAATTTCCGCGCCCATAAACAAACCCAACGAACCGATAATCGCCAGCAAACCCATTGCGAGGCAGATTTCAATCATGGTAAACCCTTGATTTGGGTTACTAATGCAAACTTTGGGTAATTCCATAAATCGGAGAGATTATCGAAATCGCGATGAAACCGACCAACATACCCATAAAAATCATCAGTGCCGGCTCAATGCTCGAAGCGAGATTTTTGGTGGAATTGTTCATTTCATCTTCATACATTTCCGACAAATACATCAAGCTCGATCCCAAATGGCCAGTCATCTCACCCACTCCCACCATCTGCGACACAAGCGGCGGAAAAAGCAATTTGTCCTTTCCCATATTTTCGGCCGCCGAACCACCGCTAACGACACCCTCGGCGATATTTTTAAACGCTTCTTCATAAGCCAAGTTTCCCGCGGTATCACCCACGATCTTCAACGATTGGACGATACCGATCTCGCTTTTCAAAAGCAGGCTGAAAGTACGGGTAAAATTGGCAATAAAATAAGCGCGAAACATCTTCCCCAGCAAAGGGACGCGCAAGATCATCCGATCGGCGGCGCGGCGCGGCGCTTCCTTGCGCAATAATAAAACGCATATTCCCGCGAAGAAAAAAATCCCCGCCAGATAATACGGCCAATAAGTTTGGACGGCGCCGGATACGGCAATAATCATCTTGGTCGTCCAAGGAAGCTCGGCTTTAAAGCTGGAAAATATGGGCAGGATTTTAGGAAAAACATAAATAATCAGCATAATCACGATAACGATTGTCGCCGCCGCGATAAAGGCCGGATAGATTAACGCGGCGATAATGGCGCGGCGCAGTTCCTGTTTCTTATTGAGCTCGCTGGCAAGATAATCAAGATTTTGCGCCAATGTACCGCTTGTTTCTCCCACCAGCACGATATTGACGCCAAAGGCGCCGAAAACATTTCTGTATTTTTCCATCGCTCTTGCCAGCGGCTGTCCCTTTTCCACGCACTCGCGCAAATGGCCGATGATTTTTTTCGATTCTCTGGAAACCGCCTGTTTTTTAAGAATATCCAGCGCGAGAACGATTGAAACGCCCGCCTTGGCCATAATCGCCAGCCGCCTGATGAAAATGATCCGCTCGTTTCCGGTCATTCTCGGCTTGGAAGGAAAAATTTCAATCCGAGAAGCGGCACCGGATTCGAGCGGCCCGGATTTATCGGTTCTAATGCCGGAAAAGATCGCGGCGCGCCATTTCTTAATAATTGCTTTCAAGACACGGAATCCCGTAAAAATCTTGCGCAAAAAAATCAGAACCGGGACGGCGATTTCTTCTTTAAAAAAATTTTTGAATTTACTATTCATAAGCAAGGCTTGCGAACAAATCGTAGCAACGATTTATTCATAAGCAAGGCTTACGAACAAATCGTAGTAACGATTTATTCGTAAAGCATCCTTAAAACTTCATCAATCGTGGTAACACCGTCCCGGGCTTTGGCAAATCCGTCCTCAATGATCGTTTTCATTCCTTCAGCAATCGCAATCCGCCGAACTTCTCCGGCGGACGCTTTCCGCAAAACCGCTTCGCGAATGGGACCGTCGGGAACCAGAACTTCCTGAATTCCCACGCGGCCGCGGTAACCGGTATTACCGCACTCGGCGCATCCCCGGCCAAAATAAAACTCTTTTTGGCTTTCCAGAATTTCGGCGGGCATTACTCCGCTCAAACTCTTTAACTCCGCGGAAGTTATGGCGCGCGTTGATTTGCAATTGGAACAAATTTTGCGCGCCAAGCGCTGGCCAATGGCGATATTAACCGTGGACGCGATCAAATAACTTTCTATTCGCATATCCAAAAGACGCGGCAAAGTGGTGGCCGCGTCGTTGGCGTGCAAAGTCGAAAGCATCAGGTGGCCGGTGAGCGCGGCGTTCACGGCGATACCCGCGGTTTCCGAATCGCGGATCTCGCCCACCATAATTATGTTGGGATCTTGACGCAAAATACTGCGCAAGCCCCCGGCAAATGTCAAACCGGCGCGCGAGTTCACTTGCATCTGCTGGATACCGTCAATCGCGTATTCCACCGGGTCTTCAATCGTAATAACCGAAACTTGTTCGGTGTTCAAAGCTTTCAACAAAGTATAAAGCGTAGTGGTTTTGCCGCTGCCGGTTGGACCGGTGGCCAGGATCATCCCATAAGGTTTGCGGGCGGCAATTCTGATTTTTTCAGCGTTCTCCGGGGAAAATCCCAAGCTCTCAAGCGTGAAAGCTTCGACCTTTTCGGAAAGCAGACGCAAAATGCTGTTCTCGCCGTGATAAGTCGGCGCCACCGAAACGCGAATATCCAGCGGCCGGCCGCCGATCATTATCCGAAAACGACCATCCTGCGGCGCCTGATGTTCATCCGTGCGCAAACCGGATAAAATTTTGATGCGGCTAATGATTTCGGACAACAAACGAATCGGCAGATTATGAAATTCTTTAAGCATTCCATCGACGCGGTACCGCACGCGAATGGTTTCGTTCTGCGGATCGATATGAATATCCGAAGCCTGTAAGGCTTGGGCTTCTTCAATCATAAAATCCACAAGCTTGATCACCGAAGCCAGCCGGCCTTTGACAAGTTCTTGTTGTATTATATTTTCCCCCATAGTTTTGCCGATTCTCAACCAAAAAACAAACTCTGGCGGCAAACAACGCTCATTTAACAACAATAACCCATTTTAGCAAAAAATATACCGACAATAAATACCGGTATGGCGCAATATCAAACCGAAATAAATTTTATATTTTCCATTCGAGTCCGCAATCGGGATATTAACCCTGATTTTGCGGCCAAAAGGGGCACCCCTTGCAAAAGTACTTGCGAATTGCCTAAGGAATCCTCTTGGCACGCCCCGGAGCGAAGCCCCGAGGTATTGCGCTCAATTAAAAAACGCAATGACGCGGATTAAGCAAAACCTGCCATCGCATAAAACTATGGCAGGTGAATGCGGGCCAGACGGGATTTGAACCCGTAATCTCCTCCGTGACAGGGAGGCGTGATAACCAGGTTACACTACTAGCCCATTTGATAACAATCTATTCTTTACCATGAATCGCAAATATATTCAACAAAAATATAATTCCCGCCAAACGGGAAAACCCACGGATAACTTTCGCTTTTGTGCCGACGGCTGGATTCGAACCAGCGACCTCGGCCTTATGAAGACCTCGCTCTGCCACTGAGCTACGCCGGCTTCAATTTATTCAGAGATGTTTGTCGCGGGGCCTGGAATTGCACCAGGGCCTCCAGCTTATGAGACTGGTGAGATACTACTTCTCTACCCCGCAATATCGGCGCACAAAAAAACAAACTGCCAATACCAGTTGATTTTACCTTAAATTCTGTTTTCGGTCAACTGCCCTAATATTCTAAAAAACGCGGGCGCTATTTGTCCCTAAACGCCGCCATATCTTTCAGAACCTGCTCAAACGCAAGGAACGCGGCTTTGGCCGTCGGATAATCCAGCTTGATGTTTTTGTCGGCAACAATCTTTCGATAAAGCCCGTCGGCTTCTTTTGCCGCGTCGATATCGAAAAATCTTTCGGGATCGGCGTTTTCCAATTTTTCGGCTAAATTGGCGCCCGCGAAAGCCGCCCGACTCATAACATCGTTCACCAGAAGATCGGCTTCAATAATTGCCAATTTTAATTCATCTTCGTTTTTTGTTATAAGCCGCTTTTTTATCTTGATCCAATCGTGATCGATGAGCCGCGAAGTATAGGCGCGATAAGTGAAGAATTCCACCAAATCAATAACGAAAAGCCGCCTTAAATAAATCGTAGTCGTCCAAACATAAACCATGAACGCGAGCACGCCCATATTGAAAAGGATAAAAAAAATCTTGGCGACCAAAAGCCATCCGGTCACGGGAGGGAATAAAACTGTTTCCAAGTCGTTAAAAACCATCTTTGATTAAAAATCTAAAAATCAAAATTTTTGATTTTTAAAATTTAAATTATTGCTACTGCGCGAATCATACGGGCTGAAACATCAATTTACCTATTTCAAATATCGTTGGTTCATCAAAGTGTTTGCCGATGATCTGCAAGCCCGCCGGCAAATCGCCAATCCGGCCGCACGGAATCGCCAGCGAAGGCACCCCGGCCAAATTTATCGAAATAGTAAAGATATCCTGCAAATACATTGTCAGCGGATCGTTAATGTTTTCACCGATCTTAAACGGCAATGTGGGCGATACCGGCGCCACAATCGCGTCAACTTCCAAAAACGCTTTGTCAAAATCTTGCTTTATAAGCGTCCTTACTTTTTGCGCGCGCACATAGTAAGCATCGTAATAACCCGCCGATAGAACATAAGTTCCCAGCATTACGCGACGGCGCACTTCCGGCCCGAACCCCTGTCCGCGGCTCTCCAGATAAATATCATTGATGTTTTTGGCTTTTTGCGCCGAATGGCCATAGCGGATACCATCGAATTTCGCCAAATTGGCGCTGGCTTCCGAAGTCGCGATAATATAATAGCAAGCCAGGGCGTATTCGGCGTGCGGCAAACTGATTTCGACAACCTCGTTGCCAAGCTTTTGATATTCGTCCAATTTTGCCCGGATTGCCGCTTCAATCTGCGGATCAATGCCTTTAATAAAATATTCCTTGGGAACGCCCACTCGGTATTTTTGTTTTTTCTCCGGCTTTAACTGAAAATCAACTGCCGTGCCATCCATCGGATCCGCGCCGCGAATCGCCTCAAAAACAGTTTGGATGTCTTCGACATTTTTAGCCAAAGGCCCGATCTGGTCAAGCGACGACGCGTAGGCCGCGCAGCCATAACGCGACACCGCGCCATAAGTGGGTTTCAAACCCGCCACGCCGCAAAAACACGCGGGCTGGCGAATGGAACCGCCGGTATCCGAACCCAGCGCCGCCACGCATTGGCGAGCCGCCACCGCGGCCGCCGAACCGCCCGACGAACCTCCGGGGACGCGTTCCAAATCGCGCGGATTGCGCGTCGCGCCAAAAGCTGAAGTTTCCGTGGAACTGCCCATGGCAAACTCATCCATATTGGTCTTGCCTAAAATCACCGCACCCTGTTCTTTCAATTTCTTAATGACCGCAGCATCATACGGCGCGATATAATTTTCTAAAATTTTCGATCCCGAAGTGCACTGCAAACCGTCAACCATTATATTGTCTTTGATCGCCATCGGAATTCCGGCAAGCATCGGCAAATTATTGCCATCCTTTATTTTTTGATCGATTATGCTCGCTTGTGCCAGCGCGTATTCCCGCGCGATATTCAAAAACGCGAAAAGCCCCTCATTGGCCTTCTCGGCCCGGGACAAATGCGCGTCCGCCAATTCGCCCGCGGAAAAATTTTTGGCGGCCAACCCTTCGTGCGCTTCTTTGATGGTTAAATCGGTTAACTCTTTTGTTGATTCCATGATATTTCCATTATACGAGCTAATCAGCTTGCGCTTCGAAAATCGACCTCACTTTCAAATATCCATCCTTGGTTTGCGGCATCTGCGACCGCAATTTCTCCAACTCTTCCTTGGTTCTTTCGGTTTTCGCATCCGGCCGCAAAACATTGCTCACCTTGATTGAATGCGTGAACGGCGCCACGCCCTCGATATCCACTTCCTTCAGTTTGTCGATGTAACCCAAAATACCAGAAAGATCTTTTTGGTATTTACCAATCTCCCCCTCGCTCAATCCCAGCCGCGCCAATTTGGCAATATGTTGTGTTTCTTCCTTTGAAAGCATTGTATTTATTTCATTTATTCAACAAATTTAAAAAATCCCTATCGCTCAAATTCGCTTCGCGCAGAATCATTTTTAAAAGCGACCGGTCAATCAAATGATAATCGGGAACGGTAATTGGCGGCTTTCCGGCGCATATCAAACGAATGTGGCTGCCTCTTTGTCTCGCTGGCGAATAACCGATTTTGCCCAACGCTTTAATCAGTTCCCGGCTTGAAATTAACGGCAAGCGCATATTTTACAAAGTTATCGTTTCCAATCGCATTTCATTCCGCGCATACGCATCCAATCTATCACGATTTTCTTTCTCTTCCAAAACCAATTCTATCGCCTCGCGGATATTGGCCATTGCTTCTTTGATGGTTTTCCCTTGCGTGTAACAACCGGAAAAAATCGGACAAACAACCACAAAAAACCCGTCCTGGCCTTTTTCCACCAATAAAGGAATTTTATTCCCCTGATATTTTTGATAGATATTCAGCTTCTTCATGCTCTAAATATACATTAAATCCCGCACCTTGTTAATCTTGACAAAATTAAATATTAGTTAAATAATCTAAATGGTGATAACGGGGTCTTCCACGATGGCAATAGTCTGATTTCCTCATTGGAAATCATAAAATCAGTTTAAAATTTTTCCTAACTCTTTTAACGCAAAAACATAACTTGAGATGATTTTTTCGTATAATTCATTGGCATAAGATTCGTTATAATCATGCGCCATGCGATTGCGGCTATCAATAATCTCTAGCAAAACAACCGCCAATTTCTCGTCAATCAGCCCGCCAGCCACCGCTGAACGCACAATATCTTTTGGCAAAACAACCGGCAAACCGCGCTCTTCCAGTATCCGTTTTAAAACTTTGGACATCAATTCGGCCGACAACTCAAAACGCAAAAGTACCGTATCGCGTTTTACATCGGCCAATATTTGCCCCAAATTTATCCCTTGTTCAAGATTCAAAAGCGATTTTTGAAATCTTTTTATCGTCCTTTCTTTTAAATCCATATTTTTGTTTCGTTATTTATCACATATTCGCGAAAATCGGCATCGGCCGCGTCAATATCAACCACATCAACTTTATACGGGATCGGCGCATCATAAAATAAATCTTTAAGATCCGAAAGCGATTTTTTTGACCGGCAATCCATCTGCACCGCCAAATCAATATCGTGGAATTCATGCCCGCGCGCCGCCGACCCGAAAATGAAATATCGATTCCGTTTTTCCGGATCAAAATTGCCGATTACTTGCTTAATTTGCGCCAAATATGGAACTGCCATAATCAAACTATACCCCAAATCCCGCCCCTTGTTAATCTTGACAAAATTAAATAAGTATATTAGTTATGGGACAAGGAAGACTCTTGAAATATACACGCCCCGCTTTCGCGGGGCGTTTTGATACAAATACAGTTGCCGAGGTCGCACCTCGGCGAGTACTCCGAGGAACGACCTCAAATACAAATGCGAATACAAAAATTACTTGGGGGGCTCTAATTCTTTGGTTTCAATCAGCACTTCGCGCAAAGTGTCCAGGTTTTCCAGCACCATGCCCGCGCCGCGGACGACGCTGGTTTTGGGGTCTTCCACGGTTTTAACCGGCATCCGCGTTTCCTTGGCGATCAGCTCGTCCAAACCGCGCAGCTGGCTGCCGCCGCCGCACAGGTAAATGCCGTTGGCCATAATATCGGAAACCAGTTCCGGCGGAGTTTCTTCAATGGCCATTTTAATTTCATTGACAATCTGGCGCACCGATTTATCGATCGCGCGGCGAATCTCGTCTTCGGAAATTACGATCTCTTCGGGCAAACCGGTCACCAAGTTGCGGCCGCGCATTTTAAAATCGCGTTTAACGGGTTTTTCTTTTTTCGCCGCCGCGGATACGGTCTTGCCCGCGGCACTATCCGAAGAATAGGCCAGACCAATACCTATTTTAATGTTCTCGGCCATCCGTTCGCCGATAAGTAATTTATATTCGTCCTGAACGAATTGCATTATATCTTCGCAAAGCTTGTCGCCGGCAATCCGCAAACTCTTTCCCAATACGATGCCGCCCAATGAAATTACCGCGATCTCAGTGGTGCCGCCGCCCAAATCAACCACAAAGCTTCCCTGCGCTTCCTGTATCGGCAAGCGAATACCGATTGCCGAAGCCATTGGTTCTTCAATCAAATAAACTTCGCGCGCGCCCGCGGAACGGCCGGCGTCAATCACGGCTTTCTTCTCCACTTCCGTCACCCCGACCGGCACGCCCACGATCACCCGCGGCCTCATATTGAAAATCAGTCGCCGTTTGCGCGCTTTTTCAATAAAATAACGGAACATTTGTTCGGTAACTTCAAAATCCGAAATCACGCCGTGGCGCATAGGCCTGACCGCCGTAATATGAGACGGCGTGCGGCCCACCATTTTTTTGGCTTCTTCGCCCACTGCCAAAATCTGGCCGGTTTTCTGATTGACCGCCACCACCGACGGCTCAAACATCACAATCCCCCTTCCTTGGACATAGACCACGCAATTGGCTGTGCCCAGATCAATGGCCATATCTTCGGAGAATAACTTGGTAAATTTATCCCAAAATTTCATCTTCATTTTTCTAAAATTTATAGTCCGCGATCTCGTCCAAACCGATCAATTTAATTTCCAATTCGCCGCGCTTTTTTAATTCAATGCTGTTTTTTTCCAGCGTTTTCGCGCCAACCACGATCCGGTTGGGTATGCCCAAAAGGTCGCTGTCTTTGAATTTTTCCCCGGCGGATTTGCCTGCCCGGTCATCGTATAGTACTTCGATTTCATTTTTTTGTAAATCCTGGCAAATTTTTTGGCTGGTTTCTTTTATCCGGCGGTTGACCTCTTCGTCTTTTGATTCCAACTCGATCAGGTGAGCGGTAAATGGCGCAATTGCCGCTGGCCAAACGATTCCCGCGTCGTCGCGGCAAATTTCGGCAACCGTGCCCATCACGCGCGTCAAACCAATGCCATAGCAACACATCAGAACCGGCAATTTGCATCCATTGATGCCGGTCGCTTCAAAACCGAACGCGGCGCTGAATTTTGTCCCCAGCTTGAAGATGTTTCCAACCTCGATCGCCTTTTTCTCGCTGAATTTCTCGCCGCCGCATTCCGGACATTTTGGATATTCGGATTTTATTTCGCGATTGATCGCGATCCCGCAATTATCGCAAAGATAGATTAAATCCTCGCCCGCTTCCGTGGCGGTTTGGAATTCGTGGGAAAACTTGGAAAAAGTTCCGCCGCTCGACAGAGTCAGATAAGTATCCTGGACTATGCCCGTTTGCTTGAAGATCGAAAAATACGCTTCTTTTACCCGTTCATAATATTCGTCCAAATTTTTCTGGTCGATGTGGAAAGAATAAAGATCTTTCATCAGAAATTCCCGGCCGCGCAGCAATCCCGACTTAGCGCGCAATTCATTGCGGAATTTGGTTTGAATCTGGTAAACGGCAAAAGGGAAATCTTTGTAGGAAAAAGCGAATTTCTTTGCCAAAGGAGTAACCACTTCTTCAAGCGTGGCCGCCAACCCGTATTCTTCCCCTCCGGCGCCTTTGAGTTTGAAAAGGTCGTAATTCCAGCGGCCGGTGGTTTCCCAATTATTTTTGGGTACCAATGCCGGCATAACCACGCGCTGGGCGCCCAGACCGTCCATCGCGGCGGCAATGATCTTTTCGATTTTTTGAAGCGTCCGCAAACCCAGCGGCAGAATCGTGTAAACCCCGGCCGCGGTTTTATCGATAAAACCGGCGCGCAATAACAATCGCGTCCCCGCACTGGTCTCATCGGCGGAAACTTCTTTCTGGGTTTTAGTGAAAAGTTGAGACTGACGCATAGCAGATGTAAAATTGAAAAATCAAAATGGAAAATGACAATGTAAAAATGTAAAGTGTCGAATAACCGACATTTTAACATTTTAAACTGTCATTTTAATTTTTGATTTTTACATTTTCAATTTAAAATAATCGCCTCACATCCTGCACCGTGACAATGATGGCAAAAAGCATCAAAGCCGCAAAGAAAAACATCGTTAACAACTGCTCAATCTTTTCCGAAACCGGTTTTCTTCTGATCGCTTCAATGGCCAAAAACATCAGCCGGCCGCCGTCAAGCGCGGGAATCGGCAACGCGTTAAAGACCGCCAGATAAACCGAGATCATCGCCACGAATTGCAAATAATAACTGGCGCCCATTTCAGCCTGTTTAGCCATCATATCCATTATTCCCACCGGTCCCACCATTTGCGCGCCTTCGGGCATTCCTTCGTTGTTCGCCAAACGGCTGATTATCTGGCCCCAACCGTCAAACACGCCGATGGTCATATTCCATGTCGCCAGAAACCCGTTACCGATAGCCTGCCACCATGTGTAAGTTTTCTGCGCCGTGCGTATCAGCGCGATACCCATAGCTCCCTGTCCGGCCGGCGGATCAACGCGCGGCGTAATGGCCACTTCCAAATTCTGGCCGGCGCGGCGGATTTCCATAGCGATCTCCTCGCCTTTGCGTTCCGCGGCAAATTCCTGCACTTGCCCGATTTTATCAACCGGCGAGGGCTGTTCTCCGCTATCTTTTCTCCCGACGCTGACAATAATATCTCCCATTTGCAATCCCGCGGCCTGCGCCGGCGAATCCGCGGAAATTGAAATTATCTGCACCTTGGCATCGGCAGCCGGATCGTTGTCGTCAACCTGCTCGATCGCGCCGGATAAAAACACAAAAGTATAAATAACCACCGCCACCAGCCAGAACGAAATCACGCCCGCGGCAATAATCAGTGCCCTCTGCCAGATCGGTTTGGAGCCGAAACTGCGCGGATCGTCTTTCTCGGCGCTATCCTCGCCTTGCAATTTCACGAACGCGCCCGCGGGAATCCAATTGATGGAATAAAGCGTTTCACCGAATTTTTTACCCCAGATCCGGGGCGGCAAAAACATCCCGAATTCTTCAACTTTAACCCCGAATTTGCGCGCGAACGCAAAATGCCCCAGTTCGTGGAGCGTGATTAAACCGATCAAACTGAAAAAAACAAGTAAAATAGTTGAGAACATTAATTTCGAATATCGAAACCCGAATATCGAAACAAATTTGAATTTTCAAATATCAAAGGTTCAAAACGAATTTGATTTTCCGTTTCGGTCATTTGAACATTTGAATTTTGAAAATTGTTTCGGATTTCGATATTCGTGCTTCGGATTTTTTTATTCGGAAACTTCCTTCTTCTTCCTCTCTCCGGCCTCTTCGATCTTCTTGCCGTAGCTGTCGATCAATTTCTGAAGTTCGTCTTTGGCCCTGAATTTATCGTCTTCGCGCACTTCGCCTTCGCGCTCCAGTCTCTGTATCTGCGACCAAGCGTCATCGCGCGCCCGGCGAATTGCCTGGCGCGTATCCTCCTGCACTTTGGAAATCACTTTCACCAAACTCTGGCGGTAATCGCTGGTCAAATCCGGCATCGTAATGCGGATCACCGCGCCTTCGGCCGCGGGCGACAAACCCAATTGCGACGATTCAATGGCTTTCTGGATCGGCTCGAAATAAGATTTATCCCACGGCTGGACCACAATCTGGCGCGGCTCCGGAATCGAAATCATTGCCAGCTGCTTCAGCGGAAACTTCTGGTCAAAACATTCAATCACCATGTCTTCAATAATTGATGCGCTCGCCCTTCCGGTTCGAATCTTGGCCAATTCCCGATCCAAATAAACCATTGCCTTGTCAAACTCCGGCGTTAATTTTTTAATAACCTCTTTGTATTCCATAGATTTTTATATTTTGTATCTTGAATTTCGTATTTCAGAGAGGTCGTTCCTCGGCGTACTCGCCGAGGTGCGACCTCTTGCAAACTTGCATTTTGATTCTTTGTTTTAATTCACTTTCCAACATATCCAATATACCATACCTTCTCTTCTTGTTAATCTTGACAAAAATCAAATATCCAGCATAAAATTCTCGATTGCCAGTTTCGGGCTCGCGTTGGTGGTTTGCAATCTCAGATTCAAATCGTAGATTTTTTATTTTATTGTTACTTCCAGGCGGGAATCCAAGGCTTTGGCAACCTTTCGCAACAAAAGCATCGACGGATTATAACTGCCGGATTCCAAACGGGAAATAGCTTCTTGCTTGGTGCCGATCTTTTTGGCCAGCTGTTGCTGGGTCATTCCCTTTTCCAGCCTTTTTTTAATTAATGTTTTGGCCAATTCAAATTCGGGCTCAAGCTTCGCGTATTCTTCGGCGAATTTCTTGTTTTTTAGCAATTCTTTTTTAAATTCCGTCCAAGTTTGCATTTCCATGTTTTTGATGGTTATATTTCAATATATAACATATATGTTATTATAAAGTCAAATCCCGACGGCGCATTTTAGCTAGTTTTATCTCTTTTGGCGGCAATTTGTCTGATTTTTTAATAAAACCGTGGACCAAGAATATTTCTCCGCGAACAAAGCTATAAAAAATTCGTATTTCTTTTTTTCCGCGGATTCTCAATTCATAAATCTCGTTATCGATTTTTTTGCTGTGCGGCATATTCAGTTTTGACCCGAAAATTTCAAGCAAATCAATGGCATTTGCAATTTTTGCAGCGACCGGCATATCAAAAGAACCCATAGATTCCTTAACCGCGGCGAGAATCACGATTTCCAATTTGTTTTCGCTCGTATTTTTACAAATCCATCATAAAATTCTCGATCGCCAGCTTGGGATTCGCGTTGGTGGTTTGCAATATCACATTCAATTCGTGGATTTTTTTTAATATCGCGGCGATTTTTTCCAAGGTATAGGGATTTTCCTTTGTTTTGCTGAACACGAATGGCGCGGCTTTAGTTTTATCCAGCGCTTCCAGCATCAGCTTGCGGAAATGGAATTGCCAAATTTCCATGATTTCATCCAAATTTGCGTCTTCATTTTCAATATCGGTGATTCTTTTGGCGTAAGCGAACTTTTCCGACAATTCGGCGTTGATGATTTTGACAAACTCCTTGGCGTTCGCCTGCCATTTTTTTAATTGTTCGGGGCTGGCGATAAACTCGGCCAATCTCCCCGGCCGGCCAAAGGATAATTCCACGATCTCCCCGGCAAGCGTTTCATCAATTTTATTGCCGCTTTTTGAAATCAAATCTTTCGCCATAATTTCCATTTCCTTTTCCGGCACAAAATTAAATTGCACGGTCTGGCAGCGCGACCGGATGGTTTCCAAAAGGCGTTGCGAATTTTGCGTAACCAAAATAATGATCGCATCGCCCGGCGGTTCTTCGAGGGTTTTCAACAAGCAATTCTGGGCCTCGCCGTTCATCAGTTCGGCATTATCAACGACCGCCGCTTTATATGGCCCCAACGCCGGCTTAAACGACAGCTTATTGATCAACCCGCGGATTTGGTTAACTGTAATTTCCCCGGCGGTTTTGCCGGTTTTAGAATCAATCAGCGGCTTTACGAACAAAAAATCCGGGTGCGCCGCGCCCTCGGCAAGGCTGGTTCCCAAAATCCGCGACAACCATTCCAAGGCCGCGGTTTTCTTACCCACCTTGGACGGCCCGCTGAATATGTAGGCATGGCTCAAACGGCCATTGTCCTTGGCCGCTTCAAGAGATTGAAGCTGTTTCAAATGTCCAACTAACACAAAATTGAAAATGTAAAAATCAAAGATCAAAGTGACAAATTAAAATGTTAAAATGTCGGTATTAAGACATTTTGTAATTTTACATTGTTATTTTTAATTTTGATCTTTCAACCTTAAATTAAGCCAAAATAACATTAGACCTACTGCTTAAAGATTTCCGTAGCAAAATTTTCAGATTTCGGGCGAGCCGGATGAAGAATGAGGAGGCATACTTGAGCTAAGTCTGTCGACGAATGATGAATCCGGCGCAGCCGAAATATGGAAATTGCAGTAGGAAATCTTTAAGCAGTAG